>JAGZWV010000177.1 GCA_018378775.1 Collinsella sp. | reverse complement strand
GTGAAGGAAAGCGATCACCCCTGCTGGCTCGATGAAGACGACGAAAACCTGCCCGTGGTGCTCGATGCCATCCTGAACCGGGGCGCTCGTTTTTCGTCGGTGGAAATGTATCTGGTCAGTGAGTGTGTGGAGCATATCCTGTCCAGTGGGCTGGCCTGCGATATGCTGCGTATACCGGATGAACCGCCCCGCCGCTGGTTTGACCGTGGTGTTCTGCGGGAGGTGGTCCGGGAAGCCCGGAACGAAATCCGCAGCATGGCGGATGCCCTGGCAAAAATCCGGAAATGATGACGCTGGCGGGGAAAAATCTCCGCCTTTTCCAGTCGGTCCCCGGAAAGAGCAAAAGGATGTCGCCGCAGGCTCCTCTTTACCCGGCCATGTGGGGCATGGCCTTGTGGGTTTTCAGTTATGTGGCCTCAGCGTCGTGTGCGGGCTGTGCCGTGCCTCCATCGTAGCCGGGCTTCTGCGGGCGGGTTGCAAGGTAAGGTGAACCGCTGCGGTCACCCGGTCCCTCCTTCCCGTCTGCCGTGATTTTCCGGTCGTTCACCCGCTCAGATTTCGCGGTCTCACCCTTCAACTCCCGTCAGCCGTGCGCGTCAGGCTGCGGCTTCCCTTGCGCCCTTGCAACCCTGCAGGCCCGGCAAAGATGGAGGCACGGCACCGCCCGGTGTCGCGGAATATGTGAACAACGGAGGAAAACATCATGCAATATGCGAAACCTGTCACTCTGAATGTTGAAGAGTGCGACCGTCTCTCCTTTCTGCCTTACCTGTTTGGCCTGGATTTTCTGTATGCCGAGGCGTATGTGTACGCGCTGGCGCAAAAAATGATGCCGGAATATCAGGGAGGCTTCTGGCATTTCATCCGCCTGCCGGACGGTGGCGGTTACATGATGCCGGATGGCGACCGTTTTCATCTGGTCAACGGTGAAAACTGGTTTGACCGCACTGTGAGTGCTGATGCCGCAGGTATCATCCTGACTTCCCTTGTGATTAACCGCCAGTTGTGGCTGTACCACGACAGCGGGGATGCGGGACTGACACACCTTTACCGGATGCGCGATGCGCAGTTGTGGAGCCACATCGAATTTCACCCCGAATGCAATGCGATTTACGCGGCACTTGACTGATTAACGGACGGGGCGGCGATGCCGCCCCTGTAAAGGAGACGAGAACATGTACTGTACTGTTAAAGAAATTATCCGCGAAGTGCTGGATACAGACGTGCCGGACAGTGAATGCGTTTTTGCCGTGGTGCTGACCCGTGGGGATGTGCGTCACATAGCCCAGGACTGGAGTCTGACAGACGATGAGCTGGAAACCGTCATGCAGCGGCTGGACGATGCCTTTGAGCATGGTGCTGATGTCAGCATTGTTCA
>JAGZWV010000176.1 GCA_018378775.1 Collinsella sp. | reverse complement strand
ATTCACGGGCAGGATATCCGGCATATCCTGCGGGCTTTTTCCCTGTTGCGTCCGGGTGGTGTGCTGGTTGCCGTCTGTCTGAACGGGCCGCGCCAGCAGGAGAAGCTGTTACCGTTTTCTGATGTCCGCGAGGTGCTGCCGTGCGGCACATTTGCTTATACCCGTGTTCCGACGATGATTATTCGTCTGCGTGCCTGATGACTCCGGGCAGGCGGGAGGATAAATGCCCGTCTGCCCGCGCCGGGAAAAGACCGCGCGCCGGTGGCGCTGAAAGGGGCCGCGCTTACGCGCCGCCCCTTTCATTACGCGGACGTTCTGCTGTGGGCTTCTGTCTTTTCAGACCTGTCATTTGCCTGTTACTGATGATGTTGTTGTTCCTGCTACTGCTACTGCTACTGCTACTGCTACTGCTACTGTTCTTCTTTTTTCTGCTGCTCTGATTACTGTCTGTTTTGTTGTTCTCCTGCTTATGCCTTTTCCGGGCGTCCCCCTGGCGGGGCGGGCTGTCGTGAACGGAGCCAGCGGAGCTGTCTCCGCCCTGGCGGGCTTCCATCCCTGACGCAAAACCCCGGGTTTGCAGCGACCGGAACGGTCGCGCCACCCCTGTCGCGCCGTGGCCTGCGCTCCCGGCATCCCGGCAAAAAGACGCCGGGATGTAAGGAGCAACGCCGTTTCGCAAACCGCGCTTCACGTCGTTGCGGCGGGTCCCTGCCCGTTGTTCTGTCCGGTGCCATTCACCTGTTTAAGCCCCTGTCGCCGGGGGCATAGACAGCCACAACCTGCCGCACTGACTGTCCAGGGTAAATGAACAGCCCACAAAATTTTTTACCCAAAACCCGGTAAAAAATTTTGCGTTCTGCCCAGGACAGGTGCGTCAGGCCGTGGCAGTGATGCCCCATGCGGCGAAGGTTCTCAAACAGGTGATGGTGAATACCGGAGGGAACAAAAGGCAGGTCCCCGCAAAACGTCAAAACCGCGGCTCCCGAAACTCAACAGATGATGGGGGCTGAAAACATCAGATACAGGAGGAATTATGAGCGCATTTTCTTTTAACACCACTTATCAGCCAACAGGCGATCAGCAGAAAGACGCAATCGCACAAATCGGGATCATGCAGAATCGTGCTGTTCAGGCAAATCTTGCATATCAGAGCTGCCGGGATTCTGGTGCACTCTTTAAGGTGCTCCACCAGGTCAATAATGAGCTGCATGACTTACTGGATAGCCTGGAGAATCATACTCCTCTTGTCAGAAAAAACGCTGATGAGTTGATCGCGCTGTTACTGCTTTTCACTCGGCAGGTTGGTCAGTCCCGAACTGACCTGATTTGATGGTCCTTCCCCTCGGAATTGTTGTCTTTTTGTTAACGATAACCGAGGGGGA
>JAGZWV010000175.1 GCA_018378775.1 Collinsella sp. | reverse complement strand
GTCGTCAAGTGACTCGGTGGTGCAGACGTGGCGGCTCTTGATCCCCGTGCGGGTAAAAATCCACTCATCCGAGGTATCGAGGAACTCGGACAGCTCGTCATTGGAAACACTGCGCTTAGGAAGCGCCGAGCCTGTTCCAAGAATCGTGAAACCCATCACTAGCCTCCTTTGAGTTGTTGACGTGTTTACATCGACCAAGAGAGGATAGCGCATTTTAGTCGTTGTTGACGTGTTAACATTAAATTGTCCAAATGCGACAAAGGCTTCACATTGTGTCTATCTCTCGACACCATTACGCGATTGCCTTATTAACTTAGGAGGTAGCAACCGTTATGGATACCAAATTAACGATAGTCGACGTAACCGGATCGACCAACGATGACCTGCTCGAAGCAGGAAAACAAGGAGCGCCGCACGGCACAGGACTTGCCGCCCGGGCTCAGACGGCAGGACGCGGCCGGCGCGGCCACAAGTGGGATTCAACCGCCGGCAACCTATTGCTTTCGATTGTCCTGCGTCCATGCGTTAATCCTGCAAAGTACTCTGGTCTTGCCGCCGTCAGCGGCCTAGCGGTGCTCGAGGCGCTCGAAAAGCAGGGTCTTGCTAACGAGATCGGCCTCAAATGGCCCAACGACCTCGTCGCACGAGGACATAAGCTTGGCGGCATCTTAGTCGAGGCGGCTCGTGACAACGAGGGCGGGCCCTTCGCCGTCTGCGGCATTGGCGTCAACGTAAACTACACGCCCCAGGAGGTGCCCGATGGCGGCCTGGCGGCAATTGGCCTCTCGGACCTTAACGAAAACGTTCCTACCGTCGACATGCTCCTCGATGAGGTCTATCACGCCGTTATAGACGCCGTAGATGCCTGGGCAGAACGCCTCAACTCCATGGAAGAAAACACCGGACCGCTCGCGCCCGTCCACGGCGAATATGTCGCTCACCTCAATTGGATTGGAGAGCACGTTATCGCCCGCTCCCCCGCTGGAGACGAGCTGGCGCGAGGCATCTTTAAAACGGTCGATGGCTTTGGTCGCGCGTGCATCGAAACGAAAGACGGCTTGCGTTTCTTCCATTTTGAGGAGGCGTCTTTGCGCCACTTAAGCGATTAGGGCGCCGCAGCCATCGGCTCGGCAGCATTACCCGGCAGTCCAAACCATCATTCAAAACAAAAGGGCCCCGCTACCGTAACGGCAGCGGGGCCCTGTAAGCTATGAGCGATATCGCTTAGAGCTTGATGTCGATGTCGACGCCAGCGGGGAGGTCGAGACGCATGAGCGAATCAACGGTGCCCGAGGTGGGGTCGAGGATGTCGATGAGGCGCTTGTGGGTGCGCATCTCGAACTGCTCACGGGAGTCCTTGTTCACGTGCGGCGAGCGGATAACC
>JAGZWV010000174.1 GCA_018378775.1 Collinsella sp. | reverse complement strand
TGCGTTTGTCGCGGTATGCGTGCGCATCTACCGCAAGGGCACCTGCGCCGACTGCGCTCAGGGTGGCGTTTGCACGGGGCATTGCTCCAACAAAAAGACCTGCGCCGCACTCAAAGGCGTGGATAAGATCGCCGAAGATTTGGGTCGCGGTATCAAGTAAGACCCGTCATCGAGGCGCCCTGCGAGCATTCGCCCGCGGGGCGCTTTGTACATTTGGGGGAGAGCGCGGCGAGTTGAAGAGTAATTTTGGGTATCGTTAAATCAGTTGCGGTGAAATACGGACTGTTTCGGCTGTCAAAGGCCTTATCTACTCCGTATCCCACCGCAACTTCTTGTGGGGTGGGCTAGAGACGCTGCATGCGGTACCCGACACCCATGTGCGTCTGAATCATCTTGGGGTGAGAGGGGTCTGCCTCGATCTTCTTGCGCAGGCTGCGCATGAACACGCGCAGGCTCGCCAGATCGCTGTCCCAGCTCGTGCCCCATATCTCGCGGGTGATGAAGGTGTGGGTGAGCACCTTGTCGACGTTTTTCGCCAGAAGGACGAGCAATTTGTACTCGGTTGGGGTGAGCGGGAGCTCGCGTCCGTCTTTCGTCGCGTATCCCGCGGCGTAGTCGATATGCAGCGGACCGTTGTCGAACGTGCTCGCCTCTGTCGACTCGCTCGACGCCATCGAGGAGCGCCTCAAATTCGCACGGACGCGCGCGAGCAGCTCATCCACAGAAAAGGGCTTGGTGAGGTAGTCGTCTGCCCCTGCGTCAAGTGCCGCAATCTTGTCGGAATCTTCGGTGCGCGCCGAAATGACGATAATGGGGACTGCCGACCAGCTTCGGATCTTCGCGATGACCTCGATACCGTCAATGTCGGGAAGGCCGAGGTCGAGCATGATGAGGCTGGGGCCGTGCGACACCGCATCCATGATGGCGGCCTGGCCGTTGCAGACCTTGCTCACGACATAGCCGTGGAGGTCAAGCGCGGTCGAAACGAGGTTTTGAACGGTCGGGTCATCTTCGACCAGGAGGACGCGTGGCTTAGCGGCATTATTCATGAATCTCGATCTCCTCGGCGGGCAGGGTAAAACGGAAGACGGCCCCATGGGGGTGGTTGTCGCGAACTTCGATGACGCCGCCATGCGCCTCCACGATGGAGCGGCAGAGCGACAGCCCGAGGCCGATGCTCCGACGCGAATCCACGGGCCGCGTGTTGCTTGAGGTGAAGAAGCGCTCAAAGATATGAGGCTTGTCGCAGTCCGGCACGCCCGGCCCATCGTCCGCGACGTCCACCACGACGAACGCGCCCTCGCGTGGTGCGCTGATGGTGACGGTCGAGTCCTCGGGCGTGTATTTGAAGGCGTTCATGATGAGATTCGTAAGCACCTGCATGATG
>JAGZWV010000173.1 GCA_018378775.1 Collinsella sp. | reverse complement strand
GCTTAAGTCGGCGGCATATCGTGCGGCGTGAACCAGCACCATGTTTTTGAAGCGTTCTAAATCTTTGCCCAATTGCAGAATCGATAAATAAGGGCCAATCGCCGTACCAGTCGCCAGCATCCACAGTGTTTCGCAGTCAGGGACTTCATCCAGCACAAAGAAGCCTGCCGCCTCACTAACCACTTGCACTTCATCACCCGGTTTTAGCGCCGCCAGTCGCGGGCTTAATTTGCCATCGGGGACGGTGACCAGGTAAAACTCCAGATCGGGATTATCGGGCGAGTTTACATAGGAGTAGGCGCGCTGGACGCGTTCGCCGTCGATTTCAAGTCCAAGCTTGGTGAATTGCCCGGCGGTAAACGGAAGCACGGGAGCGTGAACGGTGAGACTAAACAGGGCGTCGGTCCAGTTCTGCACTTTAGTGACTTTGCCTGTTACCCAATCAGCCATGTTTTTCTCCTGTTTTGATTGACTTGCCTTATCTTCGTTCTCCGAACAAAAAAATTCCAGTCCCGAAGGACTGGAAGGCTCAATCGATCAAATCACTCAGAGAATGTGCACCTGCATTTCCGGGTCTTTACGATCCAGATAGTGGATGGACTGAATGCGACGAATGGTGCGTGATTTACCACGGATCAGCAGCGTTTCGGTGGTGGCGATATTGCCTTTGCGGCTAATGCCTTCCAGCAGATCGCCTTTGGTAATACCGGTGGCAGAGAAGATGACGTTGTCGCTGCGCGCCATATCGCCCAAACGCAATACTTTACCGGCTTCGATGCCCATCGCTTTGCAGCGTGCCAGCTCCTGCTCGCCAATGCGACGATTCTCTTCGTTGTCGCCTTTGACGTCATGACGTGCCAGCAGACGACCATTCATGTCGCCATCTAATGCGCGGATCACCGCCGCAGAAACCACGCCTTCCGGCGCGCCGCCAATGCCGTACAGCACATCGACTTCACTGTCCGGCATACAGGTGAGAATTGAGGCTGCAACGTCGCCGTCCGGAATAGCAAATACGCGTACGCCGAGTTGTTGCATTTCAGCGATAACGGCATCGTGGCGCGGTTTTGCCAGAATCGTTACCGTCAGTTCGCTCAACGGTTTGCCGAGCGCCGCCGCAACATTGCGCAGGTTATCCGCCAGCGGCAGGTTCAGATCAATGGTGCCTTTGGCTCCCGGTCCGACGATCAGCTTCTCCATATACATATCTGGCGCGTTGAGGAAACAGCCTTTATCGCCTACTGCCAGCACCGCCAGCGCGTTAGCCTGGCCCATCGCCGTCATGCGCGTGCCTTCAATCGGATCAACAGCAATATCTACCGCGTCGCCGCGACCAGTACCGACTTTTTCACCAATGTAGAGCATCGGTGCTTCGTCGATTTCACCTTCACCAATGAC
>JAGZWV010000044.1 GCA_018378775.1 Collinsella sp. | reverse complement strand
ACAGTTAGACGGGAATTCGGGCCCTAGATGTTACAGATTGAGATAATCGCGTCGCGAAAATAAAAACCTCCGCAGGGATGCTTTCCTTGCGGAGGTTTTTTACTCGTTGAGTAGCCTTACGGCTTCGGCGGCCATGTTCTCGATCGTCATGCCGTTTTGAGCGAGCAGTTCGTTGGGGTCGTAGCGGTCGGGGAAGCCCTTGGCGATGCCGAAGGTGCGCGTGCGCAACGGCGTGCATGCCAGATAACATGCTATGCGCTCGCCCCAGCCGCCGTCCAAGATGCCGTCCTCGAGGGTGACGACAACGCGATGCTCGGCGGCAAGACTGTCGAGGAACTCGCGGTCGAGCTCGGTTGCAAAGCGCGGGTTGACGAGCGTGGCCTCGATGCCGTACTCGGCAGTCAGACGGTTTGCCACGCGCTCGCCCAGCTCAAAGAAATCGCCGAGTGCGAGCACGGCTACGTCGCGACCCTGGCGCACCGCGTTGTAGCGAACGGCGCTGTAGTCGGTGTCTTCGGCGGGCGCAAGGTCGGGACGGCTCACCAGGCCGATGCCCGGTACGCGGATCGCCACGGGATGCTCGCGGTGGTCGAGCGACCAGCTCAGCATGGACAGATTCGTTGAGGCACAGGTCGTGCCACAGCTCGTCGTAGGCGCGCTGCAAAAACGTGCCGTACACACCAAAGACTGGCTTGGCGCCCGAGCGCGCAAGCGCGGTGGCAAAGGTCACGGCGTGCTCCTCGGCAATGCCCACATCGACGAACTGTTTGCCGGCGGCAGCGCGAAGCTCGGGTGTAAAGCCCATGATGTAGGGCGTGGCGGCCGTGATGCCCACGACCTGCGGATCGCGCTCGATGGCGGCGCTGAGCGCTTCGCCCGTAATGTCGGCATAGGTGCGCGGCGCAGGCTCGCTCGGATGGCCCGGGCAGAGCTTGCGCCCGGTCGCCATGTCAAACGGACCCACGTGGTGCCAGCGTTCGGGGTCGCTCTGGGCCGGCTCAAAGCCCTTGCCCTTGGCGGTGGAGACGTGCAGCACGATGGGATGATCGATATTGCGCAGCTCCTGCAGCGCGTCGACTAGGGCCAACACGTCGTTGCCGGCGTCCAAATAACGGTAGTCGAGTCCCATCGCGCGGAAAACGTTGCGCTCACAGGTGCCGTTGCTGGCGCGCAGCTCGGCCAGATTGCGATAGAGGCCACCGTGGTTCTCGGCGATGGACTGGTCGTTATCGTTGACGATGATGATCAGGTTGCTGTCGAGTTCGGCGGCATTGTTGAAGCCCTCAAACGCCAGGCCGCCCGAAAGCGAGCCGTCGCCAATGATGGTGATGACGTTGTACGCATCGCCCGCCAGGTCACGAGCGTGCGCCAGGCCGCAGCCCAGGCTCACCGACGTGGAGGTATGGCCCATGGCGAACAGGTCGTGCTCGGACTCGTCGGGATTGGCAAAGCCAGAGGCCTCGCCAAAGCGCTTCGGATCGATATAAGTGTACGCGCGCCCAGTCAGCGCCTTGTGGGCGTAGGTCTGGTGCGAAACGTCAAAGAGAATCTTGTCGATAGGGGAGTTAAACACGCGATGGAGCGCGACCGTAAGCTCAACGACGCCCAGGTTGGGGGCAACGTGCCCGCCGACGGCGGCGGAGCTTTCGAGGATGGCGTGGCGAATCTCGTCGCAGAGCTGCGGGAGCTCGGCACGATTAAGAGCCTTGACGTCCTCGGGCGTTGTCGTTTGCGTAAGCAGCATCGTTGTGGGTTACTCCATGCGAATCGAGCGCCGGCGCTCCCTCGGCCGACACAATTGCACAAGACAGTCTCGCACATTTTGGCGTTTGATATGTGACGGCGGCGCGGTAATTCGCCAACTGGTGGGGCAAAACGTTTTGTCCGATGCCATACTGATAGATTCGATGATGATTTTTTCAATACGTGCAGGCCGTGGCTTGCCGCCGTGAGCCGCTGGAAGGAGGCAGCATGTCCGATGCCGTTCGTGCCGAGAAAATCGCGCACGAGGTCGACGATGCCGCCCGCCAGCTCGCCCAGGCGGGCCGCTTGGACCTGACGCGCGAGTTTATCCAGCATGGCGACGTGACGGTCTATGCACATGTGACTTCGGTAGCGCGGACGAGCCTGTCCTTTGCCGAGCGCCTGGGCCGCGTCGGTGTTTCGATCGACCGTGCCTCGCTGCTGCGCGGAGCCTTGTTACACGATTACTTTCTCTACGATTGGCACGATCCCGACCCAAGCCATCGGCTGCATGGCTTTCGCCACCCGTTTTTTGCCCTAGCGCGCGCGGAGGAAGATTTTGAGCTGACGTCGCGCGAACGGAATATTATCGTGCGGCATATGTTTCCGCTGGTGCCGGTGCCGCCGACGTGTCGTGAGGCTTGGATTGTGTGCCTGGCGGATAAATGGTGTGCTCTGCGCGAGACGGTCGCCGGCCGCCTGCCGCGCAAGGACGAGACGGACGATAGCGTGAGTAAAGCATCGAGCGAAAAGAGGAGAGGGTAGACGGTGGAAACCGCGATCGATATGGCGTTTGGCGGTGCGACGCTTGCCGCCTGTCCGCTCTCGGCATTGGTGCTCTCGTTTGCTTTTTACGGGCTTTGCGGCTGGGCTTGGGAGTCGACAGTATGCGCCATGCTCAACCAAGGACGCTTCGCCAACAGCGGATTTTTGCTGGGGCCTTGTTGTCCTATCTATGGTGTGGGCGGCATAGCCTGCTGGCTTTTGCTGCGCGGAATTCCGGATGCCTCGAGCCAGTTTGTCGCCGCGGCGCTTGTGTGCAGCGTAATCGAGTACAGTGTGGGCCTCCTATTGGAAAAGACAACAGGCGCTCGCTTTTGGGACTATTCGCACCTGCCGTTTAACCTGCACGGACGCATCTGCCTGTACTGGGCCTGCGCGTTTGGCTTGGGTGCGCTGTGCATTTGCCGCGTAGTGGAGCCGGCATTGCTGGGGCTGCTCGGCCATCTGCCGGTGCTGATTGTGCGGCTGTCCGCCTTTATCGTCGCGGTCGCGATGATGGTCGACGCGGTGTGCTCGTTGGCGAGCTGGCGGCGTCTGTCTGATCAGCTGGAGCGCGTCCGGGCCGACCTTGCCGACCGCATCAACGAGTCGCTTGCCGATGCCTCGGACTCAATGCTCGAACGTATTCCCGATTCTACGATTGACTCGGTGGCACAGACGCACATCCGTAGCCGTGCCGTTAACGCGTGGCTGGCCGAGCTGGGTGACGCCGCGCTCGATGCCCTGCGCGAGAAGGCTTCGATGCCGACGTTTATCGCGGATGGTGCTCGCGGCCTGGCGCTTGCCGCCCGCCGCGTGGCCGATGCCGCGCCGAACATGCCGCGTCCGTCGCTCAGTCGTCGCCTTGCCGGCAAGCGCATGAGCCGTCCGGTGCCAAGCGTGTCGCTCAGCCGCCGCGACCTACGCTTCTTTAACGCCTTTCCGCGTCTGCGCATCAATCGCTACGAAGGCGTCATTCGAGCAACTAATCTCCGCGACCGAGCCCGTGAGCTGTTCCGCCACTAGCCGGGACGGGCGCGCTCACGGCTTCCTTGCTCGCGTATTTCCCGTCCGTTTCGCGTCCGTTGCCGCGCCGTTTCCAAGATTGCGGCACCGTTTCCATTCGACAACGCCGCGTTTAACAACGCCGTATCTGGTCTACACCAGTTGCCCCTCGGCCGCATTATGGGCACCGACAACGTTCATGCGATCAAGGGGGAGCGAATGTTCGATACGGGATCGACAACGTTTATGCTCATCTGCACCATGCTCGTGTTTTTAATGACACCGGGCCTGGCGTTTTTCTATGGCGGCCTGTCCAGGCGCAAAAATGTCATCAACACCATGCTTATGTGCTTTGGCGCCATTGGCCTGGTTGGTGTGCTGTGGATTGTTGCCGGCTGGTCACTGGCCTACGGCGGCGACGGTTCCAGCCCGTTTATTGGAGGCCTTGACCAGCTGCTGTGCCTGCCGGTGCTCGGCCAGGTGCTGCAGGCGGCCGAGGGCAATGCCGCGGACGGTGCCGTCTACCCTCAAATCATCAACATCGCCTTCCAAATGGCGTTTGCCATGATCACGGCAGCTATCGTCACGGGCAGCCTGGCCGGCCGCGTTAAGTTTGGTGCCATGACGGCCTTTCTGGGCATTTGGCTGCTCGTGGTCTATGCGCCGCTCGCCCACATGGTCTGGGGCGGCGATGGCTCCTTTATCGGCGACATCATCGGCGCACTCGACTTTGCCGGCGGCGACGTGGTGCACATTTCGTCCGGTCTCACGGGCCTGATTCTCTGCTTAATGCTCGGCCGTCGTCGCGGTTTTGGCATGGTGAGCTATCGCCCGCATAACGTGCCGTTTGTGGCGCTGGGCGCCGGCCTGCTTTGGTTTGGCTGGTTTGGCTTTAACGGCGGCAGCGAGTTCAAGGCCGACGCCGTGGCGGCGCTCGCCATCCTCAACACCGTGACGGCCAGCGCGGCGGGCATGGTCTCGTGGCTTGCCGTCGAGCGCGTGCGCACCGGCCGCCCCACGCTGGTGGGTGCCAGCACCGGTCTGGTTGCGGGCCTTGTGGTGGTCACGCCGGGTGCGGGCTTTGTCGAGCCGTGGGCGGCGCTGGTCACGGGCCTGATCGTATCGCCCGTCTGCTACCTGGCCATCAGCCATCTTAAGACCAAGTTTGGCTACGACGATGCGCTCGACGCGTTTGGTTGCCACGGCATCGGCGGCATCTTGGGCGGCGTGCTCACAGGCCTGTTCTGTGTGCCGGAGCTCTCGTGGACTGGTAAGGGCGGCCTGTTCTACACGGGCGACGTGTCGCTGCTCATCTCGCAGATTTTGGGCATTGTGGTGACGGTCGCTATTGTACTGGTACTCGATTTGGTGATCGCCGCGGTGGTCAAGGCGCTGTTCCACGGCAGCCTGCGCGTGGACGAGGCCGACGAGGCGCTGGGCCTGGATGCAAGTCAGCACGGCGAGAGCGCATATCCTTCGTTCTCCGGACTCGATTAGCAGCTTCCCCAAGCACCGCACCTTGCCGTTCAATCGTCGCTCACGTACTTAAGTACGCTTCGCTCCTCTTTCACGGCAATCTGCGGCACTTGGGAAACCTGCTAAGACCAGTCAGTTGAACTTTTTGATCTCTGAGGTTGGTCTGCGGCACCTGGAAAACCCGTGCCATGTGAAGGACAATTCATTTCTTTGATAAAGAGAGGAATTCACTATGAAGAAGATTACGGCGATTGTTCGTGCCGAAAAGCTTGAGGTTCTTAAAGATGCGCTGTTTGCTGCCGATGTTTGCGGTATGACTATCAACCAGGTGCAGGGTTGCGGCGCACAGCATGGCTGGAAGGAATACGTGCGCGGCAACGAGTTGCTTGTCAACACGATTCCTAAGGTGCAGTTCACGCTCATTTGCGCCGACGAGCACGTCGACGGCATTGTCGAGATTATCTGCAACGCCGCCCGCACCGGCGCCGTCGGAGACGGCAAGATTTGGGTCGAGCCGGTCGAGGAGGTTATCCGCATCCGTACCAGCGAACACGGCCCCGCCGCGGTGTAGAATCGACCGCCTGCCATCCGCAACGTTAAAATGCTGCAATGAGGCACAAGACTTGCGTTGCGGATGGACGGATTATGGGTCGTAATAAATATCCCGAGGAGACGGTCACGAAGATTCTCGATGCGGCGCTGGAGCTATTTTGCGCACAGGGTTATGAGGGGACGAGCATTCAAGACATCGTCGACCGCCTCGATGGCATGACCAAGGGTGCTGTCTATCATCACTTTAAGAGCAAAGAGGAGATTTTCAACGCCGCATTTGATCGGGCAATGGCTCCGATTGTTGAGCACCATCGCTCAATGCTTGGTATCGGTAATATGACTGGAGCCCAAAAGCTCAAGCGGCTGTATGCGCCCGAGTCCGTCGTTCCGCAAATTGAGCTATGGGCACGCATACGTCCTGCGGCGGATCCGGCAAAAAGTTCGCGTCTACTGGCGATGCAGTACCAGGGCTCATTTGACGAGTCGTCCGATGGCTGTCTCTTGCCAGTGATCGAGGAGGGCATCGCCGATGGCTCCATTGCGTGCGAATGCCCGCGCGAAGCGGCGGAGGCCGTATCGTTGTTGGCGAATCTTTGGCTGCTGCCATTGTTCCGTCCACTTGAATCCAAGGACCGAATGCTCGCTCGCGCGCAATGCTTGGCGCAGATGGCGGCCGCGGTGGGGCTTGATTTGGGTAATGAAGTGCTCCAGACAACGGCCCAGATTTGGGACGTATGGAACCGTGCCGGGTGGTAATATAGATACCAACGGTATGTAATTGATTTAAGAGGGCGGCTAAGACCGCCCTTTTCAAGTCAATAATTACATACTAACGGTATGTATAGGGAGCGGACTTATGGCTGGACTGAGAGACGTCAGCGTCTTGTTGGAACCAAAAAGAGTGCGGTCAATTAGGCTCACGGAGCTTCTGGTAGCGCAGCTGTGCACGTATTCGATGCTGTCGGCGCTGTGCTTTGCGTATCCGCTTTATTTGTTCGATTGCAGCGGATCGTCAACGTTATATGGCGCCGTCGTGGCGATGGCGTTCATACCCGGCGTACTCGCAACTCCGGCTGGCGGAATCTTGGCGGATAGGGGAAGACATCGCGAGGTCCTCGTGGCCCTCGGCATTGCTCTGATGACTGCATCGCTGCTGTCTATCCCCATGAAGCGCTCGTTGCCTCTTGCGGTCGTCGTAGTAGCGATACTTTGTGTTCAATATGGTGTTCAATCGCTGCTGAAGCCAATGCTCCAAATTGAGACGGTGCGCATGGCGGGTGAAGAGAAGGTTGAGCGGGCCACTGCATTGGTTTCGCAGATGACCATGGTGAGCAATATCTTGGGCCCTGTGGTCGGGACGGCCGTCTATGGGTGCTTTGGCATCGATACTCTTTGCACAACTGCGTCGGTGGCGTTTGCGATTTCAGCTCTCTTGTTTGGGAGCGCGCTCAAGCAAAATGCCTCATCTGAAACGATGGGAGACGGCGCGACTCGTACGACATGCCGAAACGATTTTCGGGAGTCGATTCGGCATCTGTTGAAAAATGCATCATTGGTCGCTGTGATTTTGCTTGCGGCCGTTTTGAACCTTGCGTTGGTTGGGCTAACGATTGGCGCTCCCATCATTGTTACAAAGCATCTCGGCATGCAATCGTCCTGCGTTGGGATAGTTGAGGTTGCTATGGGCTTGGGTGGTCTTGCCGGCAGTGGCTTGGTCGGCATTTGGCCGCATCGCTTTTCTTTCAATGGCATATGTCGATATGTTGCGATGATCTGTTTTGGAGTCGCACCGATTATTGTCGCGCAACTGTTCGGCGCAGATGCATGCGCGTTCGCCGTGTTTGCGGTTGGTTCGGCATGGGTCATGGTGTGGGCAAGCATTGCGTCGGTTGAAATCATCGCGTTTGTTCAGCGGACAGCGCCGACTGAGCTCTGCGGAAAAGTGCTTTCGGTCGTTTACATGGTCCTTTCCTGCGCAACACCTATCGGCCAATTGACGTACGGGGTTGCATATGATCGATGGACACCGGCGATTGTATTCGCAGGCATGTTGGCGGTGCTGACGCTGACGTTGGCGCTGTTTTATCGGCTGAGAAATCGCTTGCGGCGATTGTCTTGACGCGCTGGGGCACCGTGAATTTGCGGAAGCGAATGTCCTGGCGCGTTGGAACACCCTTGCATGGGCATGCCTCTCTTTCGTCTAAAATAACGTGCAGACGAAGGAGAGGCATGCCCATGATCAAGATGTTTGCGAGTGACTTAGACGGAACGCTGCTGAACGCCCTACACGAGGCGGATGGGACCATCCGCCGTGCCATTCGCGAGCTGACCGAGGCTGGCCTGCATGTGGTTCCCGCGACCGGACGCTCGACGTTGCCAATCGGCGAGCATGGCTTTACGGGGCTGGCGCTCGATGCCTGCTGCTCCAACGGATCCATCGTGCGCAACAGCCACGGCGAGGTGCTCAAGACCTGGACCATCGACCCGCAGGTTACCGAGGAGCTGCTCAAGGCGTTTCCGAACATTTGCTTCGACTGCTCCACGCCCGACGGCATGTTCTCGAGCGGTTCGTTCGAGATGCACCAGGCGGGCTTTAAGAAGGACAGCCCTATCAAGCGCATCGTGATGCGCGGCATGCGCGCGCGTGGCGGGTATCACGAGGAGCAGTATTTCGATCAGTCAATCGGCGACATCCTGCGCCACGATGTGTGTAAGATCAACTGCCGCGTGACCTCGCCCGAGCTGGAGCGCGACCTTAAGGCGTATTTGGTCGAGCGCTCGGACCGCGTGGTCAACGCGCCGTTCGATCCGGTGATGTTCGAGATCACGGACGTGGCGTGCAACAAGGGCGAGAGCGTGGCCTGGCTGGCGGGTTACTACGGCATTGCCGAGGACGAGGTCGCGGTCTACGGCGACGGCGGCAACGACATTGCCATGCTCAAGCGTTTCCGCCACAGCTACGCGACCAAAAACGCTAGCGATGCAGCTAAGGCCGCCGCGAGCGCGACTATCGGCAGCTGCATGGTCCACGCCGTTCCCAAACACATGCTCGCCACCATGCATAAGCAGAACTCCTGCACCATCATCGAATAATGTGACAAAGGGACAGCCCCTTTGTCACATGGGAGATGCCGGCTTTTGGCGTATAGGACTGTTACGCTTTCGCCACCAACAAATTTCGAGTTATTCGGCCTGTCGGAGGTCGTTAAATGGCTAAAGATGCCCTCTCAGGAACATTCATACCTCTAATGGTGTTTGATTCGGTGACGTAAGTGCACAAATGGGCATGTATGCGCTCAAATAAGGACAAAAACTTTCAGATAATCCCGGTGGTGCATTTATACAGAACCAGCATCGTGGCCGAATAACTCGAAAAATGTAGGTAGCAGTTCGGCGACAAGCTCGGGTATGGCAAAGGAACTGTTTCTTCGCCATACCCGAGCTCCGATCTTCTGAAATGCGAACAAACATTCGCATATCTAACTGCGCTTTGATAGAATCGGTATCGTTGACGGCAGTTCCATGTGCCGGGCAGCGCCCTCCATCTGATGGGAGGTGATGCCCATGACCGATTTGATTGATTTCGTGAGGCTTCTGACCGCTTTGGTCTCGTTCTTCACGGCGCTTGTCGGCCTTTCCGAGGCACTCAAGCAGCGTTCGAAGCGCAACAGAAGGGGTCGCCGCCGCTAAGGCGTTGACCCCCTAATGCAAACAACGACGCTGCCCAGCTTTCCAGAACTTGGGCTGCCGTCGACACCATTCTACCCACGAATGACATTTTGGACAATCGATAATGCCGCTCCAAAAGCCAGGTGGGTTGTGACAAAGGGACTGTCCCTTTGTCACATCCAAAATATTGCCTTTACGTGTTGATGCACACGGTGTGCAATAATACTCGCACTGTGCAATAGCGCACAGGCTGAGTAACAAGGAGGACGTTTGTCCCAGCTCGAGAAATGCGATCGCCGGTCCCTTCGCTCACAGCGTGCCCTTCGCCAGGCACTTGCCGGCGAGCTTGCCGAAAGCGGCGACCTTTCGCGCATTAACGTCGCGTCGCTCACCGAGCGCGCCGGCCTTACGCGCCGTACGTTCTATTCGCATTACCGCGATATCCCCGACTTTATCAATCAAATCGAGGACGGCTTGCTGGCCGAGATCCGTGAGCGCATTGAGCTCATCACCGCAGCTCAGCTGCCCGATCTCTATCACAACATCGATGAGCTCGAGCCGGCGCCCGGTTCGGTTGAGCTGCTGCGTTATCTTGCGGCCAACCGCGACTTAATCGGTGCGCTGCTGGGTCCGGGCGGCGATCAGGCCTTCATTAAAAGGATTATCGACACCGCTCGTGAGGCTGTGGTGCCGCGTGCGCAGACGGGCATTTTGGGCCTGGCGCTGGGCACGTTCTTTGACTACTACGTCACCTACGTCGTGAGTGCCGAGGTCGGCATGATTCAGCGCTGGTTTGAGCGTGGGCTCACCGAATCGCCCGAGGCCATGGCGCGCATTATGACGGTGCTCGCTTTTGTGCGCCCTGGTGACCTGTATGGCCAACCCATCGATATCAACGTGCCGGAATACGGCATGAAGCTATTGAACTTGCAGCTCGAGGACGCGGCTGACACCGCCGCAACCGTCGAGTCCAACAACTAAGAGGAGAGACAGATGAGCAAACTCGTCGAGGGCATCAAGGACCGCATGATCGCCGCCGCACGCGAGGCCGCGCCCACCGTGGTGGACGCCGCGCAGAAGGCCGCGACCGCGGCTGCCGAGAAAGTTGTCGAGGCTGTCGCCGATGCCAAGAACGCGGCGGGGGAGACGTCCGTCACTAGCGAGCCCGCCACCGCCGCTGAGCCCGTAGCCGCCGCCCACGCCCCCGAAGGCGCGATCTTCAACCCCGGCAACGCCCACGGCAACCTGCACCTGGGCATCGACGTGGGCTCCACCACCGTTAAGCTCGCCGTGCTCAACGACGACAACCAGATTGTCTACGCCAAGTACCAGCGCCACCACACCGACGTCCGCGCTTGCGCCCGCGACTTGTTCGAGGGTGCCGCGACTGTGCTGCCGACTGCCCAGATGACCTGTGCCATCACCGGCTCGGGCGGCCTGCTGCTGTCCCAGTGGCTCGATTTGGAGTTTGTCCAGGAGGTCATCGCCAGCAAGCGTGCCGTCGAGACCCTCATCCCGGCCACCGATGTCGCCATCGAGCTGGGCGGCGAGGACGCCAAGATCATCTACTTCGATAACGGCATCGAGCAGCGCATGAACGGCACCTGCGCCGGCGGCACGGGCGCGTTCATCGACCAGATGGCAACCCTGCTGCACACCGACGCGAGCGGCCTCAACGAGCTCGCGGCCAACGCCACCACCATCTATCCCATCGCCAGCCGCTGCGGCGTCTTTGCCAAGACCGACGTCCAACCGCTGCTCAACGAAGGCGCCCGCCCCGAGGACGTGGCCGCCTCCATCTTCCAGGCCGTCGTGACCCAGACCATCTCGGGCCTGGCGTGCGGCCGTCCCATCCGCGGCAACGTCGCCTTCCTGGGCGGCCCGCTGCAGTATCTCTCCGAGCTGCGCCACCGCTTCTACCTCACGCTCAATCTGGACGAGGAGCACCGTATCGTGCCCCAAAACGCTCACCTGTTTGTGGCGAGCGGCGCCGCCATGGCGCACGAGTCCAACAAGCTCAGCACGTTCCCGCAGCTCATCGAGGCTATCGATGCCCTGGGTGACACGCAGGGTGCCGAGGTCGAGCGTCTGGATCCGCTCTTTGCCACCGACAAGGACTTTGCCGAGTTCAAAACCCGCCACGACCAGGAAGTCGTCCCCAAGGGCAAGCTCGAAGGCTACACCGGCCGCGTGTTCATCGGTATCGACGCCGGTTCCACCACCATGAAGGCCGCGCTCGTGGGCGAGGACGGTCAGCTGCTGCACACCTGGTACGGCAACAACAACGGCGACATCCTGGGCACGGCCAAGGTCATCATGGCCGATTTCTACAACCACATTCCCGCCGGTTGCACCATCGGCCACGTGACTACCACGGGCTACGGCGAGGCGCTGCTCATCGAGGCCCTCAAGGCCGACTCCGGCGAGATCGAGACCGTCGCGCATCTGCGCGGCGCCAAGGCGTTCCTGCCCGGCGTCGAGTTCATTCTGGACATTGGCGGCCAGGACATGAAGTGCCTGCGCGTCAAGGACGGCGTCATCGAGCACATCATGCTCAACGAGGCCTGCTCGTCGGGCTGCGGCAGCTTTATCGAGAGTTTCGCCGTGTCTATGAACATGGACGTGCGCGCGTTCGCCGATGCCGCCATCCATGCCAAGGCCCCGGTCGATTTGGGCAGCCGCTGCACGGTCTTTATGAACTCGCGCGTCAAGCAGGCGCAAAAGGAAGGCGCCACGGTGGGCGACATCGCGGCCGGCCTGTCCTATTCCGTCATCAAGAACGCTCTGTTCAAGGTCATTAAGCTGCGCGACCCCAAGGAGATCGGCAGCCAGGTGATCGTCCAGGGCGGCACCTTTATGTCCGATGCCACACTGCGCGCGTTTGAGCAGCTCACCGGCGTTCATGCCGTGCGTCCCGACATCGCCGGCTGTATGGGCGCCTATGGTGCGGCCCTGCTCGCCCGCGACCGCGCCGGCGCCGACGTCACCTCGACCATCCTCTCGGCTGAGGACATCGCGCACCTCACCGTGACGCAAAAGCATGTCCGCTGCGGTCGTTGCTCCAACAACTGCCAGCTCACCGTCAACGATTTTGGCGGCGGTAGGCGCTTCATTACCGGCAATCGCTGCGAGAAGGGTGCCGGCCACAAAAAGCAGAAGACCGAGGCCCCCAACCTCTTCAAAAAGAAAAATGAGCTGCTCTTTAACCGCGAGGTCCTGAGCCCCGACGAGGCCCCGCGCGGCACCGTCGGCATCCCGCGCGCGCTCAACATGTACGAGAACTACCCCTTCTGGCATGCGTTCTTTACGCGCCTGGGCTTTAGCGTGCAGCTGTCCGACCAGTCGAGCAAAAAGACCTACCGGGCGGGCATCGAGTCCATGCCGTCCGAGAGCGTGTGCTACCCGGCAAAGATGAGCCACGGCCACGTGATGAACCTCATCGACCGTGACGTCGACTTTATCTGGATGCCGTGCGTGCGTTGGGAGCGCAAGGAGGATCCGACGGCTGGCAACTGCTATAACTGCCCCATCGTCATGAGCTACCCCACGGCGCTGGCGCTCAATATTGACGAGATCCGCGAGCAGAACATCGAGTTCCTGTATCCGTTTGTGCCGTATCACGACAAGACCGAGCTCAAGCGCCGCCTGTACCAGGTGCTCGCCGTCGACCGTGTGGCCGATGCTGAGGCCGGTCGCGGTCGCGTGCGCGGTCCTAAAATCACGCGCTCCGAGGTCGATGCTGCCGTCAACGCCGCCTTCGAGGCCGATGCGCGCTTCCACGAGGATATCCAGACCATGGGCGAGGAGGCTCTTAAGTGGGTCGAGGACCACGGCGGCCACGGCATCGTACTCGCCGGCCGTCCTTACCACAACGACCCCGAGATCAACCACGCCCTGCCCGAGCTTATCTCGAGCTTTGGCTTTGCGGTCTTTACCGAGGATTCGCTCGCGCATCTGGTGAAGCCCGAGCGTCCGATTCGCGTCGTCGATCAGTGGATGTATCACAGCCGCCTGTACGCCGTCGCCCGTTTTGTGACGATGCGCAACGACCTGGACCTGATCCAGCTCAATTCCTTCGGCTGCGGCCTGGACGCTCTGACCACTGATCAGGTGCAGGAGATCCTGGAGGCCAGCGGCAAGATTTACACCGTGCTCAAGATCGACGAGGTGTCCAACTTGGGCGCCGCGCGTATCCGTATTCGCTCGCTCATGGCGGCGCTCAAGGACCAGGAGGCCGAGCGCTTGGCCGAGGCTACGGCCGCGGGCGAGACTTACGAGCAGGGCGATGCCGCGCCGGTGGCGCCCTCCACGGATGCCCCCGCGTTCGCGAGCCGTAAGTACACGTTCGAGGCGCAGCGCGAGAGTGCTTCGACCGCGTGGCCCAAGGTGCCCTTTACCGAGCAGATGCGCGAGGAGGGCTACACCATCCTGTGCCCGCAGATGGCGCCGATCCACTTTGACCTGGTCAAAGAGGTGTTCCGTGGTGCTGGCTACAACTTGGAGCTGCTGCCCTCGACCGATCACGATGCCGTCGAGGCCGGCCTGCGCTATGTGAACAATGATATTTGCTATCCGTCGATCCTGGTAACGGGCCAGATTATGGAGGCCATCGAGAGCGGTCGATACGACCTGTCCAAGACAGCCGTGGTTATCAGCCAGACCGGCGGCGGCTGCCGTGCCACCAACTACATCGCACTCATCCGCAAGGCCCTGCGCGAGAGCGGCCACCCCGAGATCCCGGTGATCTCGCTTTCGGCCGTGGCGCTGGGCGAGGACAACCCTGGCTTTAAGATTACGCCGGCGCTGCTTAAGCAGGCAGTCTACGCGGTGCTCTTTGGCGACGTGATGATGCAGATGCTCTATCGCTGCCGCCCGTACGAGGCTACGCCCGGTGCCGCCAACGCGCTCTACGAGGAGTACATGGCGCGCGCTCGCAAGCTGGCGCCCAAGTTTAACCGCCACAACTACACCAAGCTGTGCCGCGAGGCCATCCGCGCGTTCGACACCATGCCGCTCGTGGGCGAGGGTACCAAGCCGCGCGTGGGCGTGGTCGGCGAGATCCTGGTCAAGTTCCATCCCACAGCCAACAACCACGTGGTCGATGTCATCGAGCGCGAGGGCTGCGAGGCCGTGGTGCCGGGTCTGCTCGACTTTTTCCTGTACTCCATGAGCAACGCCGAGCTGCAGAAGGACGAGTTGGGAAGCTCCGCTACCACGCGCGCTGGTATGCAGGCGCTCATCAAGCTCGTGGACTGGATGCGCACGTCGGTGGAGGAGATGCTCGAGAAGTCCCGCCGCTTCGAGGCGCCCGAGCGCATCGGCACCATGGCCGACAAGGCCCGCACGGTGCTTTCGGTGTGCAACAACATGGGCGAGGGCTGGCTGCTCACGGCCGAGATGCTCGACCTGATCGATCATGGCGCACCCAATATCATCTGCACGCAGCCCTTCGCGTGCCTGCCCAATCACGTGGTGGGCAAGGCCGTGATTAAGGAGCTGCGCCGCCAGCATCCCGAGAGCAACATCGTTGCGGTGGACTATGATCCTGGTGCGTCCGAGGTCAACCAGCTCAACCGTATTAAGCTCATGATCAGCGTGGCCAAGGAAAACATGCGCGCCGGCAAGGGCTTTAAGCTTGAGAAGGTGGCGCCGCTCGCGATGGACGAGGTCACCGGCCAGATGCGTGCCCACGACGGCTGCGTGAGCTGCGGTTCGGTCGATGAGAGCGCCGTGGCGTCGGTCGCTGAGCGCCTGGGACGCGGCATTAAGAAGTAGTTGGCCTACTTCGAGCCAGATATAAGACAAACGGGTGGCGGCCGTATCGGCTGCCACCCGTTTTGCTTCAAGACTTTAGTCTGCTGGCCGCGCAGCGGCCAGCTTTAAACCACCCGCTACGCGGGTGGAGACAAACGGCTTTACAAAGCCACCCCTCCGGCCGAT
>JAGZWV010000172.1 GCA_018378775.1 Collinsella sp. | reverse complement strand
GTCTCCAGCCATTAATCATTGGTGATTGTGGACATTGAGCGGAGTAAACATTCTAGATGATTCAGGGATATGCCGAAAATCATATCGTTCAGAGAATGAAGTACCGCATCTCGGAGTAACTGACTGTCGGGTAGTGCCCGAAAAGTTGCGCACTTTGGATCGTGGCCGTCCATGGCGCGATAGTCAGTTCGCTTCCACGAGGTTGTCACCGAGCCGGGACATGTCGAGATAGCGGCGGGTCGACCATTCGTTCGCGGTGACGTGACGGATGCGGGCGCATATGAGCATCAACGCGCTGTTCCCGTCGGGGAAGCCGCCCACCACGCGCGTGCGCCGGCGGATCTCCCTGTTCAGCCGCTCGATCATGTTGTTCGTGCGGATCCTCCTGCGGTGCCCGTCCGGGAACTCGTCCAGCAGGTAGGTCGTCGTCTCGCCGACGCCCTCGCGCAGGCAGTTCGCGGCGGCCTTGAGCCTCCTGGATTCCATCTCCGTGGCGACCTGTTCGGCCTTGGCCAGGGCGGATTCCCGGGATTCCATGGCGAATATGGCCTTGAGGGCGGCGGACGCCCATTCGCGGTGTGTCGGCGGCGTCTTCGAGAGCACGTTGCGCATGAAATGCACCATGCACCGCTGGTATCTCGCCTTGGGCAGCATCGAGCCGACCGTGGCGACGAGTCCGGCGCACCGGTCGCCGACCACCAGGCGCACGCCCTTCAGGCCGCGTTCGATCATGGAGCGGACGAACTGCTCCCAGCTGTCCCTGTCCTCCTTCATGCCCTCGGCCACGCCGATCACCTCGCGGTGCCCCTCCGCGTTGACTCCGATGGCGACCAGGACGCTGACGTTCTCCACGTGCCCGCCCCATGAACGCTTGTGCCACACGCCGTCCATGAACACGTACGGGTACTCGTCCTCCAACGGCCTCGTGCGCCACGCCTCGATCTCCCCGTACACCTTCTTGAGCTTGTCGCTCAGGGTCTGGGACGGCATCCTGTCGCCCCACAGCAATTGGCTGATGTCGTCCACCTGCCGGGTGCTCACGCCGGCCAGGTACATGTCGATGAGGGCCTCCTCGACACTCTCCTCGCGTCTCCGGTATCGTTCGATGACCGCGGACTCGAAGACCGCGCCCTTGAGTTTGGGCACCTTCAACGCGAGCCTGCCGGCCTTGGCGGTCAGGCTCCGGCCGTAGTGGCCGGCCCTGTACGCCTTCCGCTCCCCGGTGCGCTCGTACTTGGCGGCGTTGGCGATCTCGTCGGCCTCGGCGTCGAGCATCGCGTTCAATAGCTCGGCGACCTTCTCGGCGACCAAGCGGTCGAGCCTGGTCTCGAGCAGGTTCTGGTCGATCTGTATGATGTTCTCGGGCATGGTTCCGTCTCCTGGCTTCCAATCGCGGTTTTTTGTTTTGGCG
>JAGZWV010000171.1 GCA_018378775.1 Collinsella sp. | reverse complement strand
CTGTCCAAAAGTCTTCGGTAATCCTGTTCCGTCAGTTCCCGCTCTTCGTCGATATAGGCCTTTTTCTGTACCTTCAGGAATTTCACCTTACACATATCCAGATTCATAAATTCCAGATAGGAGTGAATGGCCGAAAGCTTACCATTGACAGTCCCCGCTTTGTACTGGCTGCTGAGATAACGCCGGTACTGTAAGATCGCCGCCTTACTGATCTCAGCTTTATCCATATAAGCAAGCAGCTGTTCCACTTCATGCAAATACTTACGTATGGTGGCATCGGCTTTTTCCTCGTTCTTCAGATAATCCTCATATCGTTTGATATTCCTTGCATTTTCCATGACAGGCCTCCATTTTTCCAGTCAGACGTTTATAAGTGATTGTATGGCAAAGACACCTGACGCCAGAATGGCGGACTGTGTCTTTAGCAGCCTTTTTAGTTTCCTTATTATCAGAAAAAACTATGCATCAGTTTAGGAACCTTTATGAAATGTTGCCTTCCGGCTCTGTCCAAAAGAAGTATTTTCAGTATGAAAAGCCGGTATTGAAGTGATGCGTTCAATACCGGCTTAATATTCCTGATACGTAATAGTTAAGACTCTGATATGTATTCCCAATCATTATAATGGATACATAAGTAAAACTCAAATCACCTCGTTCGCATCAACCAGAGACTTCTGAAGCATTTAGCGCGAACACTTCACAGCCAGCAGTTTCTGTATATCATCAAACTGCTCCCTGCATGTAACACGATAGTGGATCCAGCCACCGTCACCGCAGGGATACTTCGTATCGATATACTCCCGTGCATAGGGCTGCAGCTGGCCATAAACAGACTGAAACTGCTTGTCAGACAATCGGATCATCACTGTAAAACTGTTATTTTCAGCGAAGATATTGCACATCAGTTTCTGTTTCAGCTTGTGAGCGATTCCCCAGCCGTACTGGCTGCCATATGGAAAGACTATTTTCTGTTCAGTTCCAAATGTTCTGGATAACCATTCGTTCAGTGAGGTAAATAACCCGCCGTTTTCACCGCCGCAAGCGCCTTTGTGCAGCGCCCCATCAGGGCGGCCGCCGCCACCGCCACCTATTCCGAGGCTGATGTCAAGGCCGCCGAGGCCTTCGGCCGCGTGGATGACAACGGCACCGTCTTCGTCAAGGATGGCGACGCCGAGCGCGAGGTAGGCCAGTTCCCGGATGTCTCCAAGGAAGAGGCGTTGGCACTGTACGCCCGTCGTTTCCTGGATCTCAAGGCCAAGCTCGATCTGCTGGCCACCCGTCTGGCTTCCCCGAACATCAAGGCCCGTGAAATCGACGAATCCATGAAGCTCTTGGGTGAAGAAACCTCCGAGCCGGCCGTCGTGGGCGATCTTGCCGCACTCAAGGCCCAGTACGAGGAGCTGAAGGCTGCCGGCAAG
>JAGZWV010000005.1 GCA_018378775.1 Collinsella sp. | reverse complement strand
GCGGATCAAGAAGTCCCTCGGGTGGCTGAGCCCGATGGAGTACCGCAGGAAGCTTGGATACGCCTAGGCGCGGTCCAAGAAATCGTCCGCACCCCCGAGTGGGAGATTATCCACTCTCATTTGTTATGTGTCCGAAAATCCACGCTCGTTTCTGCTCTTCCTACATCTGAAGGAAGAGTTCGTGGAGGCGGGTATCGTCGTCGAGCTCGGGGTGGAAGGTTACGCCGAGCTGGTTGCTTTGGCGGGCGGCGACGATACGGCCGTCGACTTTCGCTAAGGCCTTGGCGTCGCCGTGCACTTCGACGATGCGGGGCGCGCGGATAAACGTCAGCGGCACCTCACCGTCGATACCGCCTACCTGCCCCTTGGTGCGAAAGCTGCCGAGTTGTCTGCCATAGGCATTGCGCTCAACGAGCACATCCATGGTTGCCAGGCGCGGCGTTCCCTTATCGTCGTGGGCGGCAAGGTCGCGCGCCAGCAGAATCAAGCCGGCGCAAGTTCCCAATACAGGCATGCCTTCAACAATGCGGGTGCGAAGCCCCTCGAGCATATCGAGTTCGGCAAGTAGCTTGCCTTGAACGGTGGACTCGCCGCCAGGGAGGACCAGGCGATCAAAGTTCTGCTGCAAATCGGCCGCCTGCCTCAGCTCAATACAACGTGCGCCCAGCTCGGATAGTCTTGCCTCGTGCTCGGCAAAAGCGCCTTGGACCGCCAGCACGGCGACCGACTGGCCTGCGTAATCGCTCATGTGCGATCCTTTCTGCCGGACTAGCGTCCGCGCTCCTCCATGATGATCTCGATCTCGTCGGCGTTGATGCCGACCATGGCCTCGCCCAGGTCCTCCGAAAGCTCGGCGATGAGCTTGGCATCGGTGAAGTTGGCGACGGCCTTGACGATGGCGGTGGCACGCTTGGCGGGGTCGCCGCTCTTAAAGATGCCCGAGCCCACAAAGACGCCCTCGGCACCCAGCTGCATCATCAGCGCAGCGTCTGCAGGGGTTGCCACGCCGCCAGCGGCAAAGTTCACGACGGGGAGCTTGCCCGTGGCGTGGACCTCGCGTACCAGCTCGACCGGAACCTGCAGCTGTTTGGCCGCCTCAAAGAGCTCGTCGTCGTGCAGGGCAACAACGTCGCGGATTTGCTTTTGGATCTTGCGCATGTGGCGCACGGCCTGGACAACGTCGCCCGTGCCCGGCTCGCCCTTGGTGCGGATCATCGTAGCGCCCTCGGCGACGCGGCGCAGCGCCTCGCCCAGGTCGCGGGCACCGCAGACAAACGGGACGTCAAACTGCGTCTTGTCGATATGGTAGACATCGTCGGCGGGGGAGAGAACCTCGGACTCATCGATGTAGTCGATCTCGATGGCCTGCAGGACCTGGGCCTCGACGATGTGACCGATGCGGCACTTGGCCATAACAGGGATGGAGACGGCCTCCTGGATGCCCTTGATCATCTTGGGGTCGCTCATGCGCGACACGCCGCCGGCGGCGCGGATGTCGGCCGGGATGCGCTCGAGTGCCATGACGGCGCAGGCGCCTGCCTCCTCGGCGATGCGTGCCTGCTCGGGCGTGGTGACGTCCATGATGACGCCGCCCTTGAGCATCTGCGCGAGCTCGCGATTGAGTTTGACGCGATCGGCCTTGCTGGTCTGTTCTGCCATGGTTGCTCCCTTGGTTGGCATGTGTATTGCTTGACGGAACATCCTATAGGGGAGCTGGGTATAGCGGAATAATCAGTTTTAGAGATAATAATAAGGTCAGACTAATATCAGATTGAATGATGCGATAAGGTCAGGTGGCTAACTCATGCTTGACTACAATTTGGAACAACGTGGCGAATCATCGCTCTATGAGTATGTTTACCAGCAAATTCGAGACGATATTGTCGCCGGTCGCATTGCGGCGGGGGAGCACCTGCCCTCCAAACGTGCCTTTGCCAGTCATCTGGGAATTAGCGTGATTACTATCGAGAATGCATATAGTCAGTTGCTTGCCGAGGGCTATATTTGCTCAAAGCCGCGTCGCGGCTACTACGCGTGCGAGCTTCCCGAAGCCCCGGTTCTGGCTTCGGCCGAGACAGAGCTCGATCGAGATTCCGCTGCTGCGGGCTCTAACGCACATGATGCTGGCGAGCAGCCTGAGCAATTCGCCTCGCTCTCTCCTTCTGCTTTGGAAGCCGCACGTCTCTGGCAAAGTGCTCTGCGGGCGACGTTGACGTCCGAAGATGAGCGTGAAATCTTCTCGCCCGCCCCCGCGCAAGGCACAGCTCGGCTTCGGCTTGCAATCGCGCATCATCTTCGCGGGACGAGGGGTATGAACGTCAATCCCGATAATATCGTCATCGGTGCTGGCGCTCAGCTGCTTGACACGATGTTGGTTCAGCTGCTTGGCGCGGACAAGATATACGCCGTCGAGGATCCGGGCTACTTGCGTCTGACGCGCATCTATCAGGCCATGGGCTGTAAGGTGCGGCATATTCCGCTGGATGGTGAGGGCGTTAACTTGGGCGAGCTGCTCGATGCTGGGGCGGACGTTCTTCACCTCATGCCGTCCCATCAGTATCCGACCGGCCTGGTGACAAGCATCGCACGTCGCTACGCACTCCTGAGCTGGGCTGCCGAGCGGCCGGGTCGATATCTCATTGAGGACGATTTCGATTGCGAGTTTCGCCTTGCTGGCAAGCCGATCCCTGCGCTTGCATCGATTGATGCCGCCCAATCGGTCATCTACACCAACACTTTTTCTAAGAGCCTGTCATCGGCTCTGCGCTTGGCTTACATGGTCCTTCCCGATGAGCTCATGGAACGATTTAGGCGCGAGCTGGGCTTCTACGCCTCGTCGGTCAGCTCCGTAGATCAGGTGGCGTTGGCGCGCTTGCTCGAATCGGGTGATTACGAGCGCCATGTGAACCGGGTGCGTGTTCGCGCTCGTGAAGCGCGCGATGGTCTGGTGGCAATTGTGCGCAAGGCGTTTCCGGCGGGGGAGGTCTCGATCGAACATGCAGACGCGGGTCTTTACTGCGTTTTGGCGCCGGCAAGCGACAGGGTGGGGGATGGCCTTATTCGTGTTATCGCCAATGCCAACATCCCTTACGTCAACATTGACGATTGCCTGTGGGCAAACGATCAGACGACGATCCAGAGGACTACGCGCCGCGTCCTCATCCAATACGACGACCTGAGCCCTCAAGTGCTCGATGCCCTACAAAAACAGCTGCAATAAAGCCACGAAAAAGGCCCGAACCATGCGGTCCGGGCCTCAAAGAGCTAGAGATTATGTCTCAGGCTGCTGGCTTAGCCAAAGTAGCGCTTGAGCAGGCCGGCGAAAGCCTTGCCGTGGCGAGCCTCGTCGCGAGCCATCTCGTGCACGGTGTCGTGGATGGCGTCGAGACCGGCGGCCTTGGCGCGCTTGGCGAGGTCGGTCTTACCGGCGGTGGCGCCGTTCTCGGCCTCAACACGCATCTCAAGGTTCTTCTTGGTGGAGTCGGTCACGACCTCGCCCAGGAGCTCTGCGAACTTGGCGGCATGCTCGGCCTCCTCGTAGGCAGCCTTCTCCCAGTACAGGCCGATCTCGGGATAGCCCTCGCGATGAGCGACACGAGCCATGGCCAGGTACATACCGACCTCGGAGCACTCGCCCTCAAAGTTGGAGCGCAGGTCGTTGACGATATCCTCGGAGACGCCCTCCATCTTGGCGACGCCCACGACGTGCTCGGCAGCCCACTCGAGCTGGCCCTCCTCCTGCTTCAGGAAACGAGAACCGGGGACGCCGCACTGGGGGCACTTGAAGTCCTCGGGCAGCTGGTCGCCGTCGAACTCTTCCACATAACCGCAAACGGGGCAAACAAACTTCATGATTCGATCCTTTCGATCGATGGCGATGGGGCGCTTGTCCGGTCCCGTAAGGGCCCTCTCCGGACGCGCGTCTTGACGAGTTCTATTATCCATAAATGAGACTGAATGTGAAGTCTATTAGGAATGATTTTTAATAAAACAATTTAACCGCTTCCGTCTAACAGCGTCCACATAGCCCGCAGCGGACGCAGCCGTTGCAGATGAACTTGCTTCCGCAGGTTTCGCACCACTCAAAATACGGCGGATCCCAAAGCTCCGAACTGGGAATTTCCAAGCCGAGCGGATCCCTTAGATCCCATTCGATTTGGCGGCCGCGATGCTGTAGACCCGATTTCCATGCCAGCTCGCTCTGCAGATTTTTACCACGAAGGTGATATGATCGCCCGTCCTTAACGAAGGTGCTTCCGGTTTCGATGAAAGCGAACGTCGCATTTGCTGCCACGCATTCAGCGTGCAAATTGCGCACCCATTCGTAATGACAGGGACGAGCTCCTGCGTAGTTTTCTCCGCCCACGATGACCTGCTCGATGCCGTCGGGCTTTCCAAGGCTACCGGGCGCGGCTTTCTCGACCGACGCGCTTCCGATAAACGGCGCACACATGATGCCGCGGTGTGCTGCGGGCGTGGCGAGCAGGAGGGGAATCCGCTCATTTGCCCTGCATTGGTTTTCGCAGGTTACGTTAAGCATGACGTTATGCCAGCCATCTCCCCAGTCGCTGGGCAGACAGTCGCAAAAACGCTCGGGGCGTTTGGTCAGAATGAAGAACTTTACGTCGGGCCTCTGGCGAATGATGTCCCATACCTCTGGCCGCCAGGGATCGGCCTCGGGCAACAAGAAGTCGCTCGTCATGCAGATACGGATAAGCTCGCCGGCGCGAACTTTGTAGCTGCCGTCTCGGCGGCGCTGGAGGGGATAGGTAAAGCCCGACTTGCTTTTGGTAATCACGGAGGGGTCGATACCGCGTTGTCCGTCCATGTAATACATGTAGCAGTTGTCGCATCCCTCGCTGACGCGCGTGCAGCCATGCCAGGGGTTCCAGATGTCGTGCACCTTTGCGCCTCCTTTGCGGCGGACGTGAATCCAATGGACCCTGAAAGACTAACACCGGATGACGCCAAGCAGCTCCGAACAATATGAAGATGTTGATTGATTGACGTTTGGCGGGCAGTCTACGTGCCGCGATGAGTACAATCGGTCGAGCAAATGTTGACCAATCAACAAATGAAGGAGTTTCCTTTATGCATCTAGCCCGTCGTGCCTGGTGCCGAACATATCAGACGGTTTTTCGCATCGCATTGCCAATCCTGCCCTATACCGAGCCGCGCATTTTGGAGCATGCCGAGGATGTGCCCGCGGTACTTCAAAAGCGCTCGATTCGGCGTGTGCTCATCGTGACTGACCCTGGTATTGCTCGTTTGGGGCTCACGGCACCGCTCGAGAACGCGCTTGCGTCCAAGGGAATCGGCGTTACGGTCTATGCCGAAACGCGTGCGAACCCCACGGTCTCGAATGTGGAGGAAGCTGCGGCATTGTATTGTGAGAACGACTGCCGGGCCATTATCGGCTTTGGTGGCGGTTCGGCCATGGACTGCGCCAAGGGCGTGGGCGCGCGCATTGCGCAGCCAAACAAACCCATCAACAAGATGCGCGGCCTGTTGCGGGTCCACCGTCTCCTGCCGCTGCTTATCGCGGTTCCCACTACCGCCGGAACGGGAAGCGAAGTCACGCTCGCGGCGGTTATCACCGATGACGAGACGCACTATAAGTACCCCATCAATGACTTTGTGCTTATTCCGCGCTTTGCGGTGCACGACCCCGAGTTTACGCGTGGGTTGCCGGCGTCCATTACGGGGCAGACGGGTATGGATGCTCTGACACATGCCGTCGAGGCCTTTATCGGCCGTAGCACCACGCCCTACACGCGCAAGATGGCGCGCCAGGCGGTTCAGCTCATCCACGACAATTTGCTCGAGGCCTATGAGCATGGCGACAACATGCGTGCGCGCCGCAACATGCTTTCGGCGGCGTATAAGGCGGGCGTCGCATTTACGCGCTCCTATGTCGGATATGTGCATGCCATCGCGCACAGCCTGGGCGGCCGATACGGCATTCCGCACGGTTTGGCCAACGCAATCATCCTGCCGCACATGCTTCGCGCTTATGGCGACACCGCCGCTCCCAAGCTTGCCGATCTTGCTCGCATGGCGGGTATTGCGCCGGCTACCGCGCAGGACAGTCTTGCCGCAGAGGCCTTTATCGACTGGGTCGACCGCATGAACGAGGTCTTGGGAATTCCTAAATATGTCTCGGGTATTCGCCGCTCCGATATTCCGCAAATGGCGGCCCATGCCGACGCCGAGGCCAATCCGCTGTATCCTGTCCCGCTTTTAATGGACCGTTTGGAACTCGAGCATATGTACGAGGTCGTCGCGGGTGGTATGTTTGAGGACGAGAACTAGGAGGGCCCATGAACACCGAGGAAATCGCATGCATCGTTAGCAGTCAGCGCGCCTATTTTAAGACGCATGCCACGTTCGATGTCGATGCTCGCCGCCGCGCGCTCGTGCGCCTGCGCGATGCGGTGCGGGCGCACGAGGACGATATCGCCCATGCGCTCAAGACCGATTTGGGCAAGTCTCATGACGAGGCGTATATGTGCGAGATCGGCACGTCACTTTCCGAGATTCGCCATCAGATTGCGCATGTGGCCCGATGGAGTCGCGCACGCCTGCGCCCGTGCGACCTTGCCAACGCTATTAGCGTGTGCAGGACGCAGCCGGTTCCCTATGGCGTGACGCTGATTATGGCGCCTTGGAACTACCCGTTTTTGTTGACGCTCGAGCCGCTCGCCGGCGCGCTCGCTGCGGGTAATACCGTGGTCATCAAGCCGAGCGCCTATGCGCCGGCTTCGAGTGCGGTGCTCAGACAGATCTGCGAGGAAGCGTTTGATCCGCGCCTGGTGACGGTCGTCGAGGGCGGACGTGCCGAGAACAAGGCGCTGCTCGATGAGTGCTGGGACAAGATCTTCTTTACCGGCAGCGTTCCGGTCGGCAAGCTTGTCATGGAACACGCGAGCAAAAACCTCACACCCGTGACGCTTGAGCTGGGCGGCAAGAGTCCCTGCATTGTGGATGCCTCCGCAAATTTGAAGGTCGCGGCGCGGCGTATCGCCTTTGGTAAGTGGCTCAACGTGGGCCAGACCTGTGTGGCGCCCGACTATCTGCTGGTTGACGCGCGCGTGCACGACGAGCTGTTGGACCTCATCAAGGAGGAAGTCCACCGCATGTTTGGCGAGCACCCGCTCGACAACGAGGACCACGGCCATATCGTCAACGCCAAGCATTTCGCGCGCGTGCGCGGGTTGATCGACTCCGACAAGGTTGTGCTGGGAGGTGCGGCGCGCGAGACCTCGCTCAAGATTGAACCGACGATCTTGGACGGCGTGACGCCCGAGGATGCCGTAATGCAAGAGGAGATCTTCGGTCCCATCTTGCCGGTGCTGACGTTCGAGAGTCTGGATGAGGTCGAGACGTTTATCACGGATCGTCCGACGCCGCTGGCCCTGTATATCTTTAGCCAGGACCGAGCGGTGCAACAGCGCTTTGTGCGCTATGTGCCCTTTGGCGGCGGCTGCGTTAACGACACCATCATGCATTTGGCTACGAGCCATATGGGCTTTGGCGGCATGGGCGCGAGCGGCATGGGGCAGTACCATGGCCGCGAGAGCTTCGATACGTTTAGCCACAAGAAGAGCATCGTGAACAAGGCAACCTGGCTGGACGTGCCATTCCGCTATGCGCCCTACGCAAGCTGGAAGCACAAATTCGTGCGCATGTTTGTGCACTAGGAAATAGGAGCGGGTAATACGAACAAGTGTTCCTATTACCCGCAATTTGCGTTAGACTACTGCCATGGGGTACGGATGGGCCAACTCCCTTTAGAAGGGAATTGGTATGAGCGTAAGCGATGTTATTTCGTTATTGGCGTTGTTAATCGTGGCTATAGAACTCGGCCTGTTTATCGGCCGAACGAAATAGCCGCCCCCGCGTAAGCGAAGACGGCCACTTCTCACGATGTAAACGTGTATCGGGGTTGGCAAGACCCGCTGCCACGGGTGCCATCCGTGCTCCTATCTTATCTGCAAGCGCTCTGGCATGCAAGCGTTGCGACAAACGGTCGAAAAGACCCGGGTTGGTCTATTTGTGTCCGCACGAGTTCGTAGACTTCTCAATAAGGTTAAGTGCCGGTTATTCCGGACGTTAGAGGAGCTGCCATGTACGAGCCTTCACGTGTTCTTTTATCGTTTCACATCGCTGGATTTCAGTATGCCGACGGCGCATTGGTTCTGGGCGATCTGAAAGCGGGCGATAAACTGACACTGTGTGCCGAGCGCGATAATCCCCACGATCCCGAGGCGGTCGCGATCTATTTCGGCAAGATCAAGCTCGGCTATGTTCCGGGAAACGAGGTTGGCCCGCTGTCCGTGATGATGTATTACGGGCACGAAGATGTGTTTGAAGCCCGCGTGCAGCAGGTTGCGCCCGAGCGCAGCCCCTGGCATCAGGTGCGCGTTGGCCTTTATGTGGCGGATGCCCGCTAGCCGCTAGGGGAGGCTGTCATGTTTGATGACGACGACCTGTTTGATCTGACGGATGAACCGTTTGAGTGGGACTTGCTGCTCGATGACGATGAGCTGGAGCAGGATCGAGAAAAGCGGAAGGATAAGAACGCACGGGACGACGTATCGAAGAAGAATGACAAGCGCCGCCGTGGACTGTTTGGCGGGCTCTTTGGGTAACCGCTGCGCCAAAGCGTCTGTATACTAGGCACGTGTTAGACGCGTTGCGAAATGAGGACACAGACGATGATGTGGTTTACCGCCGACCTGCACCTGGGCGATACGAATATCCTGCACGATATGGATCGGCCGTTCGCCTCGGTCGAGGAGATGAACCGCAAGGTTATTGACGCCATTAACGAGTGCGTTGCTGCGGACGACCGCCTCTATATCCTGGGAGACTTTACGTATCGCTTGCCCATGGCGGAGGCCGTGCTCCTGCGCGAGCGCATTGCCTGTCAGAACGTGACGCTCATCCGCGGTAACCATGACGGCGATTGGGAAGATCCGGACGCACCGCACATTTGGGATGACGTGCGCGATTACCTGGAAATTGCCCCCGGCTATGCCAAGGGACATCGCCTGGTTTTGAGCCATTACCCCATGCTCAGTTGGAACGGCAAAGCGCGTGGCGCCATTATGCTGCACGGACATATCCACAGCAGGGGAGACCGCACCAACACGCGCAACCGTGATCGCGAACGCCCCATCTACCGCTACGATGTGGGCCTCGACGCCAATGGCTACAAGCCCGTAAACCGAGACCAGATCTTGAGCTTCTTTGGACTGTAGCTTTCAAACCACCATAAAGGGGACAGGCACCTTTGTGGTGGTTTTTCCATAGATTGGAGTCGTTATGAAACAACTGCTTATTCGTGCCGACGATCTCGGCTATTCGTATGCCGTTGACTTAGGGATCGCCCGCAGCGTCGATGAGGGCCTGGTGTGCTCGGTGGGACTCATGCCAAATATGCCCGAGGCCGAGCATGGCTGGTCACTCGTGGCGGATGCTGACATTGCGGTGGGCCAGCATGCCAACGTGTGCCTGGGCAAGCCGTGTGCCGATCCGGCACTCATTCCAAGCCTGCTCGATGAAAACGGTGAGTTCCATAGCAGCCGTACCTTCCGCGAGCACTTTAAGCGCGGCGAGGAACTGATCGACTTTGACGAGGCCTGTATCGAGATTCGTGCGCAGCACGACCGCTTTGTCGAGATCGTGGGTCGCGAACCCGATTACTTTGAGGCTCACGCCGTTATGAGCAAAAACCTCAATCGAGCGATCTCGACGGTGGCACAGGAGTTGGGCCTTAAGGAGCAAAAGGCGAGCTTCGACCCCACGGCCGTGGTGCATTGCGGAGACACCGATTTGCGCATGGTGATGCGCTCGATGGAGCCGGGCTACGAGCCCAAGGAAGCAATCATGCAGACGGTTCGCGAGATGGCCGATGGCGAGACGGTCGTCTTTGTCTGCCATCCGGGCTATCTTGACCGTTTTATCCTCGAGAGTAGCTCGCTTACGACCGATCGTACCAAGGAGGTCGATGCGTTGATCGACCCCGAGCTGTGGGCGTGGCTCGAGGCTCAGGACGATCTTCGCCTCATCGACTACCGCGACCTGTAAAGTACTCAAACCACCACGATGGGGACAGGCGCCTTTGTGGTGGTTTTGGCGCCGTTGCCATTATGGCGGCGGCGCCTTTTTTGTCCGCGCGGCGCGGTAGAGTGTAGGCGATTAGAATTTGCGTCCATCGAGGAGCTGCTATGAACGAGATCAAGTGCCCGCATTGCGGCGAAGTCTTTAAGGTCGATGCGTCCGGCTATGCGGATATCGTCAAACAGGTGCGTGATGCCGAGTTCTCGCGCGATCTGGATGAACGCGTGAAGGCCGTCCAACGCGAGGGCGAGCAGGCACTGGAGCTTGAGCGCTCGCGTTCGGCGTCTGCGTTGCAGGAGGCGAAGTCTCAGCGCGACGCTCAGCTCGCTGAACAGAAGAACATCGCGGCTCAGGAGCTGGCGCAGGAAGTTGCCAAGCGCGACGCCGAGCTTGCCGAGTTGCGTGCCAAGCTTGAGGGCGCCGCCGCAGAACGCGAGAGCGCAAGCCAGCGTGCGGCGGTTGAGGCCCGTGCCGATGCTCAAAAGGAAAACGCCGAGCTCCAGCGCGAGATTGATAGCTTACGTGCGCAGTTAGGCCGCAAGGATGACGAGGCCAAGCTTGTCGAGGCAGCGGTGCGTAACGCCGCTCAAAACGACCTGGCCGCCCGCGACACTCAGATTGCCGAGCTGCAGGCGAAGCTCTCCGCTGCAGACAAGGCCCAGGAGATGGCGCTTGCCGCCGCGGCAGCCGAGTCCCAGCGCGAGCTTAATGCTGCTCGTAGCGAAGCCGAGCGCACGCTTGCCGACTATCAGGCGAAGGTGCAGGAGGAGTTCTCCGCTGCAAAGGCTCAGTCTGCGCAGGAGGCAGAGAGTCTTCGCGCCCAGCTGCGCGAACAGGAGCTGACGGCAAAGATGAGCCTGTCGGAGGCGGTCGCTGCGGCGGAGCGTGAGCGCGATGAGGCACGCGCGAAGCTTACGAGCGAGCTGGCGGTGCGCGATTCTCGCGAGGAACAGGCCAAGGCTGCCCACGAGCTCGAGCTTGCACAGGCCAAGCGTGCGAGTGACGAGCTCATTCGATATAAGGATGAAGAGATCGAGCGCCTGAAGGACATGAAGGTGCGCCTGTCTACCAAGATGGTGGGCGAGTCGCTCGAGCAGCACTGCGAGACTGAGTTCAATCGCTTGCGTATGACGGCGTTTCCCAATGCGTATTTTGAGAAGGACAACGATGCATCCGAGGGCACCAAGGGCGATTTCATCTTCCGTGAGTGCGACGCGAGCGGCAACGAAATCATCTCGATTATGTTCGAGATGAAAAACGAGAACGACGAAACCGCGACCAAACACAAGAACGAGGACTTCTTTAAGAAGCTCGATCATGACCGTCGTCAGAAAGGCTGCGAGTACGCGGTGCTTTGCACGCTGCTCGAGCCCGAGAGCGAGCTCTATAACGCCGGCATTGTGGACGTGAGCTACCGCTACGAGAAGATGTACGTGATCCGTCCGCAGTTCTTCATCCCGATCATCACCCTCCTGCGCAACGCCGCCATGGGATCGCTACGCTATAAGCAGGAGCTAGCAGAGTACAAGCAGCAGAACATCGACGTCACGAACTTCGAAGCCAAGATGGAAAAGTTCAAGGACGGCTTCTCACGCAACTACAACCTGGCGAGCAAGCAGTTCGAATCGGCGATCAAGGAGATCGATGCTGCCATCAAGCAGCTCGAGAAGACCAAGGACGATCTGCGTCGCAGCACCGAGAACCTGCGCTTGGCCCACAACAAGGCCGATGAGCTTACGATTCGCAAGCTCACCTGGGGCAACAAGACCATGAAAGCGGCGTTTGATGAGGCGCGCGAGACGGCAATGGGCACGGGCGATGAGCCTGCCGAGGCCGATGCGTATGAGGTCGAGGATGCCGAGTAGCGCATAGCGCATGGCGCAAAAAACGGGGCCGCTGGCAACATTGCCAGCGGCCCCGTTTCGTTTACCCGGCTGATTCGGCTAGTCCTCGAGCAAATCCTCGATAAAGCCGACGCGGTAGTTCTTGAAGATGACCTCGCCGCCGTCTTGCGTGGCGTCCAGGTCGACATCGCCCATGATGCCAAAGTCGTGATCGCCATCCTCATCGGCAAAGATCTGATGCACGTGCCACACGTGATCGGTCTTTTCGTCGCTCTCGTCGATGGTAAACATCGCCGAGCTGCGGGCGTCGCCGTTGGTGAGAATCTCCTCGTGCTGCTCGTGATAGGCATCGAGCGCCTTTTGCCAGCGCACCTCGCTCATGCCCCAGTCCTCGTCGAGCTCGCCCAAGTCGCGCAAGTGTCCACGGGCGGCAAGGGTCACGCGGCGGAAGAGTGCGTTGCGCACCAGCAGGGTGCAACCGCGGCGGTCCGCCACGACCTCGTCGATGCCCTGGGGTGGTGCGGCGTCGAGTGCGGCCGGGTTGCCGGCGTTCTCCCACTCGTCAACCAGGCTCGAGTCGACCGAGCGCACCACAAAGCCCAGCCACGAAATGATGTCGCGCAAGCGCTCGTCGCGCTTTTCGATCGGTACGGTGCGATCGAGCGAGCGGTAGGCCTCAGCCAGGTAGCGCAGCAGAATGCCCTCGGAGCGGGCGATGCCGAGCTTTTGGATATAGCCCTTAAAGTCGCTCGCGCTCTCGAGCATGTCGCGCAGGACGCTCTTGGGCGAGAGCTGGTAGTCGTTGGCCCAAGGTACTTCCTGGCAATACTTATCAAAGGCTGCATCGAGCAAGTCTTCGAGCGGTTTTTCGTAGGTGACATCCTGGATGCGCTCCAGGCGCTCCTCATACTCGATGCCGTCTGCTTTCATCTCGGCCATGGCGCGATCACGTGCTGCGCGCTCCTGTGCGCGCAGCACCTGCTTGGGGTCCTCGAGTGTTGCCTCGACCATCGAGATGAGGTCCATGGTGTAGGTCTCGCTCTCGGGGTCGAGCAGCTCCAGCGCGGCGAGCAAAAACGGCGAAAGCGGCTGGTCGAGCGCAAAGTCCTCGGGCAGATCGACCGTCAGCGCGTAATCGATATCCGGTGCGGCGTCAGCCGGAGCGTCGGGCGCGGGCGGCACCTCGGTACGCACGACGACGCCGGAGTCGATGAGTGTGGCGAAAATCTCATCGGCACGAACCTCGAGCTTCGCCTTTTCCTCGGGCGTTTGCAGGCTTGTCTCGATGAGGTCGTGCACGCGGGCGCGAGCGTCACCGCCCTGCTCGACCACGCTAATCACCATGGAGTGCGTGATGCGAAGACGCGGTTTGAGCGTCTCGGGCTGCGTCTCGATCAGGCGCTCAAAGGTCTGCTTGTTCCAGGTGACAAAGCCCTCGGGAGCTTTCTTCTTTTTAATCTTGCGGAGCTTTTTGGGGTCGTCGCCTGCCTTGGCCATGAGCTTGGCGTTCTCGATCTCGTGCTCCGGGGCCTCGGCGATGACCATGCCCTCGGTGTCAAAGCCCGAGCGACCGGCGCGGCCGGCGATCTGATGGAACTCACGGGCGCGCAGACGACGCATCTTGTAGCCGTCGAACTTGGTGAGTGCGGTGAGCACCACGGTGTGGATGGGCACGTTGATGCCGACGCCGAGCGTGTCGGTGCCGCAGATGACGGGCAGCAACCCCTGCTGCGCCAGGCGCTCGACCAGCAAGCGATAGCGCGGCAGCATGCCGGCGTGGTGCACGCCGACGCCGCAGCCGAGCAGGCGCTTGAGGATCTTGCCGAAGGCCGTCGAGAAGCTCGTGCCCTTGGCAGCCTCCTTAATAGCCTCGCGCTGCTCCTTGCTGGCAATGCCAAAGTTGGCGAGTGACTGTGCCGTTGCGAGTGCGGCGTCTTGGCTAAAGTGCACGATGTAGAGCGGTGCCTCGCCGCGGCGCATCGCGAGCTCAACGGTGCCCTCGAGCGAGGTCGTCACATAGTCGTAGCTCAGCGGTACGGGACGCGGGGCGTCGACGACGAGGTCGCAGGTGGCGCCGGTGTGTTCCTCGAGCGAGGCTGCAATAGCGGTGACATCGCCAAGCGTGGCGCTCATGAGCATGAATTGTGTGTGGGGCAGGGTGAGCAGCGGTACCTGCCATGCCCAGCCGCGGTCGGGGTCGGCGAAGTAGTGGAACTCATCCATGGCGACGCAGCCCACATCGGCATCCTCACCCTCGCGCAGCGCGTCGTTGGCAAGGATCTCGGCTGTGCAGCAAATGACGGGTGCCTTGGTGTTGATATGCGTGTCGCCGGTGATCATGCCGACGTTATCGCGGCCGAGCACCTGCACCAGGTCAAAAAACTTCTCGCTAACCAGAGCCTTGATGGGGGCCGTGTAGTAGCAACGCTTGCCTTGCGCCATGCCCATAAAGAGCATGCCCAGCGCGACAAGCGATTTGCCCGAGCCGGTCGGCGTGCCCAAAATGACATGATCGCCGGCGGCAAGATCCATGAGGGCTTCTTCTTGGTGGTCCCACAGCTCGATGCCGCGGTCGCTCGTCCATTCGAAGAAGCGCTCGAAGGCCTGATCGGGCGTGAGCCATGGCTCGGGCTCGCTGCCGTCCTCGGGCTCCCACCAGGTGGGGGAGAGCGCTCCGAGCGAGCCGAACTCGGCCTCGGTGCCTGTGCCGCCCGAGAACGAGCTGGCGGCGCCGGCGCCGGAGACGGTGCTGGCGGCGGTATCTGTCGTGGTCTGTGCCATGTGGTTTGCTTTCTCTCGCGATTGTCCGCCAACTATTATGGCGTAGCGGCGGCGCGGGGCGCCAGCGCGAAAGAAAATGCAGGAAATGGGCGTGTGATGCTAGCGATCGTTAGCGTTCTTGCGGCAGGCGCTTCTTACCCTTGCGGGCGCGGTTCTTAAAGTTCTCAACGGCTTCTTCCATGCCGAGGGGCACGTAGGTGAGTTCATCGAGATCGTCGGGCAGATAGCAGGCGAGGCTCTGCTCCTGCGCCCGGCCTGCCGCGAGCTGCTCTTCGGTGGGCTCCGCACCGGGTGTGGCGCAGATGCCATAGACGACAGCGCCCATCTCGCGCGTTCGGCACTCGTATTCGGTCTCGGGATGCTCGGGATGGTCGCGGCGGACGTCGTCACTTACCCAAAGCGTGTCGTAGCCGGCCGCGGCAAACTGACCCAGGGCGTAGTCGCGCAGTGGTTTACTGTCGGTGCGCAGTGCGACGGTGGCGCCGGCAGCAAAGAGCGGACGGTAGAGCATCAGATGGTCGACATGGACAAGTCGCTTTTTGGCGTACTTGGCCTTGGGCTGCGGCGTGGGAAAGTTGATAGTGATGGCATCGAGCTCGCCTGCGGCGAACAGCTGCGGCAGCGATGCGGCGCCTCGGGGCAGCACGAGCGCGTTGGGCAGTTCCTGCTCGCAGATCTTCTGAGCGGCATAGGCGATGCAGATGGGCTCCTGGTCCATACCGATAAAGAGGGTATCGGGCTCACGGCGAGCGCGCTCAACCAGGTAAGTTCCTTTGCCGCAGCCTAAGTCGAGATGAAGGCGGCCGAAGGGCTTGCCGCCAGCCGGCGTGCATGCCTCACACCAGTGTCCGGCATAGTTCTCGGGGTTCGTCTCGATCGCATCGGCGTAGCGCTCCAGGCGCTCCTCGAGCACAAAGTTCTTAGGCGTGCGAACGTGGACGGCTCCCATGAGGCTCCTTGGTCATAAGTATGGAACGCATGGCTGCACGTTCCGGCAATGGGTTGGAAGAGGGCGGGCGCAATGTGCCCGAAAGTTGCGGTGCGGCTCAGCGGCGAGTCGCTTGGTCCTACAGGCGCTTAAGAATTACATAGCGATTGAGCTCGCCGCTGCGACCATCGGCATGGAAGCGCTCAAGCTCGCGCACGGGGACCTCACCGCTCTTGTAGAACGTGCGAACGCCGCGCACCAGGTCGGTGATCTGCTGATCGTCAAAGTGGTGGCAATAGCGGTAAGCATGGCGGTCATTTTGCCAGCCAATGAGGTGGTCGCCGGCTTCAAACTGCGCGGAGTCGTAGCCCTCAAACGGCGGGGTGAGCTCGGCGCGGGCTTCGGCGCGAACGGCCTTGCGCGCCATGCGCTCGTCGTTCATAAACTCCCAAAAGCTGATAGCGATGATGCCGCCCGGGCGCGTCTGGCGCACCAGGGCGTCGAGCACGCGTACGCGGTACTCGCACGACGGCACATGGTGCATAAAGCCAAAGCAGACCGAGATATCGGCAAGCGGTGCATCGAAGAGCGCGTCGGGCGTCTCGGCGGGGTTGAGCTTCATGAGGGCATCGAGCACGTCGAGTTCCTGGAAGTGCAGGTTGGGGATGCGCAGGGCGTGGCCGCGCGCATCGATGGCCAGATCCTGGCACGAGTCGACGCCGTAGAACTCAAAGGGGCAGCTGGCATCCGCCGAGGGGCTCGTGCCGTCTACGCCCTTAGCGGCAAGCGTGCCGCCGGCAGCAAAGTTCTCAAATCGCATGTTGCCGCAGGCAAGATCGAAGACGCGGACGGGATGCTCAATCGTGGCGACGTCGAGCTGCTCGAGCGCGACGTCCATGGTGCGCACCCAGCCGGGCCACGGGGCCTGGCGCGTATCGGAAAAGGAGGCGGAGTGCTCGCGATAGAACGTATTGTTGAGCTGGATGAGCGATGAGGCGAAATCGCGGTTCACGGCGCGGAACTCCCTCCGTTGGCGGTGCGGAATAAACGGTACGACCATACTACCGTTAACGCAGCAACGGGGACAACCAAGCTACGGGTCATTGCTTTGTTTGGACACATTTCCGCAGCTCATATGTGCCCGCAACCGCTGGTTGTCAAAAATCTCACTAGAATAGGTGGCATGCTTTTGGCGGTGGCGGATAGATTTTTAACTGTGCAAGGCGCCTTAAGAACAAAAACGGTCCGGCGGCACGGCTGGCATCACATAGGAGGAACCATGAATGTAGAAACTGCGCAGCGGCTCGCCGACCTTCGCCGCAGCAAAGGCTTTAGCCAAGAAGGGCTGGCGCGAAAGTTGGGGCTGTCGCGCCAGGCGGTCAGCAAATGGGAGCGCGCGGAGAGCTCGCCCGATACCGAGAACCTGATCTCACTTGCCAAGCTCTATGGTGTGAGTCTGGACGAGCTGCTCAATCCGAGCGACGAGATCGAGGACGATATCGAGTTTGAGAACGAGGACCGCGCTCGTCAGCGCGAGGCCGAGGCGGCAGAGCGTGCTCGCACCCATGAGGCAGCGGCGCGCGCTACCGAGGCGGCAACGCAGGCGAGTGATGCTGCGGCCAAGGCGGCGCAGGCGGCAAGTTGGAGCGCGCAGGCTGCCAATGCCGCAACGGCGCAGGTGACGAGCGGCACGGCCAGCCCGAAGCCGGTGAAGGGTCCGTTCCAATCGTTTCCGTATTGGGCCGTATGCTGGCTGCTGTTCTTTTTACTGATGTTCCTGGTTGGTGCCAGCCCCTTTCCCGCACTGATCTTCTTTACGATTCCCATCTATCACTGGGTGGCGCGTGCGCTCGATGGCGATTGGGCACGCGGGGATATCCAGGTTGGTCTGGCACCGGTGACGGCTAGGACTCAGGTGCAGGATGCTTCCGCTGCGGTTGATGCTGACGTGGCTACCGCGACTACCGCTGAGCCGGGCTCCAAAGAGGGTGATGAATGATGAAGCTTTCGCATGAATCCAAGGTACGCTTGGGCGTTGGCATCGGAGCGTTTGTTCTCATCATCGGGCTTGTCTTTGGTATTTCGCGGATATTGATTCACTTTGATGGGCCGTGGGAGCTTAGCGATATTGTCTCCGGCTTGTCTGGCCTGGATGATGAGGTTGACGATGACGATATTTCGGATGGCGGCAATTACTCTGCTCGGCCTCAGCAGCTTTCGAGCGAAACGTTTGATGCCGACGCGTTCACATCGCTCGACCTGGATGTGACATCGGGCACGGTCGAGGTCAAACACGTCTCCGGCGGGCCGGTGCGTGTTATCGAAAGCGGTCGTGTGGCAAAAGGAACCTCTGCTTACGATGCGGCGACCCAGAACCTGGCCGAGATCAAGGGCTCCACGCTCAGGATTCGCCAGTTCGATTGCGATGACGAGCACGCCATTGACCGCACGGTTACCGTCGAGCTGCCGCGCGAGGTTGCGGATAACCTGGTGGGCATTACGGCGGATGTAGGGTCGGGTGACCTGACGGTCGCGGGCATTGCGTGCCATGACCTGGATGTAACGCTGGACTCGGGAGACATCGAGTTTACGGGCACCGTGACCGATACCCTGAATGCCGAGGTCGGTTCGGGCGATGTGACGTTCGAGCTCTACCAGGCCCCCGCGAAGTCGATGGACGTGAGCGTGGGCTCGGGCGATGTGGAGATGACGGTTCCGAACTCGACGGGCTTTAAGGCGAGCCTCACCTTGGGCAGCGGCGACTTCGAGAGCGATTTTCTTCCGCTTGGCTACGATGGCGAGACCATTTTGAATCTTGAATTCGATAACGGTGACAAGTCTGCTACGTATCGATTTGAGGTTGGTTCGGGCGACATGTCGTTTGATCCGGAGTGACGGACGGCGGGCTAATTCCGCAAACATAGATGCTTAGACGCGCTGTTTGATGAAGGCGTCGGGGCCGCGGTCGGCTCCGGCGCCTTTGCCTTTACAATGGGGGCATGGAACAGATTATTTTGAACATACTCGAGGCCCTGCGTCGCGGCGAGACCGTAGACGACAAGGCGCTCGTCAAACTGATACATGCTGAGGCGCGCCGCGAAGGTGCCGATAAGCGCGATTTGGCCAAGCGTCGCCTGCTGCCGTTTTACCAGCGGGTGAAGCGCGAGGAACCGGCTCGTTGGTCGGCATGGAATGTCGACGCCGAGCTGGAGCGCCAGCTGCTGCAGGTGCTACGCATGAAGCCGCGCCGCACGGCTTCGGGCGTGGCGACCATTACCGTCATTACCAAGCCGTGGCCGTGCTCGGGCGATTGCCTGTTTTGTCCCAACGACCTGCGCATGCCCAAGAGCTATCTGCACGCTGAGCCGGCGTGCGCCCGTGCGGAGCAAAATTGCTTCGACCCGTATCTGCAGGTGAGTGCTCGTCTGACCGCGCTTTCGCAGATGGGACACGCGACCGACAAGATCGAGCTCATCGTGCTCGGCGGTACCTGGAGCGACTATCCGCAAGGCTATCAGATCTGGTTTATGTCGGAGCTCTTCCGCGCGCTCAATGACGATGCCGTGGCCGGCGTGGCGGCTAACCCCATGCTGGCCCGTCCGGGCATCAGCCGTGCCGAGGCAGGGCGTCTGCTCGATGACGCGCCCGCCGATGCGCTGCCGCCGGTGGTGGCGGAGCGTCGCGAGCGCTATCGGGCGGCGGGCATTGCGACCGACGAGCGTGAGCTTGCAGCTGGTGTTGCTGACGAGCAGGAGTGTGTGGATGCTGCCGCGGGCGGCTACAACCGTGCGGTGCGTCGCCTGTACGGTCCCGGTACGCCGTGGGGCGAGGTCGCCGAGTGGCAGACGGCTTCGATGGAGGAGCTCGAGCGTCAACAGCGCATTAATGAGACGGCGAAGCATCGCGTGGTGGGGCTCGTTATCGAGACGCGTCCCGATGCCGTGACGCCGCAAGCGCTCGCGCTCATTCGCCGCTTGGGCTGCACCAAGATCCAGATGGGTATCCAGAGCCTTGACCAGCACCTGCTCGACATTAACGAGCGTCGCATTACGGTGGCTCAGATTGAGCGTGCGTTTTCGCTTGCGCGCCTGTTTGGCTTTAAGATCCATGCGCACTTTATGCTCAATTTGTTGGGTGCCACGCCCGAGGGGGACAAGCGCGACTACGAGCGCTTTATGACCGAAGGGGCCTTTATGCCCGACGAGGTCAAGGTCTACCCGTGTGCGCTCATCGAGGGCTCGCGTCTGGTGGGCTGCTATGAACGCGGCGAGTGGCGCCCTTATACCGAGGAAGAGCTGCTCGATGTGTTAGCCGACGACATCGTGGTGACGCCGGCGTTCTGCCGTATCAGCCGCATGATCCGCGATTTTAGTTCCGATGACATCATGGTGGGCAACAAGAAGCCCAACCTGCGTCAGCTCGTCGAGAACCGCTTGGCGGCTCGTGGGGAAGGCGCGACGGTGCACGAGATTCGCTATCGCGAGATCAGCACGGCGGGCGCCGACCTGGACGAGCTGTCTCTTGACGAGGAAGTGGCATACGAGACGCCGGTGACGCACGAGCGCTTTTTGCAGTGGGTAACGCCCGAGGGCAAGATCGCGGGCTTTTTGCGCCTGTCGCTGCCCGATCGCGCGTTTGTTGCCGCGCATGCGGACGTGCTGCCGACGACGCCGGACGAGGCAATGATTCGCGAGGTGCACGTGTATGGCATGGCGGCGCGCGTGGGCGATCAAGGCCAGGCGGCTCAGCATCACGGTCTGGGGCGTCTGCTTGTGGAGCGTGCGTGCCAGATTGCTTGGGACGCGGGTTATGCGCACATCAACGTGATCAGCGCAATCGGTACGCGCGAGTACTATCGCCACCTTGGTTTTTACGACCATGGCCTCTATCTGCAAAAGGAGCTCTAGATGAACAAGCCGAGTGTTTCCGCCGGAGTCGTTGCCGGCGTTGCTCTGGGAGCCGCGGCGCTGGGTGCGGCCGCTGTCGCTGTTCGTGCTGCCTGTCTGCAGGTTGCGCGGACCCGCAACGGGTTGGCGCGTGTGAAGCGCGTGCACGATGAAGGCGGTGACGAGGTCCGCGTGCTCGTGCAAGGTGGCGTCTACCAAAGCGCAAGCTATGTTGGCGATCGTTGGGCGGAGCCGGTCTTTGCGTACTATCGCGCATTTGACGATGTGTTTGAGGCCGAGGACGCGATGCGCGAGACTTGTGGGCACGGTATCGACCGTATGCTCATGTTGGGTGGCGGCGGGTTTGCCTATCCCAAGTTTGCACTGTTGTCACATGAGGGCTTGCGCATGGACGTCATCGAGTACGATGCCGAGATCACGCGTCTGGCGCGTCGCTGGTTCTATGTGGACGAGCTTGAGCGCGCGGTGGGCGACCGCCTGCGGGTGATCACCGCTGAGGCGCGCTCGTACCTGGGAGTGACGAGCGTGGGGCATCGCCGCTACGACGTTATCGTGAGCGATTGCTTTGGCGGCGCCGAGCCTGTGCGCGAACTGGCGACCGTCGAGGCGCTGCGTTTGGCGCGGGGCAGCCTGAATGCGGGTGGCGTCTATGCAGCCAATATCGTGAGCGCGAGCGAGGGGAGCGATGTGACGTTCCTGCGCGATTGCGTTGCCACGGCACTTGAGGTGTTTGCCCATGCGCGGGTTGTCCCCTGCGGCGACACGGAGTTTGGCGGCGAGGAAAACTACCTGCTCATCGCCAGCGACGGCGACTATGCCTTCGCGGACGCCGTGCCCTTCGACACCGACTTCCTTGGCACCGTTCTTCACGACTAACCTGTTCGGGACGGGCCTTATGCGTGGTTGCGCCAGCTAAGGACGCGCTGCTTCATGCCTTCGATGTCGAGCACGCCTTCGGCAAAGCCTTTGCGTACGAGCTCCTCGGGAACGTACTCGTCGTAGCGATCGAAGTAGGGAACCTCGCCCGGATACACGAGCTCGATGGGATCGAAGTCCTTTTCGGCCTCGGCGGCGAGCACCTCAAAGAACGTCTCCTCGTCGGCCTTCATCTTAAACTGCATAAAGTACGGGCGTGACGGGTCGAGTCCGCGAAGGCCCAGCTCAGCGGCGCATTTGATTTTAAGCATGCGCTCGAGTGCTAGGAAGGCGTAGCTGCCCAACCAGGGGAAGAGCACCCAGGTGTCGCCACCCAGATTGATGAGCGGCTTAGTTCCCGCGCCCGAAATCTCGGCCGTATGGCGAGCCTGCGCCAAGCGGGCCCGTGCGTTACCCATGAGGTACGGATATGTCGCGTGCTCGTTGAGCGCCTTGCGCATGCGCTCGAGTACGTGTGTATTGATGTCGCCGGGGCAGTCGCCAAAGTAGGCCGGCACCCGGCCCTTGACCTGCGTGGCAAAGACGGTGTGGCGCTTCCAGTCCACTTCCTCGACAATCCAGCAGTGTCCGGCGATGGCGATGCGCTCACCGGGCGGTGGCGGGTTGACGATCGTGCCCAATTCGGCCGACTCGCTACGAACGGTGAACTCCTCGTTTTCCTGGAATACGGCGTAGAACTTAAAGTTGTTGATGATGCGCTCGCCCGCGAGACCCACGATGAGTCCGCCGCCCTCGGTGACCTGGATATGGTCGATCTTAATGAGGTGACGCAGCAATACGCGATAGTCATCGGCCGAGATGCGATGGAAATAGCTGAGTGTGAGCACGCGCTGGGCAAGCTCTGCTGGCGTGAGCTCGCCGGTGCTGGCAAGCGTCGACATAGTCTGGTGGTAGAGTAGACTGTAGGGGAGTCGATCGAGCTCGGGCGGCTCGACCCACTTTTCCTCGCGATAGAGTTGTACGAGCGCAATGCCCTGCAGGAGCTTCCAGGGAATGGTTTCGGGCATCATCGTGCGCGGCTCAGGTTCTTCCTCACGCATGACAAACCACATCTCGGGCGGAAGGTCGCGACGGCCTGTGCGCCCCATGCGCTGCAAAAAGGAGCTGACGGTAAACGGCGCGTCAATCTGGAAGGCGCGCTCCAGGCGGCCGATATCGATACCGAGCTCCAACGTAGAGGTGGTGACGGTTGTCTGCGCCTGCTCCTCGTCGCGCATGAGCTCCTCGGCCGTCTCGCGTAGCGATGCCGAAAGATTGCCGTGATGGATGAGAAAGCGGTCGGGCTCGTGCCGGCTCTCGCAGTAGCTGCGCAGCATGGAGCACACGGCCTCTGCCTCCTCGCGCGAGTTGGCAAAGACCAGGCACTTGCGGCCGCGCGTATGCTCAAAGATATAGCCCATACCGGGGTCGGCGTTGTCGGGCGCCGTGTCGGTGGGGTTGAGAAGCGCCTGCTCGGTCGCTCGTGGGATGTCGACTTCGCCCTCGGGGGCCGAGGAAGTGCGACGGTCTTTGGGAGCGGCCTTGCCCCGCGCCTGCTCGCGACGTTGACGGCGTTCTTCCTGTGCAAGCTGTCCGCTGCGGCACATGTCTTGTCCGGATGCGGGCAGCGCCGCGGGCGCCGCCGTCTCAATACGCTCGCACGCAAGCACTTCGGCCTCTTGAGGACCCATGCTCTCGAATCCCCGCTGCTGCGCCTGGGGGCCCGAGTTGTAGAAGTGCTCCATGGAGATGCGCCACACGCGGCGCGGTTCCTCAAAGCGGGGGATAACGCAGTCGCGCCCCGTTCCCTGCGAGAGAAAGGCGCCCGTGCGCTCGGGGTCGCCGATGGTGGCCGAAAGGCCAATGCGGCGGGGCTGCACGCCTGCCATGCGCGAGAGGCGCTCGATAAGACAGAGCGTCTGCCCGCCGCGGTCGCCGCGCATGAGCGAATGGACTTCGTCGATAACCACATAGCGCAGGTCGCAAAACATGCGCGGGATCGCCATGTGCTTATGGATCAGGAGCGCCTCGAGCGACTCGGGCGTAATCTGTAGGATGCCGCTCGGTTTTTTGATGAGTTTGGCCTTGTGTGATTGCGAGACATCGCCATGCCAGTGCCAGACGGGGATATCGGCTTCTTCGCACAGGTCGTTGAGGCGGACGAATTGGTCGTTGATGAGCGCCTTGAGGGGGCCAATGTAGAGGGCGCCCACGCTTGCGGGCGGGTTCTCCCAAAACTCGGTCAGGATGGGAAAGAAGGCCGCCTCGGTTTTGCCGGAAGCCGTGGATGCCGTCAGGAGCACATTGTCCTGTGTGTTGAAGATGGCATCTGCCGCCGCAACCTGGATAGAGCGCAAGCTCTCCCAATCGTGGGAGTAGATGAAGTCTTGGATAAACGGGGCGTAGCGGTCAAAGGCGTTCACGGGGCCTCCTTTCAACAACGAATCTCTCAACGCGGCTGGCAACGGCTTGTTGCATTACTGCTTCAACGTTTGCCCAGATAAAACCTGCCAAAATAAACCTGTCCCTTTTTGGTAGGTTAGATGGTGAACTCGGCGAAGTTGCGGTCGCCGCCTGCGGTGCCGGTGTCGCCTGTTGCGGCTGCCGGCGCCAGCGCGTCGCCGCCGACGCTTTGCAGCAGCTCGGCCACATTTGCATCGGGGTTCTGACACAGGATATCGAGCAGCTCGATAAAGTCACGGATAACCTCACGCGGCGTCAAGTGCGTGTCGGCTCCCACGCGGCCGAACTCAATCTTGAGAAAGTCCACCAAGTCGTTTTCGGCAAGCGTGGGCGTCCAGCCAAAGTAGCCGGCATGGATCTGCATGAGTTTTTCGATGAGCACCAGCAGCTCCTCATAGGTGAGTGGCTGCAGGCGGATGATGGGCGCGAGCATGTCCTTAAGGTCTTCGCGCGCAAAGCGGCCCTGAGCGAGTCGGCTGCGCAGGGCCTCGTAGGAGAACACGCCGCGGCGGCGGTCTTCGATGGAGGTCGGCGTGCCGCCCATGATCATGCCCAGGTACTGCGCCTTGCCCTGAAGTGTGTCGTTGTACATGGTCAGGATTTTCTCGTAGTTGTACTGGCGCGTGATGGCGTTGGGAATCTTATACAGATTCACGAGCTCGTCGATGAGCACCAGCATGCCCTTGTAGCCGCTGCAAACCAAAAAACGCGCGATGAGTTTGACGTAGTCGTACCAGTCGTCATCGCTGATGATGGTTGAGGAGCCCAGCTCGGCGCGCGCCTCGCTCTTGGTGCGGTATTCGCCGCGGATCCATTTGGTCACGCGGCTCATGGCCTCTTCGTCGCCCTCGGATACGGCCGTGCGATAGCGGCGAAGCATGCGGGTGAAGTCGAAGCCGTGGACCATCTCCTCGAGCGGGGCCAGTTGGGCATTGACGACCGACTCGTCGACGTCGGCACACGAGGCGACCCAACGATCCAGGATAAGGTTGAGCGCACCGCCCTCGGGGCGCGTTTTAGTCGATATATTGCGGATGAGCTCGCGGTAGGTGGCAAGGCCCTGTCCCTGACCGCCCTGCAGGCGGCGCTCGGGCGACAGGTCGGCATCAGCGACGACGAATCCCTCGCCCATGGCGTGCGTGCGGATCGTCTGGAGCAAAAAGCTCTTGCCGGCGCCGTAACGACCGACCAGAAAGCGGAAGCTCGCGCCACCGTCGGCGATGAGACTCAGATCGGTGAGCAGGGCGCGGATCTCGACCTCGCGCCCTACGGTGATGTAAGGAAGGCCGATGCGCGGGACCACGCCGCCCTTGAGCGAGTTGAGAATGACGGCAGCGACGCGCTTGGGCACGCGAGGTGCTGCGGATGCGGTATCACTCATGGTCTAGGTATCCTCTCACGTCTGCTTCGTAGTCCTCGATAATCTGCGGCCCTGCCGCGCTAAATTCAATTACGGTGTCGCCTACCAGGTCAAAGAGCGCCTCGTTGATGGTATCGACGAGCATGTCCTCGCTCTGCTTCGATTGCACTACCGCCGATTCCGCCTGTACTGCGTTGTGCTCGAGCAGCGCGCGGAGATAGGCGTCTGCGGCGGGCGCGAGCTCGTTCGTGGCGTCAGCGGGCGCAGCAGCTGCGAACGCGGGCGTCGGCGCGAGAAGCGGTGCCACGACACCAAACTGTTCGGTGGATATGGTCGGCTCGTCGGACTCGTCCTGCCCTGCAGCCGCCGCGACCGCCTCGACCGTCGCGTCGGCTACGGGCTCGGCTTCCGGTTGCCCTGAGTCCGTAGCCTCGGCTTCTGCGGACGCGCCGTCCTCGCGTTCCTCGTCGATCAAAAGCGCTTCGCGCGTTTGTGCGGCAGCGCTCCGAATGTGCCCCAGCTGGCTCAAATCGATATCGATCTTGACGGGCTGGTGTGCGGCGTCCCACGAAAGCCATGCCACAATCTCGTCATCGATAATCTTGGCCAGATATTTGGGGACCTTTTCTTCCTTCAGGGGATGGGCAGGGTCCAGGGCCAGGCGCAGGCGTTGGTCGCAGGCGCGCATCATCTCGCCAAGTTTGCTGCTCTTTTGTCTGCTGCCGTGAATCCGCATGCATTCCCAAAAACCGTTTTGGCAACGGTAGATATGGATGGGGTCCAGACGGTATTCGCAGTCCTCGTGGCGCTCGGGCGCAAAGAATACGGCCGAGGCAAACATGGTGTAGGGCATTGCCGTCTCCTCCCCAAATAAACTCGCCACGATGCCGGTCTTTCGGTGCGTGTCATAGTAGCGGGTCATGCGGACATACACGGCGCATGCCACGTGGCACAGGTCGCGATGGTGCTCGCGGTCGAGCCTTGAGTTATTCAGGCTGTACGTGGAGAGTGCATTGATGGCGGTCATGAGCCGCTCCTCGCGCGTCTCGTCAGGCGGAAGGGGGAGCGTGGGCTCTGAGGTTTTGCGGCGCTTAGCGGTTTGACCGGACGGCGCCTGCGCGGGCGCAAGGTCTCGAGCCGCGCGTCGCAGCTCGATAAGGGCGTTGTCGAACATGACGGTTTTAGAGTCACGAAGCAGCTTGGGGTCGAGCCCGTGGAAAACGGCGTAATCCTGCAGCCACACGCGTGCAAACCGGTCGATGCCGGGCTCAAAGGCGCGATAGGCATCCCAAAAGGCCTTGATCTTGTCAAAGCCATCGAGCGGATCATCTACGCCAATGCCGCAGATCAGCTCATAGAGATATAAGAAGGCAAAGGATGTAGACGTTTCCTCGATATTGCCGCGGCGCACCTGGGCGCGCCAGGTAAAGTAGCCGCGCAGTTGTCGGTCGCTCATGGCGTTGTAGGTGGGAAAGTACGACTTGAAGGTGCCGTTGTAGGGACAATCGTCCTCGAAGTCGGCCATCAGCAGGCCCTGGCGGTAAAAAAGCTCCGCCTCTGATAGCCAACGCCCCGCGCCGCCCTTGGGATCATCCTGCCAGCGCGATATCTTGCGCATCTTGCGGTACTGGTCGGGGAGGAAGTTCTGCATCTGACGGCCGGTCTTGAGAATCGGCTCGTCAGCATAGATTTTGTTTGAGAAGCGGGCGGACTGATGGGTCCGGGCCTCGGCCATAATGCGCTCAATGAGCATCTTGACGTCCTGGTCGGCCACCGCCCTCTCCTCTCCCTATACGGTGTCGGTGACCTCATATCATAGCACAGCATCAAACAGATGTTCGAGATACCGCTATGTAGATAGACTTAGAACAGGAGAGCGTAGATGACGGCAATGACGACGGCTGGCAGCATGTTGGCCGTGCGGAAGGTCTGAGATCGGATAAGGTTGACGCCGACGCAGAAGATGAGCATGGATCCCACGAGTGAGAGACTGTCGAGGGCTGCGGTGGTCATGATGGGGGAGAGTGCGCCGGCAAACAGCGTGATCGTCCCCTGGAACACGGCGACGGGCAGGGCCGAGAAGATGCAGCCGCGGCCGAGCGAGGCCGTCATGGTGCAGACAATGATGCAGTCCAGTGCACCCTTCAGGGCGAGTGTGGACCAGTCGCCGAGCAGGCCGTCCTGGATTGACCCCACAATGGCCATGGCGCCGATACACACGGTGAGTGAAGCCGAGACAAAAGCGTTGGTAAACTCGTTATCGCCCTCGCTGCCAGTCTTGCGCTTGAGCCATTCGCCGAGGTTTTCGATGGCGGCCTCCAGGTTGATGGCCTCGCCGATAAGCGAGCCGAGCGCAAATGAGACGATCAGCATGGTGGTGCCGGTGGTCGCCAGGGCTTTCCCATCGATGACGAGCATCTTTTGCATGGTGCCGCCCAGGCCGATAAACAGGACGCACAGCCCCGACGCCTTCATAAGGGTATCTTGGATACGGGGCGTGATAAAACGGCCGCCCGCTAATCCCAAAAGACCGCCCGCAATCAAAAGCACAACGTTGATGATTGTTCCCAAGCCTGGCATGAGCCCTCCCGTATTGATGCCACCTTGGCAATCGTAGCAGAATGGAACGCAGGGCATATCGCGACTTGTCTAATACGTTATATGAGTGGTATTAAGTCTGGCGTTCAGCGGGAAAGCCCTAGGTTGTCGTCGGAACGTAGGGATAGTATTCAAAGCGTAGCGTCATCAGCCGTTGCGGGGACTCGATGCCCGCGGCGATGATATCGGCATCTCGGGCGCGGTCAAACCCTTCAAGTTCAATCTGGTACGAGACATCTTCCATAATGTCCAGACGCCGCCAAGCTAGGAGCGTGTCGCCATCGAATTCCAAGGTTTTGCTTCCATCTGGGGCAACGGCGTATAGGCGCAGCTTGGCAGTGGTCGCAGGGTCGACGATCGTGATCTTTTTGATTTCGTTCCGAGTATTCTTGGCGCCTAACAAGGTGAGCAATGTTGGTGCCACGATTTCACCCGATGGCAAAAAGACGACCTCGACGGACTCCGGAAATGCAATGATGGCAGATTTGCGAACAGGTTGATTGGCCGCGGCAACTTCGATGCTTGCTGCATCGACGGTCGTCGTGTGGTCGAGTGCGGTGAGCATGCAGCAGTTGCCCTCATCGACATCTTGGGACGTCGCAAGGCCTAGGCTGTCCTCGAGTTGGGGATCGTTTGGCTCGATAACAGCTTCATCCGGTTCCTCTGAAGGGGCGGAGATGCCGTTTGTCGGCAGTGGCGCGCTGTCTGCTTTCTCCTCTGTTATGGCTGCGTTCGTGGTGCCATCTTTTGATGGGAAGGCCATTTCGTTCAATACAAAGGGAGCGACCCCGATGGCTCCAGCTCCATTCCATTCCATTTCGAGGAGCGCCGGGTCGGCAAGTACGTGCTGCCTGTCTTGCGTTTGGACATCGATCTCGATAGGGCAGAGTTTCGCCCCTCGAGTAAGGCTGAGCGACCCGTTTTGCTTATCGTCTTTGATTTTGGCGCCTTCGGCATTGTCGGCGTAGAACAACAGGGGGGTCTCTCCCGTTGCGACGGCGTCGGTGCTGGCTTTGGTTATCCGCAACAATGCCGTGAATGAGAGGGTGGGCTGCGTGTCGTCTGCATTCGCGGCGGCGCAGCCCAGACATATACCGCCTCCTTTCTCAAAAAACGTACCGTCGAAGGCGACCTTCGCTCCGTTCGCCGAGTCATCGACCGAAGCGATGTCGATGCGCAGCTCTAAATTGCATGGATCGCCATCTGCATCGAGCACAACCGAGCGCCACGTGCAGACGGCGCACCCCGCCTGGGAGCCGTTTGCCTTGTTCGAACGATTGATATCCACGACTATCGAGCCGTCCGTATTACGACGAAGGCATCCCGAGGTTGAGATTGCGGCCTGTGCGATCGAAAAACGCTTGCACGCAATGGTGCTCGACGGATTTGGTGCGGAGCTTAGGGCCGCTGGTAAGGAGTCTGCCATGACAGGAGTCGCCCAAGCGGCGACAGGCGTTCCGGTTGCGAGCGCGCCGCAGAGTGCGACGACGGGCAAAAGGTTCTTCGATGCCATGGGGTCTCCTTAGCTAATTTAGTGCGGCCTGTTCATGTTTTGTTTCTGGCTGTGTTTGATGTGCAGACCGAGGCCGGCGGTTCCCGCGCCTGCTGCTGCGGCGCCTGCTGCCAAGAGCCATCGTTTGTCGCCTGTCTGCGCCAACGGTTCCTCGCGGTCGCTGCGGTCGAGCTCCGAGAGGTCGACCGTCACTTGCGTGGCGGCCTGCGCCTGTTCTTGCTGGGCAAAGGCCATGGCTGGCCCAAACGCTAGGATGCTGACGGCGGCGGCCAGGGCGACGGCCTTATGCCGTGTGCGCACCGGGCTCGACCGTCCAGGTGATCGTTGCAACCTGATCGCCTTCGCCGGTTACGCGGAAGATGTCGCGCGTGACGCGGGCGACGTTTCCGCTTGTCTTGAGCTTAATTTTGTCCGTGCCACCGGCAATGCCCTGGTAGCCCATGTCGAAGGCTGCATTCTTGGAAAGATCGAGGCCCGTTCCCTGCGTTGCGGCGCTGGCGTTCTGGAGTGCGCCGTCGGGGCCGACCTTAAAGTCGATGGAGTTCTGTGCGGTTCCGGCTTTGGCGTCGGCAGCAATGGTCCAGGTGTTCATGGCGTCGATCTTCATGTTGGTGACATGGATGCCGTAGGCCGAATGATTGTCGATGGTGGTCGCGTCTTCTGAGGGGCCCTGAAGCGTGCCGTCGGCCTTGGCGACGAAGGGAATAACCGTCGGAACTTTGAACTCAACGTTGTCGATCTCGGTCCTGACCATTACTTTCGTGGTTCCAACGCGCCCGGCTGCCATAGCTGGCGTCGGGGCGGCGCCCATTGCGAGCGCGAGCGCGAGCCCTGCGCCCACGACGAGCGCTCTGGCTCCGTTCATGTTCCTGGTGATGTCCATGGTCGTTCCTTTCTATTCGCCGCGGGCCGTCCCCGCGATGATTGGACGAATGCTGGTGAATTGCGTGCGGTGCCGCGTCGGCCGGAAAAGCTAGTTCTCGGCTTGCTCAACCCGCACCTTGACACGTGTCGGATTGCCGTGGCTGTCGAGGGTCTTGGCATCGAGTGCCTGGATCTCGATGTACGCCTCGCCTTCTTTGATGTCGCCGGCGGGGCACGTTTCGATTGTCTTGCCGGTCTCGACCACACCGGATTCGTACATGGTCTCGTCGTTTTGGATGACGCGGAATCGCTGGGGAAATTTATTGTCTTGGACGTTTTGCACGTTGACGCGCAGCTTGCCGTCCTCCTGCAGCTGAGCGACCGGTGCGACCGAAATCGTCATCATGTTGTCGCGGACGATGGCGTCGAGCTCATCTTGGATTTCCTGACGCGTTTTGCCCTCGGCCGTCGTAACCGAAGCGCCCGCCTCGGGTACGGGCTGCGACTGCCAAGCGTATAGTCCTACGGCGACAAGGGCACAGACGATGGCCAAACAGGCAAGGATGAGCTTCTTGCGACGACCCAGGCCTGCAAAGTGGGGTGGCTTCTTCGCGCTCATGCGGCATCCTTGGCGGTATAGATGTGCGCAAAGGTGGACGGGTTCGCTCCAAAGAGCATGTGAAGCATCAGGCGGCGTGAGTAGACAAGCTCGTCGAAGTCGGGAGGGAGCTCGATGTCGTGGATATGCGCGATGCGGTGGGCGAGCGCCGAGAACGACTCGGGGTCGCAGATCACATCGGTGGTAACGTGGTAGACCGTCGTATCGGGGAATGCCTCTTCGTCGAAAGGCAGGAGATGGGGATCGTCGTCGACTTCGATGGCGATGCCGTACTGGGGCCAGTAATATGCCATGGGAACCTCCCTGCTTCTGGGGCCAAAACTTCTGTCGGTTTTGGCTGTCGATGCCGACGGTATCAGCCACTACTTGACCAATTGCTGACCAAATGCTTGACGGATTGGTGTCTCCGCAGGTAAAAGGCGGCAAAAAATACTCCAACTTTTTTCAAGCGACAATCGCGCGGTCGGCGACGGCGGGGCCATATGTGTCAAAAGCATCGTCTGCCGAGGAAATCAAGCCGCTCGCCGAATTGCACGAACGTAAAAATCGCCAATTATGGAGACGGTCTCGAACACGTCGATGAAACGATGCGGTAACATCTCCCTGCAAACACTGTAGTTAGCTAAAGGGGGAGTTCGCGTGTCTGCAACCATCAAACCCTTCACCGACGAGTTCGAAGAGTATGGTCGCGATGAGTCTCGCGCATCGGGCGAGGCCTCGAGCATCTCGTTTCCGACAACGGAAGACGAGGTCCGTGCCATTTTGGAAAAGCTCCATGCCGAGCGTGTCCCGGTAACGGTTCAGGGCGCCCGAACCGGCCTTGCCGCCGGTGCCGTGCCCCACGGCGGGCATATCCTCAATACTTCCCGTATGAATCGCTACTTGGGCCTTCGCCGCGATGAACAAGGCCAATTTCTGCTGCGCGTGGAGCCGGGCGTTGTGCTCTCGGAGCTGCGCAAGCAGCTGAGCAAGAAGGTGCTGCCGACTGCTGGTTGGGACCAGGCATCGCTTGAGGCCTACGAGGAGTTCCAAGAGGCCCCCGAGCAGTTCTTTCCCACCGATCCCACCGAGGCATCTGCCTGTCTGGGCGGCATGGCGGCATGTAACGCCTCTGGTGCCCGCAGCTACGCCTACGGTCCCATGCGCCCACATATCACGGGACTCCACGTCGCGCTGGCTGATGGCGATTTGCTTGAGCTTCAGCGCGGCGAGGCTTTTGCCCAGGGCCGCCACCTGTCGCTCGTGACGGTAGTGGGCCGTACTCTCGAGCTCGATCTTCCCGGCTATACCATGCCCAAGACAAAAAATGCCTCAGGCTATTTCGTTGCGGACGAAATGGACGCCATCGACCTCTTTATCGGTGCTTGCGGCACGCTCGGCGTTATCACCGAGCTCGAGATTGCCCTGCAGGCGGCGCCTGCGGTCGTTTGGGGTGTGAGCTGCTTTTTCGATAGCGAAGACAAGGCCGTGTCCTTTACCGATTCCATGCGTCCCGTCCTGTCCCATGCGGCTGCCATCGAGTACTTCGACGCTGGCGCCCTGGATATTCTACGTCGCCAGCGCGAGCAGTCGACGGCGTTTGCCTCGCTGCCGGCGCTCGACAAAGAGGCCAAGGTCTGTGTCTACGTGGAGCTCGACTGCGATGACGAGGCCCAGGCGACCGAGGAACTGTACCACCTGGGATGGGTGCTCGAGTTTGCGGGTGGCCGCGACGATGCGACATGGGTCGCGCGCACCGAGGTCGATCGCGAGTGTCAGCGGTTCTTCCGCCATGCGGTCCCCGAGAGCGTCAACATGCTTATCGACGAGCGTCGCCGCACGGATCCCACCATCACCAAACTGGGTTCGGACATGTCGGTGCCCAATGCACGCCTTGCCGATGTCGTGGCCCTCTATCGCCGCACACTGGCCGAAAGCGGGCTTGAATCTGCTGCCTGGGGGCACATCGGTAACAACCATCTGCATGTGAACATCCTGCCGCGCGATGCGCAGGACTACCGTCGCGGTGGCGAGCTGTTTGCCCAGTGGGCTGCGGAGGTAACGGCTATGGGCGGTGCCGTTTCTGCCGAGCACGGCGTCGGCAAGATCAAGGCGGGCTTCTTAGAGACGATGTACGGTCACGAGGCCATGGTCGAGTCGGCGCGGCTCAAGCTCCAGCTCGATCCCGACGGGCAGCTGGGTCGCGGCAACCTGTTTTCGGAGAAGCTCTTGGATGAGCTCGTCCAGAAAGGGGGCGCGTGAAGATGAGCGATTTCCATATGGTGGTGTGCGTCAAGGCCGTGCCGGGCAGCACCGAGGTCAAGATGGACCCCAAGACCAATACCATCGTGCGCGATGGCAAGCAGGCGGTCATTAATCCCTTTGATGCGAGCGCTTTGGAATGCGCGCTGGCGCTGAAGGACGACTTTATCGGCTTTGGCATGGATGTGCGCGTGACGGTGGTGTCGATGGGCATCCCCGCGACCGAGTCGCTGCTGCGCGACTGCATCGCCCGAGGCGCCGACGACGCGCTGCTGCTGACCGATCGCGCCTTTGCAGGTGCCGATACCCTGGCGACCACCTATGCTCTCAAATGCGGCATCGAGGCGCTCGACGAGGACTTCGACCTGCTCATCTGCGGCAAGATGGCGGTGGATGGCGATACGGCCCAGATTGGTCCCGAGCTTGCCGGTGCCTTTGAGATTCCCTGCGTGACCGACGTGAGTTGCGTGCAGAGCGCGGGCTTTACGACCTGTGGCTCGCTGGCGCTCATTCACGGATGCGATGCCGGCGAGGAGACGGTGTATCTTGAGATGCCGTGCGCGATGACGACTGCCAAGGAGATTGGCCAGTTGCGTATGCCGAGTATTGCCGGTATTCGCGCGGCGGAGGAGGCGGACGTGCGCGTGGTCAGTGCCGCCGACGTGAACGCCGACCCCGCGCGTTGCGGTCTTGCCGGGTCGCCGACACAGGTCGTGCGCTCGTTTGTGCCCGACCGTGACCAAACGTGCGAGGCCGTTGAGGGAACGGCGTCCGAGCAGGCGGTAAAACTTGCCAAGATTATCGAGGGGATGGCGTAGATGAGCGGACTGATTATCGATAGCGAAGCCTGTATCGGCTGCGGTCGCTGCGTTCGCGCCTGTGCTTCGGGCGGCATCGTAGTGGAAGGCGAGCGACCCAACCGATGCGCCCACGTAACCGACGGCTGCATCCTATGCGGTGGGTGCGTCGACGCCTGCCCTGTCAACGCTATCTCGATCGAGCGTGATGAGGCCGCTGGTGCGGTGGACCTTGATGCGTATCGAGACATTTGGGTATTCGCTCAGACCGACGAGCACGATACAGTGACTCCCGTTGCCTATGAGCTTATGGGCAAGGGCCGCGAGCTTGCCGATGCGCGCGGTTGCCGTCTGGTGGCACTGGTCGGTATGGGTCCCGAGGGTTCTCTCGGCGACCTGGAGCATCTGGTTTGTGCCGGCGCGGACGAGGTCCTGGCCTGTCGCGACGAGCGCCTGCGCCAAAACGATGCGGAGGTCTACGCCCGCTTGATCTGCGATTTGGTAGCCGAACGCAAACCCGAGGCCATCTTATACGGCGCGACCGCTTTTGGCCGCGAACTGGCACCCGGCGTTGCCGTGCGCTTGCAGACGGGCCTTACGGCTGACTGCACCGTACTTTCGATGGATACGGAGACGGGAATGCTGCAACAGACGCGTCCGGCGTTTGGCGGCAACCTGATGGCCACCATCGTCTGCCCCAATCATCGTCCCCAGATGGCAACGGTGCGTCCCGGCATCTTTAAGGCGCCCGACTTTGACTACGGCCGCTCCGGCACGATCACCCAGATATCACTTGCGGATGATGCTAAGGCTCGTGTCGAGATCTCGATTGCCGCCGAGGAGTGGGGACAGCAGGCTTCGATCACCGATGCCGAGCGCCTGGTCGTGGTGGGTCGCGGCATTGGTTCCAAGAAAAACCTGCCGCTGATGCGAAAGCTCGCCGAGGCCCTGGGAGCCGAGCTTGGCTGCACGCGACCTGTCGTGGAGGCCGGCTGGTTGGAGTATCGCCATCAGATTGGCCAGACGGGCGTATCGGTTTCGCCTAAGCTTCTCGTGAGTATCGGTGTTTCGGGCGCCATCCAGCATCTTGCCGGCATCGGTGGGGCGGAGTGCATTATCGCCATCAACGAGGATCCGGATGCCCCCATCTTTGGTGCTGCCCAGTACAAGGTTGTCGGTGATGCCGTCGAGGTCGTCGAGGAGCTGCTGGCCCAGCTTGAGCGCTAGGCGCGCGCCAGCCAGTCGCGTATCTCGTTCTTTAGGCGCTCCCAGGTCGCTTGCGTGGCGGGATCGGTAAAGGGGTGCGTAATGCCAAAGGGCGCGTCGAGTAGGCGGTAGATATCGCCCTGCTCGCGCGCTAGCGCGCGGCTCGCTGGATAGACGAGCTCAAATATAAAGCAGATGAGTCCCACCAGGTAGTCTGCGGGCTCGTTGCGTTCATCGCGTGCGACGCAGCGGCGCTCGTCAAAGGCAGTAAGTGTTTGCGTCGAGAAGCGGCTGTCGAGAAACGTCTTCTCGTCTACCTTAAGGATGGTGTCGACGGTGCTGTCGGCGATGGTGCGCATAATGTCGATCTTGTCGCCATCGCGCACGATATCGCAGAAGCGCCGCGTGCGCTCGTCAAGTTGTGCCGGCAGGCGAAAGTCGCTGTGATAGGCGATGCTCGCGCGGATGAGCTCATCTTCTGCCGGGTCATCGATAAAGTCGCGGATGCTCGTTACGGCGGGCGCATCGGCGGGGTTCTCGCCAAAGAGGACCCCGACGCCCAACGCTGCGTGGCTCATACTCTCGGCGTCCTTAAAGGTGTCCCAGCGCCGCAACTGTTCAAAGCGTCCCATATCGTGTAGCAGGCCGCAAAGCCATGCCAGGTCAATATCTTCTGACGACCAGCCCTGCTCGCGCGCTACGGCATCGCACGCCTCGGCCACGTGGTACGTATGCTCGATTTTGAGCGTGATGCGTGGGTTGGTGGCGTCGTAGGCATCGGTGTAGCTTTTGAAGGCCGCGCGCGCCCGGTCTCGATCGATAGCTGTCATAATGACTTCCTAAAAAGTTGTGTCTTTCGATCCGGTGGCAATTGTAGGTGAACTCGGTTGCTGTCGGATGATGATTCTGCCGTGTCGCTACATGCGGCTCGGAGACCTTGTCAGGATGAGAAGCGTATGGTGCTCAAAATCGTTAGAACCGTCTGGCCAGTGATGCTTACCTATGTTGCAATAGGCGCGCCGTGCGGAATGATCATGGGGCAGACGGGAATGGAACCCTGGATGGTTTTTGCTCTGAGCAGCACGTTTGTGACGGGCAGCGGCCAGTTTATGATCTGCAATCTTTGGCTGGCGGGTGTACCGGCACCTTCGATTATCGCGAGCGTTGCCGCCATCTCCTCGCGTTTTGCGCTTTACTCGGCATCGATCGCGCCGCATCTGACGGGTGCCTCGAAGCGTCAGACGCTGGCTGTTGCCGCGACACTTACCGAGGAGGCATATGGCATCTCGCTTGCCAAGTTGGTTGAAGGGGAGGATTGGGGCTCGCGCGAGTCCTTTGTGCTCAACGTGATCCTCATCGCAACATGGGGCGTTTCGTGTACGATGGGCGCCATCGTCGGCGCCGTTGTCGATGTTCCCACCGCCATTGCAGCCTTTGTCTGCACCTCGCTCTTTATCTGCCTGCTCTTTTCGCAGCGGCTGTCGCGCGGCAACGTTGTCGCGGCGGTTTCGGGCGCGGTGTCCGTCGCCGTATGCATGTTCTTGGGCCTCGCGAATATTGCCGTGCCGGCAAGCGTCGTGGCCGGCATTGCCATTGCGCTGGCGTGCGATGCTGTATTTGACGGAAGAGGTGCCCGCGATGCCCGTTAACGAGTTTTTGGTTCTGTGGCTGTCGTCGTGGGCTGCTATCGCGTTCTTTCGCATCGCGCCGGCGTTCGCCTTGCGCGGGCGGACCCTGTCGCCCCGCATTACCGAGGCCCTGGGCTATATCCCGCCCGCTGCCTTTGCCGCACTGGTCGCCAACGACTTGGTGAGCCCCGGCGCGTTCGACGCGGGACTCTGGCCTGCCTTGGTTCCCTGGATTGCGGCCGCCGGCGTCGTGGTCGCGGCGGGCAAGACAAAATCGATGCTGTGGTGCTGCGTCTCGGGCATCGTACTCTATATTGTCTTGAGCCTTATATAGGGCTGGCGTCGCGGGCGCCGAATCTCGTTCCATCCCAACTTGTAGAATTTTTCACCGAGCTGGTCTATTTCTTCTGGTACCATGGTCAAACTTTACTGTAGCAAAGCGTGACGTGGGCTTTTGTACCCCGTCAGCGGAAATGGGGGTTTCATGGCACAGGAAGCAACCGCCAACGAGCAAAAGAAATTCAAGGTCCCGCGCATCCCGGGCGACATCATGATCTATCCCATGATCGTCGGTCTTTTGCTCAACACCTTCTGCCCGCAGGTTTTTGAGATCGGCGGCTTCTTTACGGCTGCCTGCCGCGGTGGCTCCAATACCATCGTCGCCGCGATCCTGCTGTTTGTGGGCGCCGGCATCAGCTTTAAGTCCACGCCGGGCGCCATCAAGACCGGCATCGTCGTGCTGATTCCTAAGCTTGTAGTGGCAGCCGCGCTGGGTCTGGGCGTCGCGTACTTCTTTAACGATAACTTTTTAGGCCTGAGCTCGGTTTCCATCATCGGCGGCATTACGTTTTGCAACATGGCGCTCTATACGGGCATCATGGGCGAGTTCGGCGATGAGTCCGAGCAGGGCGCTGTCGGTATCCTGTTCTTTACGGCCGGCCCCGCCGTCACGATGATCATCCTTGGTGTTTCGGGTCTCGCCAACATCCCCGTCGGCACCATCATCGGATCCATCCTGCCGCTTGTTATCGGCATGGTCCTGGGCAACTTGTTCCCGTTTATCAAGAACCTGCTGGTTCCCGGCGCCAATCCCGCGATCGCTGTAATTGGTTTTCAGCTCGGTGCGTCCATGAGCCTTTCGAGCTTCATCGCCGGTGGCATTTCGGGCATCCTGCTGGGCCTCATCACGCTCTTTATCGTCGGTCCCATTACCTTTGCCTTCGAGCGCCTGTGTGGCGGCAATGGTAAGGCGGCTGTGGCATGTTCCACCATTGCCGGCACGGCCATGACCACGCCGGTCGCCCTCGCCGAGGTCGCTCCGCGCTATGCCGAGCTTGCGCCCACCGCGTATGCGCAGATCGCCACTGCCGTCATCATCACGGCAATCATGGCCCCGATTCTGACCGGCTGGGTCGATAAGAAGTTCTGCCAGAGCAAGGAAGACCTGTCGCCTGCCGGTGTCGAGGCCATCGAAGAGGCTGTCGCGACCGACATCGATGGCGAGTAGCAATCGATACCCATCAATGATTCCGGCGTGCAACTCGCGCCGTTTGAGCGCCCGAACGAGAGCTGTCTTGCAGTGACGTTCGGTCGCTCTGCTATTATTCCCCTTACCCCTGCGGAGTAGGGGGTGTTTGTTGCCCAGATTCGAATTGGGCGATTCTGGCCACTTGGATATTGAAGGGAGGGCGTCTAGTGGTAAAGGCACTCAAGATCGAGATATTCCTGCTATGCATGATTATTCTTATCGGACTTGCCGTACGAAGCCGTCGCTCCCTGTTCTCGAGCACCCAGCAGCTTTTGTTTAGCATGCTGGGCTACACGTCTGCTGCCTACATTTTCTTCGATATGATCTGGACGCTCTCGGACGGCGTGAGCACTCCTGTAGGCATCACGGCCAACTGGATTTCCAACGCGGTTTCGTTTTCGCTGTTCGCCATCGCGTGCCTCATTTGGTTTTTCTATTCCGAGACGATGCAGGGCTCACGGCTCCTGACCACGCCCTATAGGGTGGTACTTTTAACGTTGCCAACCGCATTGGTGGTCGTTCTGGCATTTACCAGCTACTGGACGCACGCTATGTTCTATATCGATGCGCGGGGCGTATATCGTCGCGGAGCGCTTTATATGATTCAGCCTATCGTTAGCTACTGCTACGTCATATATACGTCCTTGCATGCCTTTATTCAGGCTCGAAAAGTCGAAAGCCTGCAAAAGAAGGCCATTTATCGCACCCTCGCCTTTTTTGCGGTTCCCGCTCTGGTGGGCGGTACCTTTCAGATCGTATACTCGGTGCCTGGCCTTTGTGTCGGCATAATGATTAGCATGTTGCTGCTCTATATCATCTGCCAGGAGCAACTGATCTCGACTGACCCGTTGACTGGACTCAACAACCGCAACCGTTTTGAGACCTATATGCTGTCGCTCTTTTCAAATGTGGATCAGGCCGAAGATGTATATCTGCTTATGATGGACGCTGACGGCTTTAAGCAGATTAACGATCGCTATGGACATGTGGAGGGCGACCATGCTCTTCAGGTAATATCCGCTGCGCTCAAAGAGGTCTGCTCGGCGTCTGGTGGCTTTATCGCGCGTTATGGTGGCGATGAGTTCGTGGTGCTCCAAAAGGCAGCGGCGGAACAGGATATCATGCATCTGTGCGCGACAATCAACGACGAGCTCGCGCATGCCGAGGTGCCGTATGCATTGCGGATGTCCATCGGTTGCGCGCGGGTCGGCGATAGTGTTGATACCTGGCAAGACTTACTTCGCGCTGCCGATGCGGAGCTCTACCGCGTCAAGGCCGAGAAAAAGAAAGCCGGCATCCAGATACGCTAGGAAAAGGGTCGCACGCTTGCGTGCGTGGCGGCCCTCAGCTCATCGATGTATTCCATTAAGCTAAAGTGTGCAAACGCCCTCCCTAAAAAGGTGAGCTCGCTAGGCTTTTTTGGGTTTGTTGACGATGATGATGCCGCCGCAGACCAACAACAGGGCAACGATGACGGTAACGGGGCTCGTGCCAGCGCCCTCGCCGAGCAGCAGTGCGCTCAACAGCACGCCAAAGACCGGGTTCATAAAGCCAAAGACCGACACGCGGCTGACGGGGTTGACGGCGAGCAGGCGGGACCACAGCGAGTACGCGACGGCGGAGATAAGCGCCATGTAGATGATGAGCGCGATGGCGGGGGCGACTTCGGTGGGGGACAATGTGCCGCCCATCAAAAAGCCGATGGCGGTGAGGACCAGGCCGCCGACTAAAAACTGCCAGCCGGCAAGCAAAACACCGTCGTGCTTGCGCGAGAAGATGCCGATCAGGCAGGTCGAAAGAGCGCCCGCGACAGTGGAGGCTAGGATAAAGCCCTCGCCATCGAGCGTGAAGCCAAAGGTGCCATCTGCGCCCGAAAGGTTGACAAGCGCGACGCCGGCAAAGCCCAACACGCAGCCAAGCACCTTGGCCGTATTGAGCTTCTCGGTGCGAAATGCCAGGGCGGCAAAGAGGATTGCGAGGAAGTTGGCGCTGGCCTCGATGATGGAGCTCGACATGGCACTGGCGCGCGAGAGTCCCAGGTAGAAAAAGAAGTACTGCCCGATAGTCTGGAAGAGCGACAAGACAAAGATGGGCTTGATGTCGCGCGCTTGCGGTACGAGGGGGCGGCGTTGGGCCGCGCTCATCCCAACGATAACCAGGACGCCGGCAAGCGTAAAGCGTAAACCTGCAAAGAGCAGCTGCGAAGCGCTATCGTGCGCCGGGATACCAAAGAGTGCGTAGCCGATCTTGATGCAGGGAAAGGCCGATCCCCAGAGTGCACAGCAAACAAGACAGCCCAGGATGAGTCCGGGCAGGGTGGCGAGATACGGCTTGCGGCTTTCCATGATGTCCTTCCTACATGCGCGAAACAAAAAAAAGAACCCGCCACCGGATGCGCCGGTGGCGGGTGTTATTACCCGAAGGGATTGTACCCGATGGGAAAGGTTTAGGCGAAGTAGGCTACGCCACTCTCAAAGATGGGCATGAACTTATCGCCGGGGACATGCTCGGGCACGTTGCGGTACAGGTTGTCGCCGCGACGCTCGGCGTGGCCCATCTTGCCCAGGACGCGGCCGTCGGGGCTCGTGATACCCTCGATGGCCAGTGCGGAGCCGTTGGGGTTGACGGAAAGATCCATGCTGGGCTTGCCGTCCTCGCCCACGTACTGCGTGGCGACCTGGCCGTTGGCGATGAGCTGGGCGAGCACCTCGTCGTTGGCGACAAAGCGGCCCTCGCCGTGGCTGATGGCGACGGTGTAGGGGTCGTCGAGGCTGCACTGAGACAGCCACGGGGACAGGTTGGACGAGATACGGGTGCGCACCAGGCGGCTCTGGTGGCGGCCGATGGTGTTGAACGTCAGCGTGGGCGCATCGGGCGTGGCGTCGACGATATCACCGTAGGGCACCAGACCGAGCTTGACCAGCGCCTGGAAGCCATTGCATATGCCCAGCATCAGGCCATCGCGGGCCTTGAGCAGGTCGCGGACGGCCTCGGTGACCTCGGGAGCGCGGAAGAACGCCGTGATGAACTTGGCGGAGCCGTCGGGCTCGTCACCGCCCGAGAAGCCGCCGGGGATCATGACGATCTGGCTTGCACGGATGCGGCGGGCGAGCTCATGGGTGCTCTCGGCGACGGCCTCGGGCGTGAGGTTGTTGATCACGAAGGTGTCGGCCTCGGCGCCGGCAGCGCGGAAGGCGCGGGCGCTGTCGTACTCGCAGTTGTTGCCGGGGAAAACGGGGATGACCACGCGCGGGCGGGCGATCTTGGCGCCACCGTACACATGGATATCCTTGGTGCGGAAGTCGATGGTCTCGACCTCGGCGGTCTCGCCGGCGCTGCGGTAGGCAAAGACGCCCTCGATGCCGCTCTCCCAGGCCTCCTGGAGCTCGGAGAGCTCGATGACCTCGGAGCCGGTATCGATGACATAACCCTCGACGGTGGTACCCAGGGGCTCGACGACAACGCCGTCGGCGACCTCGGGCAGCTCGGCGTCCTCAGCGAGCTCGACGATAAAGCTGCCGTAGAGCGGGGCGAAGAGGCTCTCCACGTCCACATCCTCGGCAAGCTCGATACCGATCTGGTTGCCGACGCACATCTTAAAGAGGCTCTCGGCGCCGCAGCCGTAGCCGGGCGTGGAGATGGCTAGGGCGTCACCGGTAGCGGTAAGCGCCTCGACGGCGTCGAACGCTGCGAGCAGCTGCTGGGCGTCGGGACGGTAATCCTCGCCGTAGGTGGCGGGGGCGATACGGACGACGCGGTGCGTCAGGCCCTTGAACTCGGGGGAGACGGCGCGGGCCGCCTTGCCCACGGCCACAGCGAAGCTGATCAGGGTCGGCGGAACGTTGAGCTCGCCGGCCTCGTCCTCAAACGAGCCGCTCATGGAATCCTTGCCGCCGATGGCGCCGGCGCCCAGGTCGACCTGAGCCATGAGGGCGCCGAGTACTGCTGCCATGGGCTTGCCCCAGCGCTCGGCCTCGGTGCGCAGGCGCTCGAAGTACTCCTGGAAGGAGAGATAGGCGCGCTTGTGCTCAAAGCCGGCGGCCACGAGCTTGGCGATGGACTCGACCACGGACAGGTAGGCGCCTGCAAACTGGTCGGCTTCCATCAGGTAGGGGTTGAAGCCCCATGCCATGGCGCTCGCCGTAGTGGTCTCGCCGTCCACGGGGAACTTGGCGACCATGGCAGAGCTCGGAGTGAGCTGCGTCTTGCCGCCAAAGGGCATGAGCACGGTCGCGGCACCGATGGTGGAGTCGAAGCGCTCGGAAAGACCCTTGTTGGAAGCGACGTTGAGGTCGGTGACAAGCGAGGTCATGCGCTCGGCAAGCGTGGTGCCGGCCCAGCTGGGCTGCCACACGCTGCGGGCGCATACGTGGGCGATCTGGTGCTTGGGCGCGCCGTTGGAGTTGAGGAACTCGCGGGATAGGTCGACGATGGCGACACCGTTCCAGGCCATGCGCATGCGCGGCTCGGCGGTAACCTCGGCGATAACGGTTGCCTCCAGGTTCTCCTCGGCGGCGTAGCCCATGAACTCCTCGACGTCACCGTCGGCGACGGCGCAAGCCATGCGCTCCTGGGACTCGGAAATGGCGAGCTCGGTGCCATCCAGGCCGTCGTACTTCTTGGTCACGGTGTCAAGGTCGACATACAGGCCGTCGGCAAGCTCACCCACGGCGACCGAGACGCCGCCGGCGCCAAAGTCGTTGCAGCGCTTGATCAGACGGCAGGCGTCGCCGCGGCGGAACAGACGCTGCAGCTTGCGCTCGACCGGGGCGTTGCCCTTCTGGACCTCGGCACCCGAGGTCTCGATGGACTCGGTGTTCTGGGTCTTTGAGGAGCCGGTAGCGCCACCGATGCCGTCACGGCCGGTGCGGCCGCCCAGCAGGATGATCTTGTCGGTGGGGGCGGGGCACTCGCGACGAACGTGGTTTGCCGGGGTGGCGCCCACGACGGCGCCAACTTCCATGCGCTTGGCCACGTAACCGGGGTGATAGAGTTCATTAACCTGACCGGTGGCAAGGCCGATCTGGTTGCCGTAGCTGGAGTAGCCGGCGGCAGCGGTGGTCACGAGCTTGCGCTGCGGCAGCTTGCCCTCGAGCGTCTCGGAAACCGGGACGGTGGGGTCGCCGGCACCGGTGACGCGCATGGCCTGATACACATAGCTGCGGCCCGAGAGCGGGTCACGGATAGCGCCGCCCACGCAGGTGGCGGCACCGCCGAAGGGCTCGATCTCGGTCGGGTGGTTGTGGGTCTCGTTCTTAAAGAGGAACAGCCAGTCCTGGTCCTCGCCATCGACATCGACCTTCACCTTGACGGTGCAGGCGTTGATCTCCTCGGACTCATCGACATCGGTCATGACGCCGGTCTTCTTGAGGTACTTGGCGCCGATGGTGCCCATGTCCATGAGGCAGACGGGCTTGGCGTCGCGACCGAGTTCGTGGCGCATCTCCATGTAGCGGTCGAAGGCTTGCTGCACCACGGCGTCGTCGATCGTCACGTCGTCCAGGACGGTGCCGAAGGTGGTGTGGCGGCAGTGGTCGGACCAATAGGTGTCGATCACGCGGATCTCGGTGATGGTGGGGTCGCGGTTCTCATCGCGGAAGTACTGCTGGCAGAAGGCGATGTCCGCCTCGTCCATGGCAAGGCCGCGCTCGGAAATAAAGGCGGCAAGGCCGGCCTCGTCGAGCTCGCGGAAACCGTCGAGCACCTCGACGGGCTGGGGCTCGGGGGTCTCCATGTACAGCGTCTCGGGCAGGTCGAGCGAGGCGATGCGCGCCTCGACGGGGTTCACCACGTAGTGCTTGATGGCATCGATGGCGGCCTCGTCCAGAGCGCCCGAGATCATATAGACCTTGGCGGAGCGCACGGCGGGGCGCTCGCCCTGGCTGATGAGCTGCACGCACTCGCTGGCGGAGTCGGCGCGCTGGTCAAACTGACCAGGCAGGAATTCGACGGCAAAGACGGCGCCATCGCTTGCGGGGAGCTCGTCGTAGGTCACATCGACCTGGGGCTCGCTAAAGACGGTCGGCACGCAGGAGCGGAAAAGCTCCTCGTCGATGCCCTCGACGTCGTAGCGGTTGATGATCCTCAGGGCCTCGATGCCCTTGATGCCGAGAATTTCGGTCAGCTCGCCCTTGAGCTGCTGAGCCTCGACGTCGAACCCGGGTTTCTTCTCCACGTAGATACGAGAGACCATTGGTTCCTGCCTTCCTGATCGGTTGGGCGTACGGTACGGTATGCGGCAGCGGTCGGTTTGCGGGGTCTGCCCTGCGGTCGCCTTGAGCCACATGTTTGTAAACCTCACTATGATACGACAGCTCGCGGCGCGTTGAGGACGGCGAGGGTGCTACAGTGATGCGCAAACAAGAGAAAGGCATCACATGGCATTCGTTTCACTCGCCATCATCGCGCTCGTGGCCTTTGCAAGCCCCTTCATCGCCTCGGCGATTCCCGGAAAACCCATTCCCGAGACGGTCTTTTTGCTCGTGTTCGGTGCGGTGCTGGGCCCGCATATGCTCGGCATTGTCAATGTAGATGCCGAGGTCTCGCTCGTGTCCGAGCTCGGACTGGCCTTTTTGTTCCTGCTTGCCGGCTTTGAGATCGATCCCAAGAGCATTACGGGTGTGGAGGGGCGCTACGGCTTGGCGACGTGGGCCGTCACGTTTGGTATCGCCTGGCTTGCCGTGCGCTTTACGCCGTGGTTCTCGGTCAGCCATTTCGACGGTATCGCCGTGACGCTCGCGCTTACCTCGACGGCGCTCGGCACGCTTGTGCCCATCATGCGCGAGCGCTCGCTCACCGGCACGCGCGTTGGCGACTCGATTCTCGCGTATGGCACTTGGGGCGAGCTCGGTCCCGTGCTCGCCATGTCGGTGCTGCTGTCTGCCCGCACCGGCATCCAGACGCTCGTGATTCTTGGCCTGTTTGCTGCGGTCTGCGTGCTGCTGGCCGCGGTTCCAAGTCGTTCCAGGCGCGTCGGCAGCCGCTTCTTTTCGTTTGTCGAGGAACGCGCCGACACCACATCGCAGACTTTCGTGCGCCTGACGGTGCTCATCCTGGTTACGCTCGTGGCGTTCTCGGCCATCTTTGACCTCGACATCGTGTTGGGTTCTTTTGCCGCCGGCTTTGTCTTGCGCTATATCATCCCCGAGGGCAACCATACGCTCGAGACCAAGCTCGACGGCCTGGCCTACGGCTTTTTGATTCCGGTGTTCTTTACCGTATCGGGCGCAAAGATCGACCTGACGGCCGTGGCGTCGCGCCCCGGGCTGCTCGCGGGCTTTATCGTGGCGTTACTGATTATTCGTGCCGTGCCTATTCTCGTCTCTATGAGCTTTTGTCCCGTGACGCGCGATGTGTCGGCGTATGGCCGCATTACCGTGGCCCTGTACTGCACCACGGCCCTGCCGATCATCGTTGCCGTGACAAGCGTTGCCGTCAACGCGGGTGCGCTGTCGCAAGATATTGCGTCGGTTATGGTTGCCGCCGGTGCCATTACGGTGTTCTTGATGCCATTGCTCGCGCAGCTCTTCTACCGCGTGGTCGACGCCGCACCGGTCGCTGCCGTGGCGGAGGTTGCCGAGCATCCATCCGATGCGCTTGACATCCTGCGCGCCCATCACGACCTAGCGAGCTTGCTCGCACGCGAGCATGAGCTGCTGACTTCGCATGGCCATGGTCGCGTATTCGAGGGACTGCCTACGCTCGATACGATTGCCGAGCGTCTTTCCGCCGAGGCGGCGAGCGGCCACATCGATGCCCGCATCGTGGACGCGGCGCACCTGCTTGCCGATAAGACCTATGGAGACGAGGTCGACCCGTCCAAACTGACTCCGCGCGAGCGTCGCCGCCTGGAGCGCGCCAAGCTCGCCGTGCGCGAATACCGCCGCCGCATGCTGGAGCTCTATGCAAGAGAAGAAGCCGAGGACGACGACGGCAAGTAGTAAGGAATGCCGGGATACGGGTTCCGTCCAAATAATAGAAGGCGCGCTGCCTGCGGTTGATGCAGACAGCGCGCCTTTTGCGTTGGGCCTCGTTGAGGTTCGAAGTCGTGGCTTGCGACCTTTAGGAACGGGAGGCTCCGTCGACGGGGAGCACGGCGCCCGTGACATAGGAGGACATGTCGCTCGCCAGGAAAACGAAGGCGTTGGCGACATCCTCGGGCTCGCCCATGCGGCCGAGCGGAATAGTGGCGATGATGGGCTTGATGACCTCTTCGGGCAGGTTGGCGACCATGTCGGTCTTGGTTACACCAGGTGCTACGGCGTTGACGCGAATACCCATAGGGGCGAGCTCGCGCGAGAGCGACTGGACCATACCGTTGACGGCAAACTTGGACGTGGGGTAACCGACGCCGGAGGGCTGGCCGTACTTGGCGACCATCGAGCTTGTGGTAGTGATGGTGCCGCCGTGGCCGGCCTCGGTCATGATCTTGGCGGCAGCCTGGTGGCCATTAAAGACGGCGACGACGTTAAGGTCCATGACCTTTGCGAACTCCTCGGCCGTGTAGTCCAAGAGGGGTGAACGCTGGGAGATACCGGCATTGTTGACGACCGTGTCCAAGCCGCCCATGTCGGCTGCGGCCTGGGTAAAGGCTTCGGTCACGGCCTCGAGCGAGGTGAGGTCGCAGGAACGGCCCCAGATCTTTGCCTCGGGATAGGCTGCGGTCAGCTTCTCGACGGCGGCATCGGCGGTCTCCTGGCGAGAGCCAAAAACGGTGACGGCTGCGCCCTCCTCAATAAAACGGCAGGCGATGGCATAGCCGATGCCGCGCGTGCCTCCGGTGATGATTGCTTTCTTACCCTCGAGCAACATGGTGCCTCCATTCTTCGGGGGTGTGGACATACGCAGCACAGCATAGTGGCGGCCCAAAACGGGCATGTTCGCTTATCGGTGAACGGTACCCCCGGTTGTCAGCGAGCGGTCAAGTTGTTCAAACGTTGGCCGCGCTCATGCGCCCCGAGCGCGCAAGTAAAAAGACTCCCGTCCAAGACCGGACGGGAGCCCTTCAAACATATATGTCGTATGGCGAGAGCCGGACTAGTTGGCCATAACGCCTTCGGTCCAGGCCTCGACGTCCTCGATACGCAGGACGTTGGCGACCTCGGCCACGCAGTCGACGCCTGCAAGCTCGGCGGCGGCAGCCTGGACGTCCTTCTCGAGCGCGCGGTGCGTCAGGAAGATGACCGAGCAGGTGTCGGTGACTCCCGACTTGCCATCCTCGACTTGATTGATGAGCGAGATCGAGATGTTGTGCTTGGCGAAGATATCGACCGTCTCGGACAGGGCGCCCACGCGGTCGGCAACCTTCAGGCGCACATAGTACTTGGTCTGGAGCTCGTCCATGGGCTTAAAGGCGAGGTTGTGGCCGTAGGGCTCGATCTCGGGCAGCGGTGCCACGCCGCGGCTGATCTGCTCGGACAGCGACAGGATATCGCCCACGACGGCGCTCGCGGTGGGGAAGGAGCCTGCGCCGGCACCGTAGAACATGGTCTCGCCCACAGCGTCGCCCACCACGTAGACGGCGTTCATGGCGCCGTTGACCTTAGCGAGCATGTGGTCGGCGGGGATCAGCGTGGGATGCACGCGGACGTCGACGCCGGCATCGGTGTTGCGGGCGATGCCCAGCAGTTTAATGGTGTAGCCGAGCTCGCGGGCCTGGGCGATGTCCTCGGCGCCGATGGTGCGGATGCCCTGCTGGTAGACGTCGTCGGTGGTCACGCGGGTGCCAAAGCCGATGGAGGCGAGGATGGCCGTCTTGCTGGCGGCATCGAAGCCGTCGACGTCGGCGGACGGATCGGCCTCGGCATAGCCCTTGGCCTGGGCATCGGCGAGCACATCGGCGTAATCGGCGCCCTCGGCGTCCATACGCGACAGGATGTAGTTGGTGGTGCCGTTGAGGATGCCGGCGATGGTCAGGATCTTGTTGCCCACCAGGTCGTGCTCGAGCGTGCTGACGATGGGGATACCGCCGCCGCAGCTGGCCTCGCACTTGATCTGCACGCCGCACGCGCGCGCTTTCTCGGCAAGCGTCTCGACATGACGGCCGAGCAGGGCCTTGTTGGCGGAGACGACGTGCTTGCCGTTCTCGAAGGCCGTGGTGAAGACCTCGGTCGCGGGGTGCTCGCCACCGATCAGCTCGACGACGATGTCGACGGCGGGGTCGGTGACGACGTCGTGCCAGTCGCTTGTAAAGGCCTCGCGCTCAATACCGGCGGCTTCGGCCTGCTCCCAGGCAAGCGCACAGGCGCGGGTTAGCTTAAGGTCGATGCCGTAGGCGGCCAGGTACTCATCGTGGTGGCTCTTAATCAAGCGGGCCACGCCGCCGCCGACGGTTCCCAGACCGATCAGGCCGACGTTCACGGTGCGCAGGGATTCGCTCATAGATAGCTCCTTCGTGCATCTGTATGGATGATTGACCAGTTAAGGTTGAGTGCATTCTAGCGTGAACCGAGGGCGCGTGCTTGCCAGGCAACAGGAGCCGCACAAAACACTACCCCCGAAACGCTGCGGAAACATTGGAAACACGCTCGCTACAAACGAAGTTCCGTAACAAACTGTCAACGTTTGAACCATAAGGTTTGCCCTGTACCGCAAGACGGCCGCACCGCGGCCAGCGAAAAGGGGGACACCATGTTCAACATCAACAGCACGCTCAGCCGTAGGAACTTCCTCGCCGGCGCCGCGGCGCTCGGTAGCACCGTCGCGCTTGCCGGCTGCTCCTCGGGTGGCTCGGATGGCGGCTCCGCCGATGACGGCAAGTCTTTCAAGATCGGTGTCATCGGCCCTCTGACCGGCGCCGCGGCAACCTATGGCGTCTCGGCCGAGAAGGGCGCTAAGCTCGCTGCCAAGGATTTCTCGACCAAGGACCTCAAGCTCTCGCTTAAGTCCGAGGACGACGTCGCTGACGGCGAGAAGGCCATCAACGCCTTCAATACCCTGTGCGACTGGGGCATGCAGGCACTCGTCGGCCCCGTTACCACCGGTGCCGCCGTTGCTGTCTCGGGCGAGATTGCCGACGACATGCTCATGGTCACGCCTTCTGCCTCGTCGCTCGACGTCACCAAGGATAAGACCACGGTCTTCCAGGTCTGCTTCACCGATCCCACCATGGGCACGAGCGCCGCGAAGTTCTTGGCCGAGAAGTATGCGGACGCCAAGATCGCCCTGTTCTACAACTCCGGCGATACGTACAGCTCGGGCGTCGCTGATGCCTTCGCCGAGCAGGCCAAGGAGTCCAAGCTCGATATCGTCGATACCGAGACCTTTAAGGACGACTCCTCCACGAGCTTTACCAACCAGCTGACCAAGGCCAAGGAGGCTGGCGCCACGCTCATCTTTGCGCCGATCTACTACACGCCGGCATCCGTCCTGCTCAAGAATGCCAAGGACATGGGCTATGACATGACGCTCATGGGTACCGACGGCATGGACGGCCTGCTCTCCGTCGAGGGCTTCGACACCTCGCTTGCCGAGGGCGTGCTGCTCATGACGCCGTTCTCCGCCGACGACGAGAAGAACGCCGACTTCGTCAAGGCATACAAGGAGGAGTACGACGAGACCCCCAACCAGTTTGCCGCCGACGCCTACGACTGCGTCCACGCGATCGCCGAGGCCATCGACAAGGCTGGCATCGATACGACGGCCGACGGTGCCGACATTGCCGCCGACCTTGCCAAGGCAATGCGTAAGATCAAGATCGATGGCCTGACCGGCGAGCTCACCTGGAACGACGAGGGCCAGGTCGAAAAGCCCGCTACGGCCTATGTGATTCAGGACGGCAAGTACATCGCCGCCTAAGAGCGTATAAAACGCAACCGGTGGGGCTCTTTTATTCAGGGCGAGGGTGCTTGTAACAGAATGGAAACATTACTTTTACACAATAAAGTGGCAGACCTGCATAAAGCGGTAAAAATACGCAGAAATATGGATAAAAATCCGAGGCCAAAGAAAAGTTGAAATAATCGCCACTTTTCTTAACTAAAGCGTCTACTATTTTGCGAACGCCGAACACGGCGAAGGATGGCCTGTCGGGTAACCGAAACCCGACGAGATTTGAGAGGAGAGCCGCATGTCGAGCCTCACCGGTAAGTCATTGAACCCTGTTATGAATCGCAGGAGCGTTATCGCGAGCGCAGCAGGTCTGGGGGCGATGTCCATTCTAGCTGGCTGCTCCTCCAACGGCGGCGATAGCGGTTCCGCTTCGAGCGACGCCTCGTTTAAGATCGGCACCATCGGCCCGCTGACCGGTGCAAATGCCTCCTATGGCAAGTCCGTTACTCAGGCCGTCGAGCTTGGCTGCAAGGATTTCTCCACCAAGGAACTTCCGCTTGCCAGCAAGGCCGAGGACGATCAGGCCGACGGCGAGAAGGCCGTCAACGCCTTTAATAATCTTCTGGACTGGGGTATGCAGGCCCTTGTCGGCCCGACCACCACGGGCGCATCGGTTGCCGTTGCCGCCGAGTGCGGTAACGACCCCAAGACGTTCATGATCACCCCGTCCGCGTCTTCCGAGGACGTCACCAAGGGCAAGGATTGCGTCTTCCAGGTTTGCTTTACCGACCCCAACCAGGGCGTCAACGCTGCCAAGTTCCTGGCTCAGAAGTATGCGGACGAGAAGTTCGTGCTCTTCTATAACTCCGGCGACGCCTATTCTTCGGGCATTGCCGATGCCTTTAAGGCCCAGGCCGCTGAGTCCAAGCTCGAGATCGTTGACGAGGAAACCTTTAAGGACGACTCTTCCACGAGCTTCACCAACCAGCTCACCAAGGCCAAGCAGGCCGGCGCCACCATGATCTTCGCACCGATCTACTACACGCCGGCATCTGTCCTGCTCAAGAACGCTAAGGACATGGGCTACGACGTCAAGATGATGGGCTGCGACGGCATGGACGGCATCCTGGGTGTGGAGGGCTTCGACACCTCCCTTGCCGAGGGCCTGCTGCTCATGACCCCGTTCTCTGCCGACGACGAGAAGAACGCCGACTTCGTCAACGCCTATAAGGACGCTTATGGCGATACCCCCGACCAGTTTGCCGCCGACGCCTACGACGGCGTGCACGCTGTGGTCGAGGCTCTCAAGGAGGCCGGCCTGGGCGTCGACGCCGACCCGACCGAGGTCGCCGAGAAGCTGCCCGAGGCTATGCTCAAGATCACCGTTGACGGTCTGACCGGCAAGCTTTCCTGGAACGACAAGGGCCAGGTCCAGAAGGACCCCACGGCGTACGTCATCACCGACGGCAAGTACGTACAGGCCTAATAGGCCGCCTTACAAAGAGCGGTTTTGATCCCAAGCAGGGGAGGTTTTGGCCTTCCCTGCTTGCTTGGTATCTAGGGACGATGTAACGTCCCTGTTTCATACATCAACTGGAAACCTATTCGAAAGGGGGATGTGGAACATGACGGTCTTTATCCAATACCTGGTCAACGGCCTGTCCATGGGCAGCGTCTACGCCATCATCGCGTTGGGCTACACCATGGTCTACGGTATCGCCAAGATGCTGAACTTCGCTCACGGCGACGTCATCATGGTCGGTGCCTATGTCTCGTTCTGCGCCACGTCGTATCTCGGCCTCCCGGGCTGGGCTTCTGTAATTCTCTCTTGTGCGGTCTGCACGGTTCTCGGTGTTCTCATCGAGGGCCTGGCCTATAAGCCGCTACGTCAGGCGGGCCCGCTGGCCGTTCTAATCACGGCTATCGGCGTGTCCTACTTCCTGCAGAATGCCGCACAGCTTCTGTGGGGCGCCACGCCCAAGAACTTTACTTCGCTCGTCACCTTCCCGGTGCCGGAGTTCTTGGCCAAGTACAACGTGAGCGCCGTCTCGCTCGTCACCATCGTCGCCTGCCTGGTTATCATGGCCGGCTTGGTGTTCTTTACGGGTAAGACCAAGATGGGCAAGGCCATGCGCGCCGTTTCCGAGGACAAGGCCGCCGCTCAGCTCATGGGCATCAACGTCAACCGCACCATCTCGATGACGTTCGCCATCGGCTCTGCCCTTGCCGCCATCGCCGGCGTGCTGCTGTGCTCCTATTCGCCGGTCCTGCAGCCCACGACGGGCGCCATGCCTGGCATCAAGGCCTTCGACGCCGCCGTCTTCGGTGGTATCGGCTCCATTCCCGGCGCCTTTGTCGGTGGCATTCTCATCGGCATCATCGAGGCGATGGCACAGGCCTACATTTCCACGAGCCTTGCCAACTCCATCGTCTTTGGTGTTCTGATCATCGTCCTGCTCGTCAAGCCTGCCGGCCTCTTGGGCAAGTACGTCCCCGAGAAGGTGTAGGTGAGCGTTATGAAGTTTCTTAAAGACAAGCAGACGCGTCACGACTTTGTCACGTACGCCATGTGCATCGTGGCCTTCGCCATCGTGTTCTTTATGCAATCGAACCACATGATCCCGCGCATGATCGCCGGTCAGCTGGTCCCCATCACGGCCTACATCGTTATGGCCCTCTCGCTTAACCTCGTCGTCGGTATCGCGGGTGACCTGTCGCTGGGCCACGCGGGCTTTATGAGCGTCGGTGCCTATACGGGCATCGTCACCGCGGTTGCCCTCGAGAGCGCCGTTCCCTCCGATCCGGTGCGCCTCATCATCAGCATTGTGGTCGGCGCTATCGCCGCAGCCATTTTGGGCTTCTTGATCGGCATCCCGGTCCTTCGCCTGAGCGGCGATTACCTGGCCATCGTGACGCTGGCCTTTGGCGAGATCATCAAAGAGATCGTCACCTGTCTTATCGTTGGTGTCGACTCGCGTGGCCTGCACGTGATCTTTAACATCACGGGCAATTCCACGATCGACGACCTGCATCTGCTCGAGGACGGCACCGCCATCATCAAGGGTGCCCAGGGCGCCTCGGGCGTGTCGACCTATTCGACCTTCCTTGCCGGCGCCATCTTGGTCATGGTCGCGCTCGTGATCGTGCTCAACCTGGTTCGCAGCCGTACCGGCCGTGCCATCATGGCCGTTCGCGATAACAAGATCGCTGCCGAGTCCGTGGGCATCTCCGTCACCCAGTACCGCATGATCGCCTTCGTGGTTTCCGCTGCCCTCGCCGGTGCTGCCGGAGCCCTCTTCGGCGGTAACTTCTCGCAGCTCTCCGCCACCAAGTTCGATTTCAACACGTCGATTCTCATCTTGGTGTTCGTGGTTCTGGGCGGTCTGGGCAACATGCGCGGCTCCGTCATCGCCGCGGCGCTGCTCACCGTGCTTCCCGAGCTGCTCCGTCAGTTCTCGGACTACCGCATGCTCATCTACGCCATCGTGCTGATCCTGGTCATGATCTTTACCAACAACCCGCAGCTCAAGGCGTTCTTCGGTCGCATTAAGGACCGCATTGCTCCCAAGAAGGAGGTGGCAGCCGATGCCCAGTAAGTTTGAGTTCAACAAGGGTAAGATGGTTCCGTATCCGTCTGGCGCCATCGTTCCCGACCGCGACCTGGGCGAGCGCCCGGCACTCGAGTGCATTCACCTGGGCATTGAGTTCGGTGGCCTTAAGGCGGTCGACGACTTTAGCCTGACCATCGGCAAGACCGAGATCGCCGGTCTCATTGGCCCCAACGGTGCCGGTAAGACCACGGTCTTCAACCTGCTCACCAAGGTATATCAGCCCACGCACGGCACCATCCTGCTCGACGGCGAGGACACCTCGGGCAAGTCCGTCTATCAGGTCAACCGCATGGGTATCGCCCGTACCTTCCAGAACATTCGCCTGTTCAACACCATGACGGTGGAGGACAACGTTAAGGTCGGCCTGCACAACCAGGAGCGCTACTCCGGTTTTGAGCGCGTGCTGCGCCTGCCGACGTATTGGAAGCGCGAGAAAGCCGCTCACGAGCGCGCCATGGAGCTGCTGTCCATCTTTGATATGGAGCACCTGGCAAATGAGCAGGCCGGCTCGCTGCCTTACGGCGCCCAGCGTCGCCTGGAGATCGTCCGCGCTCTTGCCACTAACCCTAAGCTGCTGCTGCTCGACGAGCCCGCCGCCGGCATGAACCCGTCCGAGACCGCGGAGCTCATGGAGAACATCGTCAAGATTCGCGACACCTTTGGCATTGCCATCATGCTTATCGAGCATGATATGTCGCTCGTTATGAACATCTGCGAGGGCATCTGCGTGCTCAACTTTGGTAAGGTCATCGCCAAGGGCACGGCAGAGGAAATTCAGAACAACGACGCCGTTATCGAGGCGTATCTGGGCAAGCAGGATAAGGGGGAGAACTAAATGGCAGAGCCGATGCTTTCCGTCTACAACATCAACGTCTGGTACGGCGCCATCCACGCCATCAAGGACATCTCCTTTAACGTTAACGAGGGTGAGATCGTGGCCTTGATCGGTGCCAACGGCGCCGGTAAGTCCACGACGCTTAAAACCGTCTCGGGCCTGCTGCGTTCCAAGACCGGCTCCATCAAGTTTATGGGCGAGGACATTACCCATACGCCTGCCGACAAGCTGGTGGGTAAGGGTCTGGCTCAGGTCCCCGAGGGCCGTCGCGCCTTTTTGCAGATGACGGTCGAGGAGAACCTGGAGATGGGCGCCTACACGCAGCCCAAGTCCACGGTTGCTCCGGGTCTTGAGCGCGTCTACGAGCAGTTCCCGCGCCTTAAGGAACGCCGTCGTCAGGTCGCCGGCACCCTTTCGGGTGGCGAGCAGCAGATGCTCGTTATGGGCCGCGCCCTTATGAGCAACCCCAAGCTGCTCATGCTCGACGAGCCCTCCATGGGCCTGGCACCGATCCTGATCGAGCAGATCTTCCAGATTGTCGAGGATCTGCACAAGGCCGGCACTACGGTGCTCCTGGTCGAGCAGAACGCGCAGATGGCGCTTTCCATCGCTACGCGCGGCTACGTGCTCGAGACCGGCAAGATCACCATGACCGGCACGGGCCAAGAGCTCCTGCACGACGACAACGTCCGCAAGGCCTATCTGGGCGGTTAATCCATTCAACAAAGGGGGCGCTGACCAACCCGGTCAGCGCCCCCTTTTAAGTTGCGGTGAAATAGGGACTGAATACGGGCTCCAGAGGCCAAATGAGTCCCTATTCCACCGCAACTTCATGGGGATGTGTGACAATGCCCGTCGGAAAACATCTGCTGTCTTTGGGGGTCTATCTATGCTGTACGAGTTTTGTGCCGAGAACTTTGAGCGGGTGCCGGCGGCTATCGATGCCGGTGCAAGGCGTATTGAACTGTGCGACAACCTTGCCGTTGGTGGCACCACGCCTTCGGCCGGCGTTATCAGCGCTACGACCAACTATGCACACGAGCACGATGCGCGGGTGATGTGCATGATTCGCCCGCGTGGCGGTGACTTTCATTACAACCAAGACGAGCTGCGCATGATGGAGATGGACCTGGGCCTTGCCGTAAGCGCCGGCGTTGACGGCTTGGTCTTTGGCAGCTGCAAGCCCTGCGCTGGCGGATGGGCGCTCGACGAGCTTACGTTGGGCGCTCTCGTGATGGCCGCGGGCTGCGCGACCGAGGAATGCAAGCGTGAGCCCATCGACATCACCTTCCACATGGCGTTTGATCAGCTCTCGCCCGAGGCTCAGCTCGACGCGATTGACATACTCGCCGACTGCGGCATCACACGCATCCTGACGCATGGTGGCGCTGCCGGTACGCCGATCGAGGACAACTTCGAAAACCTGGCCCGCTTGATCGAGTATGCGGGCGACCGCTTGACCATCCTTCCCGGCGGCGGCATTTCCACGGTCAACCGCGATACCGTGGCGGCGGCACTGGGCGTCTCCGAGCTCCATGGCACCAAGATTGTGCCGCTGGAGGTATAACCCGTGACGCTGGTATTTGACGTTCAGCAGGCGAACGGTAAGCCCGACGACAACCGTCGTCCCGGCACCGCGTGCCCCTTTTGCGATACAGAAGGGCTCACCGACATCATTCGCCGTGATGGCGATTGCATTTGGCTCGAGAATAAGTTCAAGACCCTGCGCGCCACCCGTCAAACCGTGCTGATCGAGTCGGCCGATCACGATGCCGACCTGGTGACCTATGAGCCGGATGAACTCCACCATGTGATGCGGTTTGCCCTGGGTTGCTGGCAGCAGATGATCGATTCACAGCAGTATCGAAGCGTGCTCATGTACAAGAACAAGGGTCCGCTCTCGGGCGGTAGCCTCGTTCATCCGCACATGCAGATTGTGGGTTTGGAGCAGGAAGACGGCTATGCTTCGCTGGCTTCCGCCAATTTCGAAGGCATCAATGTCTGGCAACAGGGGAGGATCTCGGCCAACATCTCAACCGAACCCATCATGGGGTTCTTTGAGATCAACGTTTCAGCCCCGCAGGGAATCGCCGCCAGCGATGACACGAGAGATCAAGCCGAGGCGGATCTCTTCGCCGATGCAATCCAGGTAGCTCTGCGCTATATCCTGAACGAGCACCACGGTGGTCGCGCAGAGTCGTATAACCTGTTCTTCTATCACCTGGGCGGTCGGACCATTGCCAAGGCGCTGCCGCGTTGGGTGGTTTCGCCCTACTTTGTCGGCTATCGTTTGACCCAGGTCAATGCTGAGACAACGCTCGATATCGATGCTGAGCGCCTGCGTGCGCATCTGGAAACGCTCGTATAGCAAGACTAACACCCGCGTAATGCGGACAGTCTAGCGTGCCATGGCGTCGCGGCCGGCTTCGACGCGCTTGCGCTGGGCGGCGCGCTCCTCGCCGGTCAGACGCTCAAAGAGATGCCCGATAAGCGAGGCGAGTACCTGCTGAAACAGCGTTCCGCACATGACGGGAAACACGACTTCGCCCGGAAAGTACTGCGTGGCGATGACGGCGCCCGAAGAGATGTTACGCATGCCGCAGGTAAAGCACATGGTGGTCGTCTCGCTATATGGCAGATGCAGCGCATGGGCGACCAGAAAACCGACGACAAAGCCACTGATGGCGAAGACCAAAATAAAGAGGGCGACTTCCAGGCGCACCGCGTTCATGTGCAGCACGTACTCGCTCATGGCGGTGGAGTTGGAGGCGATAACGCCCATCATCATGAATTTGCAGGCGGGCGAGAGCACGGGGGAGAGCTTCTCGTGTCCCCATCCACGCGTGAGCTCGTTGATCACGATGCCGAGCACGGCGGGGATGGCGATCATAAAGGCCATGTCTTGCATCATGCTCGGCACATCGATCGAGACGGTGGCACCCAGCAAGAGCTTAAGCGTGAGCGGAATCGTCACAGGGGAGATAACCGAGGACGTCAGGATGATGGTGAGCGCGAGCGGGCCGTTGCCGCCGAACATGCTGATCCACATAAAAGCGGTGACGGCCACGGGCACGCTGTACTCGAGCACGATGCCGCAGACAAGGTTGGGGTTGGAGCCAAAGAAGAGTGACCCTATGGCATACGCCGCGATGGGAATAAGCACTGCCGAGACCAGCAGCGCCAGAATCAGGTGCAGCGGACGGTGGAACACCTCGGCTACCTGGTGAAAAGTGTTGCTGAGCGCGCCCTGAAACGTCATAAAGGCGAAGAGGGCGGGAACAATGGGCTTGAGCACGCCGATCTGCTGGGGAAAGAGCACGCCGAGCGCCACGCAAATCGGAACGATGATCTGCATATGCCCCGCGAGGAACTTTCCCAGTCCAGCCCATTGCTTCATATGTCCCGTGACTCCCTTTATCCGCGAACTCGTTTGTATGGATATGCTAGACGCTCGTATGCGTCCGTGCGGCTGAAACGCTCGATTATTTCGAGACCATTACCGCCATCGTTTGCCGAAACCGCGGCGCACCGCGGCGTTTTGCGTCCGCGCTGCACGGTATAATAAATCCGTTCAACAGATCTGCCTGCCGAAGCGGGCATACACAGAGGACTCATCGCTATGAACCGTGAGAGGTATCGCGGCGACCTGCCCCTATCGGGGGTGGGTGCCTATGTCATCGCTTAAGACGACGCATCGCTGGGCGGTCGCTCAGCAAAACCCCGAGCTCGAAAAGGAGCTTTCGGCTGGTCTGGGCATTCCCGGGCTGGTGGCGCGCATTATGGTCGCGCACGGCATTGGCTCCATCAAAGAGGGCCAATTGTTTTTGACGCCTTCGCTCGATCGCGACTGGGCCGACCCACTCATTATCCCGGGCATGTCGGTCGTCGCCGACCGCGTCGAGCGTGCTATTCGCAACCACGAGCACATTGCAGTCTTTGGCGATTTTGACGTTGACGGTATTACGTCGACCTGCCTGTTGACCGAGGCGCTGCGCACGTTTGGCGCCGATGTTACGCCGTTTATTCCGCATCGCTTTGATGAGGGCTACGGTCTTTCGCGCGCGGCGCTCGACCGCGTTAACGAGCTCGCTCGCCCCCAGCTGATCGTGACCGTCGATAACGGCATTGCCGCCAAGGAAGAGGTTTCCTATCTGGAGAGCCTGGGGATCGATTTGGTGGTCACGGACCATCACGAGCCCTCCGACCAGGTGCCGCAGGGTGTGCCCCTGACTGACCCCAAGCTCGAGGACGAGGGCCCCTCGCGTGAGCTTGCCGGTGCTGGTGTGGCGCTCAAGCTGGTGCAAGTCCTGGGTGAGCGCCTGGGCAAGCCGTCGTATTGGCGTTCGCTAATCGAGGTCGCGGCGCTGGGCACCGTGTCCGACATGATGCCGCTCACGCCCGAGAACCGCGCGCTGGTTGCCGAGGGCATCCAGCAGATGCGCGTAACCGCTCGCCCCGGCTATATCGCGCTTGCCGCGCTCGCCAAGGCGGACCTTTCTACCATTACGGCCGACGGCCTGTCGTTTTCGCTCATCCCTCGTCTGAATGCTGCCGGCCGCATGGCTGATCCCAAGCTGGCGCTCGACCTGCTGCTTGCCCGCGATCCCATCGAAGCAAGCGCACTGGCGGCTGAGCTCGAGGAAATCAACCGCCAGCGCCGTGAGATCGAGGCGGAGCTCACGCGCGATGCCATGGCAAAGGTCGAGGAGGCCTATGACGGCGGACGCGCGATCGTCGTGGGCGGCGAAGGCTGGCACGAGGGCGTCAAGGGCATCGTGGCAAGCCGTCTGACCAACCGCTACCACGTGCCGGCGCTGCTGTTCTCGATCGAGGACGGTATCGCGCGCGGCTCTGGTCGCTCGGTGGGCAAAGTTAACCTGTTTGACGCCGTCGAGCGCTGTTCCGACCTGCTGATTCGTCGCGGCGGACATGCCGGTGCGGTGGGAGTGACCATCGAGGCATCCAAGCTCGATGAATTCCGTCGTCGCCTTTCCGCCGTGCTATCGGAGATTCCCGCCGAGGACTTTGAAGACATCGACGAGGTTGCCGCCACGGTCGACCTTTCCGAGCTGAATATCGAGACTATAGAGCAGATTTCCCGTCTTGAGCCGTTTGGCCAGGGCAACAAGGTGCCGCTGCTGGCCGCCGAGGGCGTGACGATGTGCGATCGCGCCGTGGTGGGCAAAACCGGCGAGCACATGCGCTTTGTGGCGACCGATGGCGCCGCGAGTGTGCCGGCCATTATGTTCCGCGTGCCGCAAATCGATAAGCTCATCAACTGCGATAGCGCTGTCGACTTGGTGTTCGAGGCCGTTGCCGAGCATTGGCAGGGGCGTGTGAAGCCCAAGCTCATGATCAAGGATGTTCTGGTCCGCGATACCATGCTGCCCAGCGTCGACGATCCGGCATGCGAGCTTCGTCGTGGCGTGCAGCCGGCGGATTCCGGCCTGCGCCTGGAGTCGCGCAAGCGCGAGACGCTCGCCCAGCTTTCCTATACCGAGCTCACGCGCTCGCTTATCCATAGCTTTATAGGCTCGAACCAGCCGCACCGCGCGCAGGTCGAGGCGCTCGATGCCCTGGCCGATCACCAAAGTGTTCTGGCCGTTATGGGAACGGGACGCGGCAAGTCGCTCATCTTCCATGTGCATGCCGCGCGCGAGGCGGTTCTTCGCGGGCGTGCGAGCATCTTTGTCTATCCGCTGCGCGCGCTCGTTGCCGACCAGGCCTATCACCTCTCGTCGACGATGGCCGCGCTCGGCATTGGCGTCGGCGTGTTGACCGGCGAGACCGTGGAGGCGGCGCGCGATGACGTGTTCGCCGGCCTGGCTTCGGGCCGCACCGGTATCGTGCTCACGACGCCCGAGTTCCTGTCTATCCACCGTGACCGCTTCGCGCGTTCGGGCCGCATCGGCTTTGTCGTTATCGATGAGGCGCACCACGCCGGCCTTGCCAAGGGCGGCGACCGCAGCGCCTATCTCGACATGCCCGATATCCTCAAAGCCCTGGGCGACCCGGTCGTTATGGCTGCGACGGCCACCGCGACGGCTCCGGTCGTGGCCGAGCTTGCCCGCATGTTGCCGATCACTCGCACGGTGGTCGACGAGACGGTGCGCGAGAACCTGCAGCTCGAGGACGACCGCGACCTTGCGAGCCGCGAGAACCGTTTAGTGTCGATCGTGGCGACGGGGGAGAAGACCGTCATTTACGTCAATTCGCGTGATCAGTCCGTGGCGCTTGCCAAGACACTACGCAAACGCGTTCCCGACTGTGCGACCCGTATCGCGTTCTATAACGCTGGCCTTACGCGCACCGACCGCCATCGCGTAGAAGAAGCGTTTCGAGACGGCAGCCTCAGCTGCATCGTTTCGACCTCCGCCTTTGGCGAGGGTGTCAACCTGCCCGATATCCGCCATGTCGTGCTCTACCACATGCCGTTTGGCGCCATCGAGTTCAACCAGATGAGCGGACGTGCCGGCCGCGACGGCCAGCCCGCCGTAATCCATCTGCTCTATTCGTCGCGCGACGCCCGCATTAACGAGCGCCTGCTCGACTGCTATGCGCCCGAGCGCGACGAGCTCGTCACGCTCTATCGCGCGCTGCAGACCATGTGGCGCTCCAACCGCGGCAAAACCGGGGACGATTCCTTTAGCGCGAGCGATATCGACATCGCGCAGATGTGCCTTGCCATCGATGCTCGCACGCCGGTCGACGAGCGCTCGGTGGAAAGCGGCCTGGGAATCTTCGAAGAGCTTGGTTTTTGTCGCGTTTCGGGGTTTGACGACACTCGTCGTATCGCGATGGCCGAAAACCCCGGCCGCGTGCAATTGAGCAGGTCAATTCGCTATTTGGAGGGCTTGCGCTCGCGCATGGAGTTTTCGGCTTTCCGGAGCTGGGCGCTCGATTCGTGCGCTTCTGATATGCTAGCCAAAGTTAACCGCCCGATCGTACCGCGGGCCTAGGGGAAGGGGACCTCGATGGATGCCGCAGCCCGTACCGCCCATGATTCCACCCTCCAGCCGTTTTCGGAGATGGAGCACTATAAGCATGCCGATGAGCTGCCGCCCGAGATTATGGCGGACAGCTACGACAAGCTGGAGCGCCTGTGCCTCAAATATATGAATGAGGACGACTTTTCTAAGGTTGAGCAGGCCTACTGCTTTGCCGCCGAGAAGCACTGCAACCAAAAGCGCCGCTCGGGCGAGATGTACATTAACCATCCCGTCGAGGTTGCCATCATTTTGGCCGATCTCAAGATGGACTGCGATGTGGTGTGCGCCGCGCTGCTGCACGATACCGTCGAGGATACCGAGACTTCTCTTGCCGATGTTTCCGGCCTGTTTGGCGATACGGTGGCCGAGCTCGTCGATGGCGTGACCAAGCTCACCAACATCGAAGTCGACAGCATGGACGAGAAGCAGGCGCTCACGCTGCGCAAGATGTTCCTCGCCATGTCCAAGGACATTCGCGTCATCATCGTTAAACTTGCCGACCGTCTGCACAACATGCGAACGCTGGCAGCCCTGCGCGAGGATCGTCGCCTGTTTAAGGCTCGCGAGACCATGGACGTGTACGCGCCCTTGGCCGACCGCCTGGGCATGAGCTCTATTAAGTGGGAGCTCGAGGACCTGTCCTTCTTCTACCTGGAGCCCGATGCCTACCAGCGCATCGCGCGCATGGTGGCTGAGTCGCGCGAGGTCCGCGAGCGCTACCTTGCCGAGACCATCAAGACGCTTACCGATGAGCTCAACCGCATTGGTCTGGAGGACTTCCAGATCAACGGCCGCTCCAAGCACTATTGGTCCATCTACCAAAAGATGAAGCGCAAGGGCAAGGAGTTCTCCGAGATCTACGACCTGGTGGCGCTGCGCGTAATTACCCATTCGGTGCGCGATTGCTACTCCACGCTCGGTGCGGTGCATACGCTGTGGCACCCCATGCCTGGTCGCTTTAAAGACTATATCGCCATGCCCAAGGTCAATAACTACCAGTCGCTCCACACGACGGTCATCGGCCCTACGGCTCGTCCGCTCGAGATTCAGATTCGAACCTACGAGATGCATGAGCAGGCCGAGTACGGCATTGCCGCCCACTGGCTATATAAGAAGTCGGGCGGATCGTCTGCTTCCAAGACCAATGACGCTCAACGTTTGGACGACCAGATCAACTGGCTCAAGCATTCGCTCGATTGGGCGGCTTCCGACGAGATTACCGATGCCAAGGAATACCTGCACTCGCTGAAGGTCGATCTGTTCGATCAGGAGATCTTTGTCTTCACGCCCAAAGGCGAGGTCATGGCGCTTCGTGCTGGCTCCACGCCGCTCGACTTTGCCTATGCCGTTCATACCGAGGTGGGAAACCATTGCGTCGGCGCCAAAATCAACGGTGCGGTGGCTCCGCTCACGCACGAGATCAAGACGGGCGACCGCGTTGAAATCCTGACTAACAAGAGTTCCAAGCCGTCGCGCGATTGGCTCAAGATCGTTAAGACACCTTCCGCCAAGTCAAAGATCCGCCGCTATTTTGCCGCTGCGACCAAGGACGACGACGCTGCCGCCGGTCGCGATATGCTGGCCAAGGACCTGCGTAAGCGTGGCTATGGCATTTCTACGCCGCGTTCGACGCGTGCACTCAACGCCGTGGCGGAGCAGTTTAACTTCAAGCAGCTCGAGGACCTGTTTGCCGCCGTCGGCGCCGGCAAGGTTGCCCCGCGCGCTGTGGGCAATAAGGTCGAGCAAATCTTGGACCCCAAGCCCGAGGAACAGCTCACCAAGGCCGAGGCTATCGCCGAGGTCGTGAAGCAGCCCGCTCGCGGCTCCAACCGCAAGCCGCAAAAGCGCGGCAAGAGCGCCAGTAACGGCATTATCGTCAAGGGCGAGAGCAACAGCGGCCTGCTGGTCCGTCTGGCTCATTGCTGCAACCCCGTGACGGGTGACGACATCGTCGGCTTCATCACGCGCGGTCGTGGCGTTTCGGTGCATCGCGCCAACTGCCCCAACGTCAAGGGTCTTATGGAACATCCCGAGCGCATGATCGATGTGGAGTGGGACGGCGCTGCCGACACCCTCTTCCAGGTCGAGATCGTGGTCGAGTGCCTGGACCGCATGGGCCTGCTCAAGGATGTCACCATTGCCATTGGCGATGCGGGCGGCAATATCCTTTCTGCCGCCACATCGACCAACCGCGAGGGTATTGCAACCCTGCGCTTCATGGTCGAGATCTCGGACGCGAGCGGTCTGGATCCGCTGCTGGCTTCCATCAGCAGTGTCGATTCGGTCTACGACGCTCGCCGTCTTATGCCCGGCGAAGGCGGAGCTCAGCTCAAACGCCGTGTGTAGGTGCGAGAGCCTCTCAGCATCATAGATATTGGTTACGTTCGAGGCATCGTTTGGTGCCTCGAACGTATTTTAGAAGGAGGGTATGCGCATGGGCGATATGACTTTGGACCTGACACCCCGAGGTGCGGCTTCGATTGAGACACTCGTCAACGGCCCGATTCAGACCAACAGCTACGCCGTGATTTCGAATGACGAGTGCTTAATCGTCGATCCGGCGTGGGAGGGCGAGCGTCTTGTGGAGCATATCCGCACCGCGCATCCCGAGGTGCGCGTACTCGGCTCTGTCTGCACGCACGGTCATGCCGACCATGTTGGCGGGGTTGCCGGGGTTCGAGCTGTCGTTGGCGACAGCGCACTATATGAGTTGTGCGCTAAGGACGTGACGGTACCTCGCGCAAATATCGAGGAGCAGCGCGCCATGTGGGGTATCGAGACGCCCGATCCGGGTGAGCCGACGCGCTTGCTTGCCGAGGGCGATACAATCGAGGTGGGCGACGTCTGTCTGCAGGTGATCGAGACGCCGGGGCATACGCCGGGCGGCATCGTCCTGTTCGCCGCGACCGAGCAGGGGAACATCGCCTTTGTGGGCGACACGCTTTTCCCGGGCAGTCACGGTCGTACCGATCTTTCCGGCGGTGACGAGGCGGCGATTATGCGCTCGCTCTCCAAACTTGCCAAGACGCTTCCGCCCGATACCGTTTGCTTGACGGGCCATGGCGATTCGACCACGATGGCGCGCGAACTTATGCAGAACCCGTTTATGCAGATGTAGGCTCGAAGCCGTCTTTCGAACCACGAAGACCGCTCAATCGTCAAGCTATTTTCCCCAGTGGGTCGATTCTGTGGGGCAAACGGTCAAAATTTGTCCAATCGGATGGTATTCGTGAACAAACGAACGTTTATGCTCGGGTATGTCGTGGTAAAATCTCAGGCGTTATCGGAGCAACCTTACAGGAGGTTTCTTTTATGCTCGTCAACGCAGCAGACATGCTCAAGAAGGCCGAGGCCGGCAAGTACGCTCTCGGTGCCTTCAACACCAACAACCTCGAGTGGACCCTGGCTATTCTCCAGGCCGCCGAGGAGGCCAAGTCTCCGCTGATCCTTCAGTGCACCGCTGGTGCCGCTAAGTGGATGGGCGGTTTCAAGGTCTGCGCCGACATGGTCAAGGCTGCCGTCGAGGCCACGGGCGTTACCGTCCCCGTCGCCCTTCACCTCGATCACGGTTCTTACGAGGACTGCTTCAAGTGCATCGAGGCCGGCTTCACGTCCATCATGTATGACGGCTCTCACGAGGAGACCTTCCAGCTTAACCTCGACCGCACCAAGGAGCTCGTTGAGCTTGCCCACTCCAAGGGCATGTCCATCGAGGCCGAGGTCGGCGGCATCGGCGGCACCGAGGACGGCGTGACCTCCAACGGCGAGCTCGCTGACCCCGCTGAGTGCAAGCAGATTGCTGACCTGGGCGTCGACTTCCTCGCCTGCGGTATCGGCAACATCCACGGCGTGTATCCCGCCGACTGGGCTGGCCTTTCCTTCGAGCGTCTGGGCGAGATCAAGGCTCAGACCGGCGACCTGCCCCTCGTTCTGCACGGTGGTACCGGCATCCCCGAGGATCAGATCAAGAAGGCCATCTCCCTGGGTATCTCCAAGATCAACGTCAACACCGATCTGCAGCTCGTCTTCGCCAAGGGCGTTCGCGAGTATATCGAGGCTGGCAAGGATCAGCAGGGCAAGGGCTTTGACCCCCGCAAGCTCCTCAAGCCTGGTCGCGACAACATCGTTGCCCGCACCAAGGAGCTCATGGAGGAGTTTGGCTCCGTCAACAAGGCGTAAGTAGCGGTTTAACTTTCCCGTCGGAGGCCCCGTTCACCCTACGCTTTTCCCTTGCGCTCACCTGGCTTTGCCAGAAGTCGCGCAATGGGAAAAGCTTCGGGTGAACGGGGCCTCCTTCGTTAACTCGCCACAGGGTTACTGGGCTGAATTCATTTTTTATAGGTACCGTTTATCGGTGTTGAGGGTTCCTTTATTGGGGCTTTCTTTTTATCTCGCTACAATGGACTTCAAGAGTTCTAATGACTTGGAGTTTGGTATGGCTGTTATTAATGTGCTGCCTTCGGATGGGAAGGTTATTGACGAGGGTCCTGTTGGTTGCTCTGTTGATGTTTGCAATGATGACTTCCGTTTTCTAGATGTTGGCTTGCCACCCGAGATTCTGCGTTTAAAGGACGCGGGGTATCTTTCGCAGGCTATTGAGGCTTGCGACCGCCTACTTGCCCAAGATCCCGATCCCTCGCTTGCTGCCTGCGTTCGTGCCGAGCGGTATCGCATGCTTGAGACGCCGCTTCATTTTTCGGTGTCGCGCGATCGAGCTATTGCGATGATTCGCGAGGAGTGGCCTGAGTTTACCGAGGAGCAGTTTGACGATCTGATTGACCGTAAGCGTATTGACTGGCGCTTTATCGATGGCGAGCTGTTCGTTCTCGACAACTTCCTCGATTCGCTTCGCGTATATCCCAAAGAGGTCCCCGGCATGCGTCCCGATTCTACGGACGGAATAGCACTGCGCGACGAGATGCTCAAGGAGATGGAGTCACAAAACGGATTGGCTCGCGTCATTACGCTTAAAGCGTCCGTGTCTGTCCCCGGCGCTCTGGAGGGAGAGACCGTTTGCGCTTGGCTTCCCGTCGCGGCTGCCTGCCGTCAGCAGTCTCGGGTCGAGATTCTCGACATGACGCCGGAGGGTGCTGTTGCTCCCGCGAACGCTTCGGCGCGTACCGCCTCGTGGTCTTCTTCGAGTGAGCGCTCATTCTCGGTGACTTATCGTTATCACATCGATGCTGCTTATTGTGATGTCTACGGTGGCACACTTCCGGTTCATCCGCGTATGGACGCGCCTCTGCCCGAGGATATTTCCGAGGACCGTCCGCACATTGCATTCACGCCGTATCTGCAGCAGCTGACGGCCGGTGTTGTTGACGGACTCGAGGATCCGCTCGATCGCGCTCGTGCTATCTATGATTATCTGACGCAGCATATCGACTATCGCTATCAGCCGCCGTACTTGCTTTTGGGATCTATTGCCGATGACTGCGCGCATTCGCTCCGCGGCGATTGCGGCGTTATGGCGCTCACGTTTATCACCATGTGCCGTATCGCGGGCGTGCCTGCCCGTTGGCAGAGCGGCCTGTACGTTGCGCCCGATTCGGTGGGGTCGCACGACTGGGCAGAGTTCTATACGCCGCAGACCGGTTGGCTCAACGCCGACGTGTCATTTGGATCTTCTGCTCACAGGATGGGGGAGGAGTGGCGCCGCCGTCACTACTTTGGCAATCTCGACCCATGGCGTATGGTGGCCAACAATCGATTCCAGGCAGAGTTTGAGCCCTCTTTCGACGGCATGCGCGAGGACCCTTACGATAACCAGATGGGTGAGGCTTCGGTCGACGGTCGCGGATGCCGTCAGCGCGAGATGCTACGCACGGTCGAACTCATCGAAATGCTCGAAGTTCCATTTTCGGACTAATCGGTAGAAAGCTGTGATAAACTAACTCACGCATTGCGTGCCCGAGTGGCGGAATTGGCAGACGCAGTGGACTCAAAATCCACCGTTGGCAACAACGTGCGAGTTCGAGTCTCGCCTCGGGCACCATACATGCAAGTGAGCGTTCAAGGGGGTTGCGGCCCCCTTTTTCGTGCCGAACTCGCGTGAGCGCGCGAAGCGTTAAGCAAACAGGCCTGTGGCCTGTCTGTAGCGGAGCGTGGCGAGGGCGCCACGCGCCCGAAGCCCGGGGCTTCGCGAAGCGAAGGCCCTTCGAGTCTCGCCTCGGGCACCATACATGCAAACGAGCGTTCAAGGGGGTCAAGGCCCCTTTTTCGTGTACGTAATGTGATAACGCGCTGTACGTGTTATTATTCGCAAGGCGTTGTTCCCGCAATGCCCTAAAGAGGAACCCGAGGGTTCCCACCTTTTGGCGCCAATGAGCAGCTGACTGGTCATACAAATTAGATTCTCTTCCTCAAATCGAGGATGTCTATGTGTACGACCTGGTTGCTGAGAAGCGCCGGGTTATTTTTTTATGAATGGAGGTAGGGAAAATAGCTAAGTCTGATGACACCCGCATCAACGACGAGATTACTGCATCTTCGTGCCGTTTGATTGGCGTCGATGGCTCTCAGCTCGGCCTGTTCGCCATCCGCGATGCCCAGCGCGTCGCCGACGATCAGGGTCTCGACCTGGTCGAGATCGCTCCCAACGCGGAGCCGCCGGTCTGCAAGGTCATGGACTACGGTAAGTTCAAGTACCAGCAGGCCATGAAGGCCAAGGCTGCTCGTAAGAACCAGTCCAAGGTCGAGGTCAAGGAAATGAAGTTCCGACCCAAGATCGACGTTGGCGACTACGAGACCAAGAAGGGCCACGTTCTGCGTTTCCTCAAGAAGGGCGCACGCGTTAAGATCACCATCATGTTCCGCGGCCGTGAGATGGCTCACCCGGAGCAGGGCCTTAACGTTCTCGAGCGTCTCGCCGAGGATCTCAAGCCTTACGCTACGGTCGAGTCCAAGCCTAAAATGGAAGGCCGTAACATGCTTATGCTGCTCGCCCCGATTAAGGGCGCCTTCGATGAGGATAAAGCGGCAAGCGATACCAAGTAACTAGTGTTCTGTAACCGATTAAGGAGTATTTCATGCCTAAGATGAAGTCCCACAGCGGCACCAAGAAGCGTTTCCGCAAGACTGGTACCGGCAAGCTTATGCGCGCCAAGGCTTTCAAGAGCCACATCCTGAGCAAGAAGTCCACCAAGCGTAAGCGTGGCTTCCGTCAGGAGACCGAGATCGCCGCTGCCGACCGCAAGGTCATCAAGTCGCGTCTCGCCTAAGTTCGCGTTCCCGTTTTTCGTTTTACCGTCTAGGAGTTGATAGAACATGGCACGTATTAAGCGCGCTGTTGCCGCCAAGAAGAAGCGCCGTACCGTTATGCACCGTGCGAAGGGTTACTACGGTGCCGCTTCGCGTACTTACAAGCATGCTAAAGAGCAGGTCCAGCACTCCCTGCAGTATCAGTATCGTGATCGCCGCAACAAGAAGCGCGAGATCCGTTCTCTCTGGATCACTCGTATCAACGCTGCTGCTCGTCTGAACGACATCTCTTACTCTCAGTTCATGCACGGCCTGAAGGTTGCCGGCATCGAGCTCGACCGCAAGGTCCTGGCTCAGATGGCTTACGAGGACATCGAGTCCTTCAACGAGCTGGCTACCATCGCCAAGAAGGCTCTCGAGGCCTAATAGGTTCTCTTGAATCGCTAGGGGAGTGTCGCGTTGTGCGCGGCGCTCCCTCTTTTTTTATCGAAAGCGCTGGTCTACATTGCTAAAAGCGCGGGTAGATAAACACTTACAGGTGACCGATCTCTATATATTCCTGAACCAAAGGGTCATCATCTGATACGTGCGGAAGATCCACACCAGTCTTTCTATTACCTATAGAAAGCAATATGTTGTGTAGGACTTGTGAAGAGTGGAATTGACGTCCCACAGGGCTTCGCGGTCTGGCAATATATCTCCTTGCCGCGCGGCCCGGTCGGACCGGATC
>JAGZWV010000043.1 GCA_018378775.1 Collinsella sp. | reverse complement strand
GGGAAGTACACCTATGGATTTTGAGAATTCCCAAACCAAGAAGAACCTCGAGACCGCTTTTGCCGGTGAGTCCCAGGCACACACCAAGTATCGCTACTATGCATCCAAGGCCAAAAAGGACGGCTACGTTCAGATCTCGAATATTTTTGCCGAGACGGCGGGCAACGAGTCCGAGCACGCCAAGCTGTGGTTTAAGTATCTGCACGACGGCGCCGTCCCCGATACCCTGGACAATCTGCGTGATGCCGCTGCGGGCGAGAACTACGAGTGGACCACGATGTACGACGAGTTCGCCAAGACCGCCGAGGAGGAGGGTTTTGCCGAGATCGCTGAGAAGTTCCGTGGCGTCGCCGCCGTCGAGAAGGCCCACGAGGAGCGCTACAACAAACTCGTCGAGCGCATCGAGTCGGGCGAGGTGTTTGAGCGCGAGGGCGTAAAGGTGTGGAAGTGCCTGAACTGCGGGCACCTGCACGTTGGTGCTGAGGCGCCTGAGGTGTGCCCGGTGTGTAACCACCCGAAGGCGTACTTTGAGGAGCAGGTGGTGAACTACTAGCGCTTGGCGCTGGCTGCTGCGGAGCGCAGGGCGGGAAATGCCTTTCCCTCTCGCTCACGGCTGCGCAGGGTCGCGCGAGGCAAAGGCATTTCCCGCCCTGCGCTCCGGCTTCGGGTCGTTGCGTGCTCGTTACAGAAAAGCTGATAAGAAGTTTGTGTGCCGCCCCTTATGGGGCGGCACGTTTTTGTGGGGGCCGGTTGGGGCGGTGACGTTGCTTAGAGGGTGCTCGGGTTGCTGCGGCGGGAACTCGCAAGGATCCTGGTCGTCGGGTTGCCGAGGGTAAAAAGGCCGATCGTGCTGAGAAGGACAAGAAAGTCGGCGCGCATGCTCATCCTGAGTGGGCGCCTCATTTGAATTCGGCTAGTGAGGATTTGACTGCCAAGTTGTTTACTCTGGTCGAGGTAATTTTGGGCGTGGTGCCCCTTGTGGTTATCGGTTTATTCTTGGCTTCGAAGGACGCTACGAGTGTCGATAAACTCACCGAGGTCTTTTCGCAGGAGCCCTCGATAGTAGTTACGTTTATCTCTGCGTGCCTGCAGCCGTTTGTGGCGTACATGCTGTACATGATTTATCGCAAATACTGCGAGGGCGATGCGGGCTTTGCCGCCGGCAACCTGATCGGTCTTTTGTGCTCCGAGATCCTACTGCTCAATATCCCGGGCGTCATCGGTATGGGCATCTTGCTGTGGCGTGTTTGGCGCAACGTTGCCCCGCACTTTGAGAGTTGGCTGTTTGAGCGCCGCTTTGCGGGCGTGGTGGCCGATATTGCGGGCTCGCTCGTGATTCTAGCCTTGGCGTTTCTGTGCGCCACCGCCGCCCGCGGTCTCGCGGGCATGTAGTCTGTTCTCACCGACCACGGGGCGCAGGGCGGGGAAACCTTCCCCTCTCGCTCACGGCTTCGCAGGGTCGCGCGAGGCAAAGGTTTCCCCGCCCTGCGCCCCGGCGTTGAGTCGTCGCATGCTCGTTACAGAAAAGCTGATAATAAGTTTGTGTGCCGCCCCTTTGGGGCGGCACTTTTTGTGTGGGGTCCCGGTCTCCACAATTTTCGTCAAGCTTTTGGTTAGATTTTGGTCAGTTGGCGTAAGGGTGGAAGGCCAAAAGATTGCTGACGAAAAAAGCTCAGAGAAAGTGCTGGTAGGGGAGTTGTTGAGCTTTTCGACAGCTTTTGAGCAAAAGAAACTTTGTGGCTATTGCCGGCGATTGCGTTGTCGCGGTCATGGCGGTGCGGGATGCTGGTCGTAAGCGTCGAATGCTCCGACTTTGGAGGCCAACATGGACCTGTTTCTTGAGACTCCGCAGCAACAAGCTGAGCGCATGCTGCGTCAGCAGCAACGACTCATGGAGATGCAAATGCAAGGGGCGGCAGCCCAGCCCTTTGCGCAAAATGTCGTGTCCGCTGCTGTACCTGCAGCTGTGCCCGGGTGTGAATCGGCGCCAGAGGCCTATTCCGTACAGCAAGATTCATATGCGCAGGAGCTCGCGTTCGACAAGCGTCGTGCGCGTCGTCGCCGTGTGGGCCAGCGCTTGCGCACATTGGCGATGATCGTGCTCATCCCGTTAGGGCTTGCGGCCATCTTTCTGGCGTCGTATGCCCTCACGTGCATCCTCAACGGCGCATCGCCCAACGAGGTGCTCCAACATCTGTCAGCCCTCGGCCAGCGCCTAGGCGATGTCATAACAACAATCCGCGCCGGCTGGGAGAGTTAGCGTTTGTCACATTAGGACTTCTAGGGTGTAGGGATTATCGCCACGAGCGGAATTCTTGCATCCTGTGGGTCCTGTCGTGCGACTGAATAGTATTATTGAAGATAAATAATAATAGGATTTGTTATGTATAAGCAGGATTTAGAACAGACTCTTTTGGGCATTGACGAAGAGGCGGAGCTGGAAATAGGTCCAAGAGACGACAGGCCGAACGTTGTATTGGTGGGAGGAAGCGCCTTCATGCTAAACGATGTGACGAATCGTTCGGTTACCCATGACATTGATGTGTTTGAGGCAGATAGGTGCCTCCGCGAGATCATAGCTCGGTACCCCGAGGTGAATGGTATGGCGGTGGCATATTGTAATCAGATGCCGTTCAATTACGAAGATCGTTTGATTCCCTTGGATATTGGGGCGCGTTTTATCAGGTACTTTACGCCATCCTTGGAGGACCTGGCGGTAATGAAGCTCTATGCCTACCGTCCGAACGACATCATCGATCTTCATAGTCAGGCATTCGTCGACCGACTTGATTGGGGGCTGCTCGAACGGCTTATATTCGACGAGGGAGAAGCACTGGCGTCGTCGCCTTCGGAGCGAAGCTATCAAGAGATGGTCTGTGCATACAGGCAATACAAAAAGGAGGTGCTCGGTTGAATCTGACCTTTGAGGGATTCTTAAAAGGCTATTGCCGAGAGCTATCCGGACAGCAGTCGCTGAGTTTTAGAAAATTGGTTGAGCAGGCGACGACGGATGCGCCGCGCGTGGCGGAGCCTCTGTTTTTGCTCGCTTTGGCGCAAGGAAAAGCCGAATACGTTCTGGGCTTATCCGAGGGCTCGTGGATGGAACAGGATTACCGAGACGTTTTATCCTTGTACGGCCAAGCGGGTAGCATGGCGTCTCTATGCGCCAAAAGTGAGCTCCCTAATCGTTATGCCAACGTTTGGCGTGCGTATAGAGCGGTGAAGGAAAAGCCAGCGGCCGATAGAAGGGTGAACGCCCTGATGAGAAAGAAAACGCTGGAAGCATTGGAGGAATCGGGTGTAACGCGCTATGGCCTCTGCCGTGCTCTGCGCCTGAATAAAGGAAACGTATACGCATACTTGGCCGGCGATGACTCAAAGGTGAGCAGGAAAACGGCGCGCCGCATTATGGAATATGCGGAGGAGAGGGGCACCCAAGAAGGGGCCGGGCGCCCGGTGTGTGTGGCGGGGTAAGATTGATCGCGGTTTTGATTGGTGCTCGATTGGGTTTGTTGGGCGGAGTTTATGTCTGCTATTGATATTGTGCTTGTTGTGATCGCCTTGGTGGCGGTGGGGGTTGCTGTGGCTTGCACCCTCCAACTCAAGAGCCTGCGTGCCGAGTTGCGGGAGCGTGGCGACAGTAGCGCGGAAACGCTGGCAGCACTCGAGCAGGCCAACAACGCGCTCGATGCTCTGAACGCCGCGCTGGCCGAAACCCGCCGCACGGCCAATGCCATCGCGCAGCAGCAGACGACAGATGCGGCCGTGGAGCAGCAACGTTACCTGACCATCGCACGTGAGTTTTCGCAAGCTGGTGACCGGATGGATGACCTGCGCCGCGAGACGGCCCAACAGCTCGGTGCCAACCGCGAGGGCATCGAGCACCGCCTGGACAAGGTGCGCGAGACGGTCGATGCCCAGCTGGGTGCTATCCGCAAAGACAACAACGTGCAACTCGATCAGATGCGCGCAACGGTGGACGAGAAGCTCTCCCGCACGCTCAACGATCGCCTGTCGGCATCGTTTAAGCAGGTGAGCGACCAGCTCGAGGCCGTGTACAAGGGCCTGGGCGACATGCAATCCATCGCCACCGGCGTGGGCGATCTTAAGCGCGTGCTGGGCAATGTGAAGGCGCGCGGTATTTTGGGCGAGGTGCAGCTGGGTGCGATCCTGACGGACATCCTTACGCCCGACCAGTATCTGGAAAACGTCGCCACCAAGCCCGGCGCCTCGGAGCGCGTTGAGTTTGCCGTCAAGCTGCCGGTGGACGAGGGCGATCCCGTGCTGCTGCCGATCGACTCCAAATTCCCGGGCGACGCGTACGAGCATCTGCTCGACGCCCAGGAGTCGGGCGATGCGGAGGCCGTTGCCGCGGCACGCAAGACGCTCGATATGATGGTGAAGCGCGAGGCCAAGGACATCTGCGAAAAGTACCTGAGCGTGCCCGCGACGACCAACTTTGGCATTCTGTTCGTGCCGTTTGAGGGACTGTACGCCGAGGTCGTCAGCCGCCCCGGGCTTATCGAGACCCTGGGCCGCGACTATCACGTCAACGTAGCCGGTCCCAGCACCATGGCTGCCATTCTCAACAGCCTGCAGATGAGCTACCAGACGTTTAGGCTGCAAAAACGTACCGACGACGTGCTGCGCGTGCTTTCCGCCGTCAAGGCCGAGCTGCCGCGTTATCAGGCGGCGCTGCGCCGCGCCCAACAGCAGATCGAGACTGCGGGTAAAACGGTTGAGGGCATCATCACCACGCGCACCAACGTTATGGAGCGCAAGCTCAAGGATATCGACGCGCTGGAAGACACGCGGGAGGCCGACGAGATCTTGGGGCTCACGTCTGCGAGCCTGCTCGCAGACCAAAAAGACGAGGACTAGCTGCATCTGACGGTGGGGCGCCTGCGCAAGCACGGCGCGGGCGCTTTTCGTATCGTGCTTGCCTGAAGTGCGCTTTAGTGTGCAACAATGGCGTTTCGCCCTATCAGACGTGAAAGGAAGACCATGTCTCAGAGAAGCGCCAGCCCGCTCAAACGCTCCACCGTTCGCCGCACGCTGCAGCGTTTTTGGGACGTCACACGCACGCAGCCGCTGATCGTCTTTCTCTCGGTGTTCTCGTCGGCGGGCTACATCTTTTTGCTCACGTTTGCCAACACCTATGTGATGGCCCTCATCGTCGACCGCGTCCAGGCCGGTCCCGTGGCAGGCGACCAGGTGTTTGAGGTCTTTGGTCCTTACATTCTGGCGCTCGTGCTCGTTAACCTAGTGGGCCAAATCCTCTCCAAGCTGCAGGACTACACCGTCTACAAGCTCGAGATTGCGGGCAACTATCACCTGGCGCGCCTGTGCTTCGACACGCTCTCCAATCAATCCATGACATTTCACACCAGCCGCTTTGGCGGATCGCTTGTGAGCCAGACAAGCCGTTTTATGAGCGGCTACACGGGTCTGGTCGACGTGACGGTGTATTCGCTCATCCCCACCATCACCTCGGTCATCTGCACCGTGGCCGCACTCGCCCCGGTGGTGCCGACGTTTACCGTGATCCTGGTGGGCATCATGGTCGTCTACATTGCGTTTGTCTGGCTTATGTACAAGCGCATCATGCCGCTTTCGGCCGCGACGTCCGCCGCTCAGAACAAGCTGTCGGGCGTGCTCTCCGACGCGGTCACGAACATCTTGGCCGTCAAGACCTGCGGGCGCGAGGACTTTGAACGCGATCTGTTCGACGCCGCCGATCGTGCCGCGCGCGACGCCGAGACGGTCTCGATGCACGCCATGATGCAGCGCAACTTTACGACCTCGGGCCTCATCGTCATCACCATGGCCGTGGTGAGTGTGTTCGTGGCGGGCGGCAACGCGTGGTTTGGCATTTCGGCCGGCTCGCTCGTCATGATCTTTACCTACACCTATAACCTCACCATGCGCCTGAACTACGTAAGCTCCATGATGCAGCGCATTAACCGCGCGCTGGGCGATGCGGCCGAGATGACGCGCGTGCTGGACGAGCCACGTTTGGTGGCAGATGACCCGGACGCCCCTGAGCTCAAAGTGACCGAGGGCGCGATTGATTTTGAGCACCTGAGCTTTGCGTACCGTGACGCTGCGGCGGGCGAGAGCGTGTTCGATGACCTGACACTTCATGTGGCGGCGGGCCAGCGCGTGGGCCTGGTGGGCAAATCGGGTTCGGGTAAGACGACGCTCACCAAGCTGCTGCTGCGCCTGGACGATGTTCAGGGCGGCCGCGTGCTCGTGGACGGTCAGGATGTCTCGCGCTGTACGCAGCAGAGCCTGCGCCGCCAGGTTGCCTACGTGCCGCAGGAGGCGCTGCTGTTCCACCGCTCCATTCGAGAGAATATTGCCTACGGCCGCCCCGACGCCACTGATGAGCAGATTCGCGAGGCCGCGCGCCTGGCCAACGCCCTGGAGTTTATCGACCGCTTGCCCCGTGGCTTTGACACCATGGTGGGCGAGCGCGGCGTCAAGCTCTCGGGCGGCCAGCGTCAGCGCGTGGCTATCGCCCGCGCCATCCTAACCGACGCGCCGATTCTGGTGCTCGACGAGGCGACCTCTGCCCTCGACAGCGAGTCCGAGGCGCTGGTGCAGGAGGCGCTCGAAAACCTGATGCGTGGACGTACCTCCATTGTGGTGGCGCACCGCCTGTCCACCGTGGCGGCGCTCGACCGCATTGTGGTGCTGGCCGATGGCGAGATCGTCGAGGACGGCACGCATGCGCAGCTCGTCGAGGCGGGTGGCGAGTACGCGAGCCTGTGGAGCCGTCAGACCGGCGCATTCTTGGAGGCGTAAGCGTCTCGGACGTGGGACAATTGTGCCCATAAGTTTATTGTGCCGTTGAGCCGAGGAGTCGTTATGCCACGCGAGACCAATGCCGCCAAGCGCGAGCGCGCCATCGAGGTGTGTGAGCGCCTCAACCGTCGCTATGGCCCGGTCGAGTGCTTTTTGGACCACGAGAATCCCTTCCGCCTGCTGATCGCGGTGCTGCTCTCGGCGCAAACGACCGATGCGCAGGTCAACAAGGTGACGCCGCGGCTGTTTGCCCAGTGGCCCACGCCCGAGGCCATGGCCGGGGCGAGCGTGGCTGACGTGGCAGACACCATCAAGTCACTCGGCTTCTACAAGAGCAAAGCCAAGCATGCCGTCGAGGCCGCGCAGATGATCGTCGCCGACTATGGCGGCGAGGTGCCGGCCGACATGAAGGAACTCGTGAAGCTGCCGGGCGTGGGACGCAAGACGGCGAACATCGTGCTCAACGTGGGGTATGGCATCGTGGAGGGCATTGCGGTGGACACGCATGTCAACCGCATTGCGCACCGCCTGATGCTGAGTCCCAAGACGCATGCAAAGGAGCCGCTCAAGACCGAGCAGGATTTGCTCAAGATTTTGCCGCACGAGTATTGGGAGTCGGTTAACCATCAGTGGATCACCTTCGGTCGCGAGATCTGCGACGCCCGCAAACCCAAGTGTGACGAGTGCCCGCTGGCAGATTTGTGCCCCAGCGTGCGCGTAGCGGGGTAGGGCGGAACGCATCTTCGTCTGGCGTTTTTTGCGGGGCTGGGTTTGCCCTTGAGCCGGAGTCCTCTCCATGCGCTACCATGACAGACAATGTATTTGACGTACGACCCGCCGAGCTTGCCCCGGCGGGCTTTTGGCGTTGCAATGCCGGAGGAACAGCATGCTCATTCACCGTATAGCCGCGCAGCTCTACACTGCCGAGGCGCTGCAGACCGTCGAGGCCGGACTCGATGCCGGCGAGGACGTGACGCTGGCTGTGTCGCAGTCGGGCCGCACGCTTATGGCGGCCGCCCAGTTTGCGCGCCGCCCGCGTCCCACGGTCTACATTGTGAGTGGCGAGGATGCGGCCGATCGCGCCGCGCGCAGCCTTGCCGCCTACGTGGGCCTAGCGCACGTGTGCCGTTTTCCCGAGCGCAAGGACTATCCGTGGCGCGAGCAGGCGCCCGACGACGCCGTGGTAGCGCAGCGATGCGAGGCCCTGGGACGCATCGTGCGCGGGGACAACTGCATCATGGTTGCCTCGGCTCGCGCGTTGCTGCGCTGCGTGCCGCCAGTCGAGAGCCGCTACTGGGAGTCCACGATCTTTGCGGTGGGCGAGGAGATTCCCTTTGACGAGGTGCCGCATCGCCTGGTGGGCATGGGCTACACCAATGCCGGCGCCGCCGACGCGCCCGGTCTGTTCCGCGTTCACGGCGACACCGTAGAGGTGTTCCCTGCGCAGGAAAAGGCGCCCGTGCGCATCGAGTTTTTCGGCGACGAGATTGACCGCATCCGCCGCATGGTGAGTTCAACGGGGCAGACCATCGGTAACGAGGACAGTATCGAGATCTTCCCCTGCCGTGAGCTGGCGCTTACCGACGAGGCCGTCCACAACATGCATGTGGCGCTCTATCGCGCCAGCCAGGACGACAGCAAGTTGGCGGCGCTGCTCGAGATGGTGGATGCGCGCATCGTCACGCCCGAGCTCGATCGCTTTTTGCCGGTGATGTACGGCCAGACCGTGAGTCCGCTGTCGCATGTGAGCGGCAAGGCGCTCGTGGTGCTGTCCGAGCCGCGCTCGCTGTTCGATGACTGCCTGCGCGCCTACGAGGATATCGAGGCACGTGCCGGCGAGGCGGGGGTCGACCGTCTGGACGGCCTGTACGTGCGTGCCCAGCAGCTCGACTTTGGTTCCCAGCAACGCCTGAACTACGTGAGCCTGATCCGTGCCGGCGGTGCGGTGACGGCCGAGCTCAAGATTGAGCAGCCTGCCATCGCAGGCTCGGATAACCGTTTTATGACGCGCATCCAGGAGGTTGTGGGCAAGCGCTACGCCTGCGTGTTTGCCATTCCCGACCGCGGCGCGCGCGAGTCGATGGAGCTCACCTTTGGCGATGAGGGCATTACCTTTGAGGAATCGCTGACCGCGGCGCCCGAAAATGCCGGCGCTATCGGCGACCGCGTGCGCGTGGCAGCAGCGGATTCCGCCGACCGTACCGCACGCCAGGAGGCCCATGCTTCCATTCGCGAGCGTAAGGCCGACGCGCTCAACGCCCGCTCGCTCGAGGCGGGCGCGGCCCAGGCCGCCGCCGGTGCCGCCGTGCCCACCATCTCGCGCGGACGCGTGACCTTTGTCGATGCCGCCCTGCCGCAGGGCGTGGTGGTGCCCGATGCCAACCTGGCCGTGTTTTCGATCGCCGACCTCAACGCCCGCATGGACGCCAACCGCGCGCGCAGCCGCCGCAAGGTGGACATTACGCAGATTACCTTCCCGTTTAAGCCGGGCGACTACGTGGTGCACGCTACTCACGGCATTGCGCTCTTTAGCGAGATCGCGCGCCAGGAAGTGGGCGGCAAGGAGCGCGACTACTTTTTGCTGGAATATGCCGACGGCGACAAGCTCTACGTGCCGCTGGAGCAGGTCGACCGCATTACGCGCTACGTTGGTCCCGACGGCGACAAGCCGCGCCTGACCAGGCTCAACACCGCCGACTGGACGCGCGCCACCAACAAGGCGCGCAAGAACGCCAAAAAGCTGGCGTTTGACCTGGTCGACCTGTATACGCGCCGATCTTCGATTGCCGGTATCGCCTGCCCGCCCGACACGCCCGAGCAGATCGAGATGGAGGAGAGTTTCCCCTACGACGAGACGCGCGACCAGCTGGAGGCCATCGCCGATATCAAGGCCGACATGGAGGCGCCCAAGCCCATGGACCGCCTGCTGTGCGGCGACGTGGGCTTTGGCAAGACTGAGGTCGCTCTACGCGCGGCGTTCAAGTGCGTTGACTCCGGCCGCCAGGTCATGGTGCTCTGCCCCACGACCATTCTGGCCCAGCAGCACTACGAGACATTCTTTGAGCGCTTTGCCCCGTTTGGCCTGGAGGTCGAGGTGCTCAGCCGCTTCCGCACCCCGGCGCAGCAAAAGCGCGCGCTCAAGGCGTTTGCCGAGGGCACGATCGACGTGCTTATCGGCACGCATCGTCTGCTTTCGGCCGATGTGAACCCCAAGAACCTGGGCCTGGTGATCATCGACGAGGAACAGCGCTTTGGTGTGCAGCACAAGGAGCAGCTCAAGAACCTGCGCGAGCAAATCGACGTGCTCACGCTTTCGGCAACGCCTATTCCGCGAACTATGCAGATGGCCACGAGCGGTGTGCGCGACATGAGCCTGATCACCACACCGCCGACCGGGCGCCGTCCCGTGATCGTGCACGTGGGGGAGTACGACCCCGACGTGGTGAGCGCGGCGATTCGTCTGGAAGTGGGCCGCGGTGGCCAGGTGTACTACGTGTCCAACCGTGTCAAGACCATCGACGACGCCGTGGCGCGCGTGCACGAGGCCGCGCCCGAGGCGCGCGTGGGTGTGGCGCACGGCAAGATGAGCCCGCGCGAGGTCGAGGATGTGATGATTGAGTTCGCGACCAAAAAGATCGACGTGCTCATCGCCACGACCATCGTGGAGAGCGGCATCGATAACGCGACCGCCAACACGCTCATCATCGAGGACTCGCAGCGCCTTGGCCTGGCGCAGCTCTACCAGCTCAAGGGCCGTGTGGGTCGCTCTGCCACGCAGGCCTATGCGTACTTTATGTTCCCGGGCGAGCTGCCGCTCACCGAGGAGGCAACGGCGCGCCTGACCGCGCTTTCCGAGTTCCAGGACCTGGGCAGCGGCATGCGCATCGCCATGCGCGACCTGGAGATCCGTGGTGCCGGCTCGCTTATGGGCGCCGAGCAGCACGGCAACCTGTCGAGCGTGGGCTTTGACCTGTTTACGCAGATGCTGGGCCAGGCAGTGGCCGAGGCGCGCGGCGATGACGACGCCGGCGTGGAGGCGGCGAGCGTGGGCATCAACCTGCCGGCCGATTACTTCTTGTCCGAGGAGTACCTGCCGGCGGTGGATCAGCGCGTGCTGGTGTACCGTAAGCTCGCAGCGGCCGAGGACCTGGAGAGCATCGATGGGGTGCAGGAAGAGACCGAGGCCGCGCATGGCGAGCTGCCGTTGGCGGGACTCAACCTGTTCAATCGCGCACGCATCCGCATTCGCGGCGAGCGCCTGGGACTCGAGAGCGTCACGCTCAGCGGCGGTCGCATCACGTTTTTGGGCGTCGACGTGCCCAAGAAGGTGGCCTTTGAGCTTAAGACCCGCTATGGCGCGGTGAACTTTCCCAAGAGCCGCAAACTGTCGGTGCCCTACAAGGCGGGCGCCGGTGCGGGCAGCGGCCTGGGTCGTGGCCTCGACGCCAACGACGGCACCGGTCCCGTGGCCGCGGCACTCATGCTGCTGCAGCAGCTGGGTGCGTCCGACGATGATTAACGGGTCGACGCTGCAAACACCCCATTTGGGCATTCTGGCTTCATCGAAAGGAAAGCATGTTCGGATACATCTATAAGAAAGATGTCGCCATTATCGCGGTTGTCCTGTGCCTTTGTCTGGGCGTGGGCAGTTTCTTCGATTATCAGATCTCGAGCGCGCTGTTCAATATCGGCAGCATGTACGGTCGCTTTATCGAGGCCGCCGGCGAGCTGCCGTTCGAGCTGACGGCGAGCGTCGCGGGCGTTATGCTCGTACGCGCGGTGCGTCCCGACTCCAGGGGGAGCAAATGGCTCGCCGTGCTCGGCATTCTCGTCAACGTTGGCCTGGCCGGCTACGAGATCGTTTCGTCCCTGCGGGTTGGCGGCAAACTCATCGCGGTTCAGTTGGTACTGACGTTTGCGCTGGTGATCGCCGCCAACCTTATCGTCTATCGCCTCACGCGCGCGACTGAGCCCGACGAGCTTACGCGCTGGGCGTTGATGGTGCTTGCCGTGTGGGTCGCTCAGGCCATTATCCTCAACGTGATCGTCAAGCCGCTGTGGTCGCGTCCGCGCATGCGCGTGATCGAGGTCACACCGGGGCTCAATTTTCAGCCGTGGTGGGTGATCGGCAACCCCGACAAGTGGAGTTATATTGCGGCCGGCGTAATCAAGGACGGCTTTAAGTCGTTCGCGAGCGGGCACACCGCGCATGCGGCGATCGGTCTTATGCTCGCCGGACTTCCCGCGGTGGCCTTTAAGGAAAAGCCCTCGCGCCGGCGGGTGGTCTTTTGGACGGCGGCTGTGGTCGCGGCGCTCGTCGCCTTTGGCCGTATCGTGATCGGGGCGCACTTTTTGAGTGACGTGAGCTGCGGCTTTGCCCTGGTGCTGGCGCTTGAGTGCCTTGCCGCGCACATTGCCTATCCGCACGGCGTACAATAGCCCCGTTTGAATCATCTGGCCGATACCCGGTAAGAGAGGATTGCCATGCTCGCGTTCAACAACGATTATTCCCACGGCGCACACCCGGCGGTGCTGCAGGCGCTCGTCGATACCAACATGGAGCCGCAGCCCGGCTACGGTACCGATGCGCATACCGAGTGCGCCAAGCAACTTATCCGCGAGGCCTGCCAGGCCCCCGATGCCGACGTGTTTTTTCTGGTGGGCGGCACGCAGGCCAACGCGACGGTGATTGATATGCTGCTCGCGCCCTACCAGGGCGTTGTTGCCGCCGAGACCGGTCATGTTGCCTGCCACGAGGCGGGCGCCATCGAGTTTGGCGGCCACAAGGTGCTCACCATCCCCGGCTACGAGGGCAAGATGCACGCCGAGGATCTCGAGAACTATATCCAGGTGTTCTACGAAAACGAGAGCTACGAGCACACGGTGTTCCCGGGCGCCGTGTACGTGAGCCTATCGACTGAGTACGGCACGCTGTACTCCAAGGCCGAGCTCGCGGCGATTCACGCGGTGTGCCAGAAGCGCGAGATTCCGCTGTTTGTGGATGGCGCCCGCCTGGCCTATGCGCTGGCGGCCGATGAGTGCGACATTACCCTGCCCGAGCTGGCGCAGCTGTGCGACGTGTTCTACATCGGCGGCACCAAGTGCGGCGCGCTCTGCGGCGAGGCTGTGGTGTTCTGCGGCATGCGCGCCCCGGCGCATCCCATTCCGCGTATTAAGCAGCACGGCGCGCTGTTGGCCAAGGGCCGCCTGACGGGCGTGCAGTTTGAGGCGCTCTTTACCGACGGCCTGTATTTTGAGATTGGCCGTCAGGCGATCGAAACCGCGCAGGCGCTTCGTCGCGTGCTGCACGAGCACGGCTACCGGTTCTTCTTGGAGACGCCGACTAACCAGCAGTTCGTGATTCTGCCCAACGAGGACATGGCGCGCATTCGCGAGCATGCGGCGATCGAGTACTGGGAAAAGTACGACGAGACCCACACGGTGGTGCGCTTTTGCACCAGCTGGGCCACGACGCAGGAGGATATCGACGCGTTGGCGGCTGTCCTGTAGCCTGATGTAATGACGGGGGGCCGCCTTGCGCTGGGTTTGGCGCAAGGCGGCCTCTGTTTTTGAGGGGGAAGGGTTGTATGACCGAGATGTCCGAGCCGACGATTCGCCTGGCGACGCCCGATGATGCGCCGGCGTTGCTTGCCATCTATGAGCCGTATGTGCGCCAGACGGCGATTACCTGCGAATACGAGGTGCCGAGCGTTGAGGAGTTCGCCGGGCGTATTGAGCGTACGCTCAAGCGCTATCCGTATTTGGTGATGGAGTTGGACGGGCGTCCGGTAGGCTATGCCTACGTGAGTCCGCTTAACAGCCGCGAGGCATACGACTGGTCGGTCGAGACGTCGATCTACCTGGCGCGCGACGTGCGTCACGGCGGGCTGGGTCGCAAGCTGCACGATGCGCTCAAGCAGTGCCTGATCGCGATGGGCATCACCAATATGTGCGCGCTCATCGCCGTGCCGCACGACAAGGACGACGAGTATCTAACGCACAATAGCCAGGACTTCCATGCCCATATGGGATATCGCTTGGTGGGCGCCTTCGATCGCTGTGCCCAAAAGTTCGGCCGCTGGTACGACATGTGCTGGATGGAGTTGGTCCTGGCCGAGCGCACGCCCAACCAACCCAAACCAACCTGGTTCCCCGATCTCCTCGCCTAAAACCACCACAAAGGTGCCTGTCCCCTTTGCGGTGGTTTTGGCAGGTTAGCCGATGGGCTCGGTGTATTTGGCGCGGTCGGTGCGTTGGATGCGCTTAGAGACATGGAGCGGTCGGCCGTCGGTGTCGTAGACGTAGTCGGTGATCAGGATCAGCGCCTGCCCGCGCTCGACGTTGAGCAAAAACGCCTCGTTTTGCGAGGCATAGCACACCTCAAAGGTCTTGTGCCCCTGTGCTGGCGCGCGATGGAATTCTTGGCGCAGCGTCGCGTAGAGCGAACCGTTGATATCGCGGTCGATGAGCGACTCGAAGCTTGGCGGCAGGTAGGTGGTCTCCAGGCACAGCGGCGCATCGTCCAGATAACGCAGGCGGACAAGTTTGACGAGCTTGCTGCCCACGGCGGCATCAAAGAACTTAGCTATGCTGCCGCCCGCCTTGGTAAAGCCCGAGTCCACCGTGCGCGTGGTGGGCTTCATGCCCTGGCCTTCGACCTGCTTGGTATAGCTCGAAAACACCAGGTTGTTTTCGTGGAGCGCGGGCGTGTCGGCCACAAAGGCGCCGCGCCCGCGCTCGGTGCGCACCAGGCCCTCATCAACGAGTACCTTAAGGGCGTGGCGCACGGTGCTGCGCGACAGCCCCGATTCGTCCATGAGTTCCATCTCGGACGGCAGCTTGTCTCCGCGTGCGTAGATACCGGCGGCGATGCGGTCACGCAACATGCCCGCCAAGCGCTCGTATTGGCTCAGTTTCTTTTTAGACGAAGCGTTCATGTGATCAACCTATATCTAACTTGTATGCGAGTCTAATCAAGCATGTATTCAATACAACAACAAAACTGCTGGTAACGAGAAGTCGAAAACCTTACCAGCAGAATTTCTAAGTCAAATATAGCATACAACTAGTCGACATAACCAAAACATGTATGTAACTTGGATGCCATCGAGAGCATCAAACGAGAAGAAAGGCTGATGCACGATGACTACTCAGGAACAGGTTAAGGATGTCGTCTCCCAGGTTTTGGCTGACAAGGCAGACAAGGGCGGCATCAAGCGCGTCGTGTGGATTGGCGCCGGCGGATCCAACGGCGGCAACTATCCTGCCCAGTACTTTATGGAGCACGAGGCCACGCAGGTCGTGAGCTCCAGCTACACCAGCAACGAGTTCGTGCACGCAACCCCCGCCTACGTTAACGAGAACACCCTGGCCGTCGTCGTGTCCATGCGCGGCACCAAGGAGACCATCGTCGCCGCCCAGGTCGCCAAGGACCACGGCGCCAGCACCATCGCCATCTATGTTGACGAGTCCGGCCTCACCGAGGTCTGCGACTACAAGATCCAGTACGACAGCTTGGCCGTCGACGAGTCCTGCATGGGCCGCACCAACTCCGCCGTCGTGACCATGATCGCCATGGAGCTTACGCAGCAGACCGAGGGCTATGCCGAGTACGAGACCGCTATGGCCGCGTTCGACTTGGTCGACCCCATCTATCGCAAGGCCGTCGAGTACACCCGTCCGCTTGCTGCCAAGTGGGCCGAGCAGAACGCCGACAAGCCCTGCATCAACGTCATGGCTCAGGGTCCGCTCTTTGGTGCCGCCTACGTCTTTAGCATCTGCAACGTGCAGGAGATGCTGCAGATTGACTCCTGCACCATCAACACCTGCGACTTCTTCCACGGTCCCTTCGAGATCCTGGACAAGCGTACCTCGCTGTTCCAGCTCATCAGCGTCGGCCGCAGCCGCTGCAACGACGAGCGCGGCATCCGCTTCGTCAACCAGTACGGTGGCGAGCGCGTCTATCAGCTTGACGCCAAGGAGCTCGGCCTCAACGACATCAAGGACAGCGTGAGCGAGTACTTCAACCACCTGATCTTTGCCCCGATCCTCAACAATGTGTATATGCGTGCACTCTCTGCCGTTACTCACAAGGACTACATGACGCGCCGCTACATGTGGAAGCTGGACTACTAGGGGATAGAGCGGCCTAACAGCTCGATGTCCTCATAAGTTGCGGTGGAATAGTTCCTGCTTGGGGGCTTGAAGGGGGGTGCGGACAGAAAGTTGGACCGTGAAGCGGTCCGGACTGGAGGTTCGCATGTACAGCAGGGAGAAGGTCGAGCTCTTCCTCCTGGCGACGGAG
>JAGZWV010000042.1 GCA_018378775.1 Collinsella sp. | reverse complement strand
TCGGCTGCGCTGCTGCCGCAGAACCCCAAGGCCCTGCTGGTTGCCGAGACGGTGCGCGACGAGCTGATGGAATGGGCCTCGACCTGCGGATATGACGAGGCCGCAGCACGGGAGCAGACAGCGCGCCTGGGTCTGGCGGGCTTGGAGGCGCGTCACCCGTACGATCTTTCGGGCGGTCAACGCCAGCTGCTTGCGTTGGCAAAGCTGCTGTTGATTGGCCCCGAGCTGCTATTGCTCGATGAGCCCACCAAGGGTTTGGACCTGGCCAGCCGTCGCATCATCGCCCGTGCCTTGCGTGACCATGCGAAGGCTGGCGGCACCGTCATCATGGCTACGCACGATTTGGACTTTGCCGAGCAGGTAGCCGACGACGTCGCCATGATGTTTGACGGCGAGATTGCCTGCGTGGAGCCCCCGGCCGACTTCTTTGCCGGCAACGTGTTCTATAGGGCGTGATGGGATGACGGACTGTCGTTTCTCGCGCTTGCTTGCAAAACTGGAGATACCGCTGCTGCTGGCGGTGCCGGCGGTGATGGCAGCGGCGTTGCTGGCGGGCGTTGAGCAGGCGGCGCTTGCCATGCTGGTTGTGGTGGCGCTGGTGCTTGCGCTGTTCTTTGCGGGCTACGAGGCGTCGCGACCGGGCCTGCGCCAGATTATGCCAACGCTGGTGCTGGCGGCGCTGGCGGCGGCGGGGCGCATCCTGTTTGGACCCATTCCCGACTTTAAACCCGTGAGCGCCATTGCCATTATCGCCGGGGCGACACTCGGTCGTCGTAACGGCTTTATGGTTGGCGCGCTGGCGGCGCTGACTAGCAATTTCTTTTTTGGACAGGGCATGTGGACGCCATGGCAGATGTTTGCCTGGGGCCTGGTTGGTTATGTTGGCGGCGCGCTGGCGTGCGCGGGTGCTTTTGATCGCGCCGACGGCACCGTGCGCATGCCGGCGCTACTGACCTACGGCTTTGCTTCGGGTTTGCTATACGGCGTGGTAATCAACGCCTACGATATCATCGGTTTTGTACAACCGCTCACGTGGGCGGGCGTCGTGGCGCGTCTTGCTACCGCCGTACCGTTCGATATCACGCACGGACTCGCGACCTGCGTGTTTTTGGCCGTCCTGTACAAGCCCTGGTGTCGCCGTATCAACCGAGTCGTCGTGAAATACGGACTGTAGGGCATTTCGCGTTTCCTCACGAACTTGCGGTGGAATAGTTCTCGTTTTTGGCTATTTGCTGCCCAAACAGGAACTATTCCACCGCAGCTTATAGGGGGAGAGGGGTCACATGATCTGTTTTCCTCCGTCCCCCAGGAATTACTTGGGGCTAGAGCTCTAGCGTGAGGGTGACGGGGCAGTGATCGCTGCCGAAGATGTCGCCGCGGATGCCCGTGTCGCGCACATTGCCGGCGATTGCGTCGCTCACCAGGAAATAATCGATGCGCCAGCCGGCGTTGTTCTTGCGAGCATTAAAGCGGTAGCTCCACCAGCTGTAGACGCCCTCAACGTCGGGGTTTGCCGCACGCCAGGTATCGGTAAACCCGGCGTCGAGCAGCTCGGTAAACTTACCGCGCTCCTCGTCCGAAAAGCCTGCGTTGCCGCGGTTGGACTTGGGGTTCTTAAGGTCGATTTCCTCGTGCGCCACGTTAAAGTCGCCACAGGTCACTACGGGCTTGCCGGTCTCGCGCTCGAGTCCCGTCAAAAAGCCGCGATAGGCATCATCCCAGGCCATGCGCACATCGATGCGCGCGAGCTCATTTTGGGCGTTGGGCGTGTAGACATCCACGAACCAAAACTTGTCGAACTCGAGCGCGCAGACGCGGCCCTCGGTTGCGGCTTGGGCGACGAGCTCGGCCGCCTCGCCCTCGCCGGCGTAGGGTAGCAGCGCGTCGGCGTGCAGCACGCGCAGCGGTTCCTGGCGGCTAAAGACCGCAGTGCCCGAATAGCCTTTACGCTCGGCGTAGCTCCAGGTTTGGTGATAGCCGGTCAGGTCAATATCGACCTGACCCTCTTGCAGCTTGGTCTCCTGCAGCGCCAAGATGTCGACGTCGAGTTCTTGCGCGATCTGAATAAAGCTCGGGTCCTTTTTGAGCACGGCGCGCAGGCCGTTAACGTTCCACGAGGCAAAGGTGTAAGTCTGAGGCATGGTGTCCTTTCGACGGGGTTGGCAGGCTTAAGATTAACGCAACAGGGGCGGGGTGGGCTCCGCGCATGCTGACTCAAAGGCCGCATGCTGGGACGTCGCCCAACGCTGCCCGACTAACAAGGACGGAGGACTCATATGACGCAGGCAATATCGGACCCCAGGCAGGCCTCCGCCGCGCTGGCGGATCTGTTTGACACCCACAAGCGCGTGGTCTTCTTTGGCGGCGCTGGTGTTTCCACGGCAAGTGGCATCCCCGATTTCCGCAGCGTGGACGGCCTGTATCACCAGCGGTTTGCCTACCCGCCCGAGACCATGTTGTCGCATAGATTTTACGAGGCGCATCCTGCGGAGTTCTTCGACTTTTACCGCACCAAGATGATCGCGCTTAACGCTAAGCCCAACCGCTGCCACACCAAGCTGGCCGAGCTGGAGCGCGCCGGCAAGCTCGACGCCGTGGTGACGCAAAATATCGACGGTCTGCACCAGGCGGCCGGCTCGCAGCGCGTGTTCGAGCTGCACGGATCGGTCCATCGCAACATTTGCCAGTCGTGTGGCGAGGTCTATAGCGCCGAGTGGATTTGCTCGCGCGAGCACGAAGATGCCGCAGGCGTGCCCGCGTGCCCCGCGTGCGGCGGTCGCATCAAGCCCGATGTAGTGCTCTACGAAGAGCCGCTCGACGAGCATGTGCTGACCGGCGCCGTCGCCGCCATCGCCGCTGCCGACGCCCTCATTGTGGGCGGGACCTCGCTCGTGGTGTATCCGGCGGCAGGCCTCACGCGATACTTTACCGGCGATACGCTGGCCATTTGCAATCTTGCTCCCACCGATCAGGATGCAAATGCCGACCTGCTGATTTCTTGCGACATCGCGGCCGCGTTTGCGTTCTAGCCCGCGCGCGCGGATACAATAGAAAGACTGAGTGCAAAGCGACCCCGCCGCCAGCTCCCCAAGCTCGGCGGCGTGGGTATTTTAGGAGGATGTTCATGGCGAACGACAGCAAGACATGGCGGTGCGGAAAGTACGAGCTCAGCTTTGACCGTCCGCGCATCATGGGCGTCCTCAACGTGACGCCCGATTCGTTTAGCGACGGCGGGGAGCACTTCGACCCCGATGCCGCTATCGAGTACGGCCTGGCGATGCTCGATGCCGGCGCCGACATCATCGACGTGGGCGGTGAGTCCACGCGCCCTGGTTTTACCCCGGTCAACCCCGACGAGGAAGCTCGCCGCGTGCTGCCCGTGGTGCGCGCGCTGGCCAAGGAGGGCGCCATCGTCTCGATCGACACGCGTCATGTGGCGGTTGCCAAGGCGGCCGTGCGCTGCGGCGCCTCGATCGTCAACGACGTGACCGGCTTCACCGATCCCAAGATGGTCGAGTTTGTTAAGACGAGCACTTGCGGCGTCATCGTGATGCATGCCGGCGAGGTCGCCGCGCCCGCACGCACGCACGCAACGGTGCAGCTCGATACCTCGGCAGCGGCGTTTGTTGCCGAGAAGGCGCGCGAGGCGGCTGCCGAGGCCGCGCGTGAGGCCGAGAAGCCGGCTCGCCGCCGTCGCGGCAAGTTGCTAGGCGAGCCTAAGCCGGAGGCCAAGCTTCCGGGCGGCGTGGTGCAGCCCTCGTTGCCGTTTGGCGAACCGGAGCCCACGTCCGAGCCTTCAAGCGAGCAGGAGACGCCGGCCGCCGAGCAGGCTACTGCCGCCGAGACCGTCGCGCCCGCGCCCGAGGCCGCGCCCGCAGCCACCGAGGCCGCATCGGAGTCCAATGACCGCCTGGCCGCCATGATGCGCCGCAGCGCCCGCCGCGAGGAAGCCTACGTGCCCACCTCGCAGCTCCGCCGCTTCACCCTGCCCGATTCGGCGCCCATCATGCGCCGCGTTATGGGCTTTCTGTCCGACCAGGCCCGCACGCTCATCCATGCCGGCGTGTCGCGCGACCGCATCTGCATCGATCCTGGCCCGGGCTTTGGTAAGTCGGCTAACGAAGACATCGTCATCCAGCGCGAGACTGCCAAGATGGCGTCACTGGGCTATCCGCTCATGTGCGCCGTGTCGCGCAAGCGCTTTGTGGGCGCCGTCTCGGGCGTGACCGAGGCCGCCGAGCGCGATGCCGCTACGTTTGGCGTGTGCCTGGGCGCCATCCAGGCCGGTGCCAACATCGTGCGCGTGCACGACGCCGCGGGTTTTGCGCAGTTCCTGAACGGCTACTGGGCGGTTGCCAAGCCACAGCCGCGCCGCGCGTTTGTGGCCGTGGGCTCCAACCTGGGGCATCGCTGCGACAACATCCGCGCCGCACGCGAGATGATCGCCGAGATTCCACTCACCTGCGTGTCCAACTCCTCCAAGATCTACGAGAGCGAGCCTGCCTACGAGACGCGCCAGGACGCGTTTGCCAACGCCGTCATCGAGATCAAGACCGAGCTGGCGCCGTTGGTGCTGCTCGACGAGCTCATGAAGATCGAGGCCGAGCTGGGGCGCGACCGCTCCAAAAAGGCCAAGGCCAACGGTCCGCGCACCATCGACCTGGACCTGCTGTGGATGGACGGCGAGACCCACGGCGGCAAAAAGCTGCGCCTGCCGCATCCACTGATCGGCGAGCGCGATTTTGTGCTGGTGCCGCTTGAGGACTTGATGCACGACCCGGCGCGGTTCTTCCGCTACAACGGCGTCGAGGTCAAGGAGCCCGAGGACCGCGTGGGCCATATCGTGGGCGAATTGGGGCGTATGTAGATGATCGAGATGAATGCTGTTGCCGCCGGTACCGAGCTTGACGCCGCGCGTGACGCGGGCCGCGAGGGTGCGTCCGCGGGCTGGTGCGCTTGGAGCGCGGGCGAGGCGTCGTTGACGTTTTCGCTGGTCGTGCGCCCGGATGTGAACATGCATGCCTTCCACGGCCTGCCGTTTGTGGCCGCGATGGGCATGATGGGCGCGCTCGTGGGCACGGCTTCGACGCCGGGGTTGGGCCTTGCCGGTAAGGTGGGTATCCAGTGGCCGAGCGATATCGTGTGCGGTGCGCCTGCGTTTGAGACGTCGTTTGCACGCGTCTCCGTCAACGGTGGCGCCGGTGCCGCAGGCATGTTCGGTGCCGTGACGGTGGATATTGAGCGTTCGGCGCTGAGCGAGCTTGGTGTGGACGTGGCTGACGAAGCGCTGGTCGAGGAGTTGGCCGCCGCCGTGCTGACCCGTGTGGACACCTGGGCGGTTGTTGCCAACACGCCGCAGGGCGCTGCCGGTCCGCTGGCCCCCGTGTTGGGCGAGTACTTCGACATGGTGCCGCTGCTGGGCCGCCAAGTTGCGGCGGTGTCGCCCAACGGCTTGCCGCTTGCGGTCGGTGTGTTTGCGGGCCTGGACATCTGGGGTCGCGCGACCATTAAGACCGATGCCGGCGAGCAGGAGTTTCCGCCCGAGGCCGTGCGCATTCGCGGACTGTAACGCGAGGCGCCCGCGCTCAAAGATAACGATGACAACGAAGCCCTCTTCGGCCTGTGCCGGGGAGGGCTTTGCGTGACTGCGGGGTAGCACCTCGGACCTATTCCTCAAAACTGAAAATTTTTCGATTTTGAGGAATAGGCTTGGCGAGCATTTGCGGGGACTGTGGCATCGGGCGTGCTTGACTTAAGCTCCTGCTCTATCCCAGCTCTTGCATGCGGCGGTAGATTTCGCAGATACCCTTGATGGTGAGCTGTCCGTCGACCACGTCGAAGGCATCGGTCGAATCGGCGACGATGCTGGCGAGACCGCCCGTGGCGATAACGGTGGCATCCTCGCGGCCCAGCTCGCGCTTCATGCGCGCGACCAGGCCCTCAGCCATGGCGGCGGCGCCCGTTACGGCGCCCACCTTGATGCACTCCTCGGTATCGCGGCCGATGGCATGCTCGGGCGCCTCGAGCGGCACGCTGGCGAGCTTGGCGGCACGGGCGGCAAGCGCGTCCATGGAGATGCGGATGCCCGGCGCGATCGCTCCGCCAATGTAATAACCGTCCTCATCGATGACGTCGATATTGGTCGCGGTGCCAAAGTCCACCACGATTGCCGGCGCGCCGTAGAAAGTTTCGGCTGCAACGGCGTTGGCGACGCGATCGGCGCCTACGGCTTGGGGACGCGCCGCGCGCAGCTTGGTCACCGCGGCCGTCTGCGGCCCAATGACGATGGCGCCTGCGGCAATGCGGTCGGCCACGGCGTGCCATTCGCGCGAGAGCTGCGGCACCACGCCCGCAAAGGCGATCGCGTCGACCGCGTCGAGCGAAAGGCCGTACATCTTAAAGAAACCCATCAGGCGCACATGGATCTCGTCGGCGGTATAAGAGCGGTCGGTGGGCATGCGCCACGACTGCACCAGCTCGTCTCCGTCAAACAGGCCCATGGCCGTCTGCGTGTTTCCCATATCGATAGCGAGCAGCATGTCTACTCCCAGTGTTGGCATAAAAGGACGCGCACCATTGTATACGCGCCGTCGACGGCGCTCGGCCGCGATTCGTTTACGGTGATAGGGGCTGAGGGGTTTTAAATATGAAGGAATTATGCTCTACGAGATTTTCCTTGCCGTTTACCGAACTCCCGCGTAATATTCTTTCTTGCGCACATGAGGCGCCCAGACATTGCGGGGTGGAGCAGTCTGGTAGCTCGCCGGGCTCATAACCCGGAGGTCGTAGGTTCAAATCCTGCCCCCGCGACCAAGAACTTGCAGCTCGTCGGCCTAGCCGGCGAGCTTTTTTGTTATTTCGGGACCGTGTTTTCGGTCCAATTCTCGGCCTCTCAAACAAAATCTCGATCTGTAACATCTAGACCCGATTTGGGCGGCTAGGTGTTACAGATCGAGATATACCGGTGGGTTGGGTCGTGTTTGTCTAAATCTGTAACACGAGGGACGGATTTTGCCGAGTTGTTGTTATAGATTGAGATTATCTAGCAGGCGGGTTTGGTTTGTCTCGATCTGCAACAGGTAGGGGTCAAAAGTGGGCCTAGCTGTTACAGATTGAGATAAACCGACGGGCCGCCCCGCCCATCCCCATCCACCTGCCGCTACCTGCTGTCCGCCGATTTCCGTTGCGCTGTTGTATCCCCATGCCATATCCTCTAGACAACTACGCGGCATCATCGCCGCCGCGCCTACAAGAGAGGAATATCTATGACCGCACCTGCATCCAAGCTGCTCCAGCCCATTACGGTTGGCCCCCTTGAGCTCAAAAATCGCATTATGTTCCCGCCGCTGACCACCGGCTACGAGGAGCGCGACGGCTCCATTGGCGAGCGCAGCCTGGCTTTTTACGAGCGCCTGGCCCGTGGCGGCGTGAGCTACATCGTCATCGGCGACGTTGCTCCCGTCATGACCGCAAGCCCCACGCCCAAGCTGGCGACCGACGCCCAGATCCCCACGTTTAAGGCCCTGGCCGACGCCGTCCACAAGCACGGCGCCAAGGTCGCGCTGCAGCTGTTCCACCCCGAGTACGACGTGCCCGGTGTCGGCCGCATGGTCATGGGATCCATGGCTGCCGCCAAGGCCGCGCAGGAGGCCAAGGCCGCCGGCGACGAGGAGACCTTTGCCGCCAAGATGGCCGAGTCCAACGAGATCCGCAACCAGGCCTACGCCAAGCTGCATCACGACATGCAGCACTTTGTGAACGAGGCGAGCGTAGAGCAGCTCACCCAGATCAAGGAGGCCATCGCTGCCTCGGCCGCTCGTGCGCAGCAGGCTGGCATCGACGCCATCGAGGTCCACGGCGACCGCCTGGTGGGTTCGCTGTGCTCGGCCATCCTCAACCAGCGCACCGACGAGTACGGTGGTTCGTTCGAGAACCGCGTTCGCTATGCGCTGGAGGTCGTCGCTGCCATTAAGGAAGCCGCGCCGCAGCTGATGGTGGAGTACAAGCTCCCCGTGATCATGGAGAACCCCGACGGTACGCCGCGCGGCAAGGGCGGCCTGCAGCCCGACGAGGCCTGCGAGTTCGCCAAGCTGCTCGAGGGTGCGGGCATCGACATGATCCAGGTTGCACAGGCCAACCACACTGGCAACATGGGCGATACCATTCCGCCCATGGGCGCCATGCCCTACAACTGGACGCTGCCGGTGGCCGAGCGCGTCAAGGCCCTGGTCTCCGTGCCGGTGGCAACCGTCGGCCGTGTTGTCTCGGTCGAGGCCGGCGAGAAGATTCTGGAAGGCGGCGCCGCCGACATCATCGCCTACGGCCGCTCGCTCATGTGCGACCCCGACATTGCACTGAAGGCCGCCACGGGTGAGCCCATCCGCGAGTGCCTCAACTGCAACAAGGGTTGCGTCGATGCGATTCAAAACCGCAAGTACATTTCGTGCGTGCTCAATGCCGAGAACGGCGACGAGGCGACCATCGCCATCAAGCCGGGCGAGGGCGACAAGAAGATCGCCGTGGTGGGCGGCGGCATCGCCGGCCTGGAGGCCGCGCGCGTGGCGGCCAAGCGCGGCTACGACGTGACCGTCTACGAGGCGAGCGATCACTTGGGCGGTCAGATTGTGCTGGCGGCCGCGCCTCCGCGCAAGGACGAGATCATGCGCTCGGTCGAGTACTACGAGAAGATTCTGCCTGGCCTGGGCGTGAAGGTTGAGCTCAGCCACGTCGCTAGCCCCGCGGACCTCAACGCCGCCGACGCTGCGATTGTGGCTGTGGGCGCACACGACGTGGTCATCCCCGTTCCGGGCGCCGACTCGGAGAAGGTCGTCTCGAGCTGGGACGTGCTGGCCGGCAAGGTGGAGCTCAGCGGGCGCGTCGCCGTCATTGGCGGTGGCCTGGTGGGCACCGAGACTGCCGAGTACCTGCTGCAGCATGGCTGCGAGGTGGCGATCGTGGAGATGCTCGACAAGATTGCCGCGGGCGAGTCCGAGACCATTCTGCCGCTGATCATGAGCGACTTTGCCGAGCACAACGTGGAGCAGCACGTGAAGACCCGTCTGACCGCCATTACCGACGAGGGCGTGGAGGCCATTCGCACTACCGAGGACGGCGCCGAGGAGCCGGTGAAGATCGCCTGCGATTACGTGGTGATGGCCGTGGGCTCCAAGGCCAACGCGTTTGACCTGGATGGCGTGACGGTGCCCGTGACCTGCGCGGGCGACTGCTCGGGCGAGCGCACCGCCGACATTGCGAGCGCCATTCGCACGGCATATCACGCAGCCAACGAGCTGTAGTTGAACATCGCGGCCAGGCGGGACGGTAGCACGGATCCGTCTCGCCCGGCTGTGTCCCGTCGGGTGTCAATCGGTGCGGGGCCTGCAAGCGCAGCAGGTCCCGCCCTTTTTGTTTTGCTCCGGTGGATGGCAATGCGCGGTAATCATGAGGAGTGAGGACGTCTACTGCCTTGCAGATCACTCAAAATTATTGGGGGAGGGGTTAATAACTATATCCTCTATACCAAAGGACATAAAGAGATGCCAATTTTGTTGACAAGCGAATGACGATTAGCTGCGAGTCAGCTACCAGCGTAAATAATCGATAAAGAAATGTCGTAATTTGGTGCCAAATGCCCAGATAACGCCGCGTCTATTTTAATTAACTGCTTTGAGCAAACAGTAAAATGCTACTATCTAACTTGCACGTAAGAAAGCAGATTAACGGTTAAGGCTAAGAAGTGGCAGGTATGTCGGAAGCAACTAGGACTCGCACGCATGCGCCCGAGGTTAGGCAGCGCGCCGTCGAGATCCTCCAAGAGGGGGTCGGTCATCGCGCCCTCGCCGCGGAGCTTGGCATTCCCCAGGCCACGGCTCGTCAGTGGGCCCGCGCGTATGCCGTGGGCGGTGCCGACGCCGTTCTCAATGCCGGTTCGCATCATCACACCTACTCGTACGACGTAAAGCTCGCTGTGGTTAAGGACCGTCTGGAAAACGGCTTGACGGTTCGCGAGGCCATGGTCAAGCACAAGATTCCCAGCGAGTCTTCGGTCAAGGCTTGGTGCCGTCAGTACCGCGAGAGCGGTGAGGCCGCACTGGTCGATAAGCCGCGCGGTCGCAAACCGCGCGTTAAAAAGGCGGAATAGCAAACGGGATGGTGCGCCCACAGGGGCGCATTTTTCTTGCCGCGCCAACTTTTTGGACCGGCGCGAGCCTGTCGGGACATCCTCCAAAGTGGCCAATAAACCGCGCGCAGTGGCCCGCGCGCCTGTCGCTGCGATAGGGGAGCGTCGTCTCTCTGCTCCAAAGCGGACGTGCCCTTGCCCCGTACGCCTAAAACTCCCCAATTGACCGAAAACCTGCCACCGCTACACCTCAATTGAGCTATAACGTTAAATACTTGCAGCGTTTTTGCATGGGGGAGTGATGGTATGACGCTACTGTATTTCCTTACCCTGTTTCCGCTGGTACCGGCGCTGGGCATGCTGCTCGCGCGCGGTGACCGCGCTCGCGATGCGGTGGGGCTCATAGGCTCCGGCATTATTATGGCGGTGACAGTTGTAGTCGCCGTCATGTTTTTTGGCACGGGTCCGCAGAGCTTTGAGGTTGCCCCCGGCACCTCGCATGTGCTCTCGATCGTCAGCTCCGTTATCGACGTCATCCTGTGCGCCGTCATCCTGTACAACGCGTACAAATATAGGAACGCGCTCACCACGGTGCTCGGCATAGTCCAGCTGGTGGGCTCGCTCGCCTTTGCAGCCATGACGTTGCCCGCGGCCGAAGCCGTCACGGCGACGCCGCTCTACCTGGACTACATGAGTGTGATCATGGTCCTCGCCGTCGGTATCGTCGGCAGCCTAATCTGCGTGTATGCCCTGGGCTACATGAAGGACTTCCAGGCTCATGACGAGCACGAGGCCGCGCTGCGCGGGCAGACCGCGCCCGACCGTCGCCCGCAGTTCCTGGCACTTATGTTTCTGTTCCTCTCGGCCATGTTCGTCATCGTGACGAGCGATAACCTTGAGTGGCTGTTCTGCGGCTGGGAAATCACCACCGTGTGCTCGTTCCTTATGATTGGCTACACGCGCACGCCCGAGGCCATCAAGAACGCCTTTACCCAGATCATCCTCAACATGCTGGGCGGCATCGCGTTTTTGGCGGGCCTTATGTTTCTGCACGTTAACGGCATGCCGCTGACCATCTCGGGCATGATCGAGCTTTCCGGCGCCGGCACCGCGCAATCCGCACTGCTGGTGATGCCGGTCATCCTTCTGTCGCTCGCCGCACTCACCAAGGCCGCACAGATGCCGTTCCACACTTGGCTGTTGGGTGCCATGGTTGCCCCCACTCCCACGAGCGCCCTGCTGCACTCGTCAACCATGGTCAAAGCCGGCGTGTTCCTAATGGTCAAGCTGAGCCCGCTCTATGCTATCTATCCCGTAACCGGCTTTATGGTCACGAGTGTGGGCGCCATCACGTTTTTGCTTGCTGCCCTCATGGCCATCTCGCAGAGCAACGCCAAACGCGTGCTCGCGTACTCCACCATTTCCAACTTGGGCCTCATCAGTGCCTGCCTGGGTGTCGGCGCGCCCGAGGCCGTATGGGCGGCCATCTTTCTGATCCTGTTCCACACGGTGGCAAAGTCGCTGCTGTTCCTGTGCGTGGGCACGGCCGAGCATCATATCGGCAGCCGCAATATCGAGGACATGGACGGTATGTTCAGCCGCATGCCGCACCTGACGCGTCTGATGATGCTGGGCATTATGGGCATGTTCGTGGCGCCGTTTGGCATGCTCGTGTCCAAGTGGGGCGCCCTGGTGGCGTTTGCGCAGACTGGCAACGTGCTCATGATCATGGTGCTCGCCTATGGCTCGGCCGCGACGTTTTACTTCTGGGGTAAGTGGCTTGCCAAGCTTTCGGGCGTCGACCCCACGGCTCAAAACGTTGAGGTCAATGTCCATAAGACCGAATGGATGGCGCTCAACACCATCGCCGCGCTGCTGATTCTGTGCTGCGTGGCGTTCCCGGTTATCTCGAGCGGCCTGGTGTCGCCTTACTTGGCCATGGTGTTTGGCCGCGTGCCGTACGTTATTGGCAAGGACGCCATGTATCTGATGGTGGTTATCGTGGCGTTTATCGCCGTGGTGCTGCTGACGTCGTTCCGCGTGAGCAATAAGCCGCACGTCAACGTGTACCTTTCGGGCGTGGGAACCGACAAATATCGCCATTTCCGCGGCTCGATGGGACACGAGGTGAAGGCCGAAAAGCGCAATTGGTACTCGGAGGACGCCCTTGGCGAGAAGCGTATTGGCCCCGCGGGTAGCGTCGTGTGCTGCAGCATTATCTTGTTTGCGCTGCTGTGCTGCGCGTGGATTGGGCCCGAGCGGCTTGCCATGAGCGCGCCCTCGGTGTTGCGCGGCAAGTATTTTGAAGGCTCGGGCGTCGTGGACATCTTTATAGGCACCGTGGTGTTTGCCCTGCTGGCGCCGCTTGTGGGCGGCCTGATCGACGGCGTTGACCGCAAGCTTTCGGCCCGCATGCAGGGCCGCGTGGGTCCGCGCCTGCTGCAACCGTTCTACGACGTTGCCAAGCTGCTGCGCAAGGCTCCCGCCAGCGTAAACACCATGGACGATACCTACATGGCGTGTGCGCTCATCTTTACCGTCGTGGGCGGCGGCATCTTTGTGTCGGGCTCCAACACGCTGCTGTGCGCCTTTATGGTGACGCTCGCCGCGATCTTTGTGGTGCTGGCATCCGCCTCGACGCAAAGCCCGTTTGCGCAGGTCGGCGCCGACCGCGAGTTGCTGCAGGTTATGAGTTACGAGCCCGCCGTTCTGCTGATGAGCGTGGGCCTGTACCTTGCCACCGATAGCTTCGATTCCATTGCCGTGACGGGGCAGTCGGCCCCCATCATCGTGTACAGCGCGCCCATTTTCCTCGCGCTGCTCGCGGTGCTTACCATCAAGCTGCGCAAGTCGCCGTTCGATCTTTCGTACTCGCATCACGCGCATCAGGAGATTGTCCAGGGCGTCGCCACCGAGATGAGCGGCGGCACGCTGGCCAAGATGACCCTTATGCACTGGTGCGAGACCGTGCTGTTTTTGATGTGGGTGGGCATGTTCTTTGTTTGGGACAACCCGGTGAGCTGGGTGGTCGCCCTGGTCGTGATGGCCGCGACGTATTTTGTCGAGGTACTGATCGATAACACCTTCGCACGCAGCACCTGGCGCAGCTGCTTTAAGCTCGGATGGGGCGTGGCGCTGGTGTTTGGCCTGCTCAACCTTATGCCCATCCTCGTCGACGTGTTTATTTAGGAGGCGGCATCCATGGATCATAAAATGTCGCGCTCGCCGTGGGTTATTCATTACGACGGCTCGAGCTGCAACGGATGCGATATCGAGGTGCTGGCCTCGCTCACGCCGCTGTTCGATGCGGAGCGCTTTGGCGTGGTCAACACCGGCAACCCCAAGCATGCGGATATCTTTTTGGTGACGGGGTCGGTCAACGCCCAGAACCTGCCCGTCGTGCGTCAGATCTACAACCAGATGCTCGAGCCCAAGTGCGTGGTGGCCTGCGGCATCTGCGCGTGTTCGGGCGGCGTGTTCCGCGATGCCTATAACGTGATCGGCGGCGTGGACCGCGCGATTCCCGTGGACGTGTACGCGCCCGGATGCGCCATTCGCCCCGAGACGGTGATCGATGCCATCGTGGAGGCGTGCGGCATTCTGGACCAGAAGGAGGCCGTGATGCGCGCCGGCGGCGATCCACTCACCGTGGGCGGTGCCGCTACCTGGGACGGTGGCGTTGAGCTGGGCGAGGACGGGTTTGTGGCTGTTGCGGAGGCCGGCGACACGCCCGCTGGGACGTCCGCCGCTGCAAAGGAGGCCGAGTAATGCAAAAGGCAATCTATACCACCGTCGGGATCGATGAGCTGTTGCCGCATGTGCAGGCGCTCAAGGGCGTCGGCGCGCGCTTTGTGCAAATGCACGCCGAGCGCAACGTCGACGACGGCACGTATCGCTTGGTCTATACGTTTATCAACGTTCGTGCTGCTCAGGAACATATTGCGCAGGACGGCAGCTATGCGATCGAGAACCTGGTGGTTGAGGGAATTGATCGGTACCAGGAGATTCCGTCCATCAGCTCGTACTATCCGGCGGTGTTCCCGTTTGAAAATGAGGCACACGACCTGTTCGGGCTTGCCATCACCGACATGCAGATCGACTTTAAGGGCTTTTTCTACCAGGTTTCGACTGCCGAGCCCATGAGCGTCATCACGCCCGAGGTCAAGGCTGCGCGCGAGAAAGCCATGAAAGTCCGCGCGGCCGCCGAGGCCAAGGCGCGCAAGGCCGCGGCCGAGAAAGTCGCCGCGGCTGCGGCCGCTGCGGGGAAGGGCGCCGCGGGTGTCGGCGATGCTGCGAGCGTTGCTGCCGCCCAGCCCGCTGCGGCTGCCGGCTCCGATGCCCAGCATGACGAGGCCGCTGCCAAGGCTGCGCTTAAAGCTGCCGAGATGGAGGCAAAGCTCGCCGCCATGGATCCCGAGAAAGCGGCCAAGGTCCGCGCGACGCTTGCCGCCAAGGCCGCCCGCGACAAGCAGGAAAAGGAGGCGTAAGGTCCATGGCGCATCGCTCCGTTATTCCGTTTGGCCCGCAGCACCCGGTGCTGCCCGAGCCGCTTCATCTGGACCTAGTGATCGAGGACGACCGCGTTATCGAGGCAATTCCGCAGATCGGTTTTGTGCACCGCGGGCTCGAGAAGCTCACCGAAAAGCGCGACATGCATCAGTTTGGCTACATCGCCGAGCGCATCTGTGGCATCTGCGCCGTGGGCCATAGCTGCGGCTACGCCAGCGCCTGCGAGCGCATGCTCGACATCGAGGTGCCTGGACGCGTGCAGTATATCCGCATCATTTTGCACGAGCTGTCGCGTATCCACTCGCATTTGCTGTGGCTGGGCCTGCTCGCCGATGCCTTTGGCTTTGAGGCGCTGTTCTATCGTTCGTGGACCCTGCGCGAGCAGATTCTCAAGATCTTTGAGAGCACCTGCGGCGGGCGCGTGATCCTGTCGATCAACGAGATCGGCGGCCTTAAGCACGATATCGAGGACTCCGAGTTGGCGGGAATCGTCCAGACGCTCGATGCCATGCGCCCCGACTACGAGGCCCTGGTGCATACGTTTTTAGATGATGCCAGCTGCGGCGAGCGCTTGCATGGCGTGGGCGTGATCAGCAAGAAGGACGCGCTGGATCTTTCGATGGTCGGGCCGTTCGGTCGCGCCTCGGGCGTGGATTACGACGTGCGTATGTTCGGCGACGGTGCCTATGCGGACTTGGCCGCGTTTGAGCCCATCGTGGTGACCGACGGCGACTGCTATGCCCGCTGCCAGGTGCGTTGCGCCGAGGTCACGCAGGCCATGGACATTATCAAGGAACTTGTGGACAAGATTCCGCACGACGGCATCGGCGGGCGCACCAAGCTTACGCCGGCCGACGGCGCGCGCGGCGAGGTTGTGATTGAGCAGCCGCGCGGCGAGGCGTACTACTATGTGCGCGGCAACGGCACCAAGAACCTGGATCGTTTCCGCGTGCGCACGCCGACGTCGCA
>JAGZWV010000170.1 GCA_018378775.1 Collinsella sp. | reverse complement strand
TTGATTTTTGCAGGAAGAAAGCAGGGACGCAAAATACTTACACCCCTGCTTGATTGAGCTTTCCGTATCTAAAGAGTTGGGCGGTAAACCAAGACTTTCTGAACTCTGCATAACATCTTCTGCCGTACCGCCACTTTCTACTTGAATGATAGCCAGTAGCACGTTGACATACTCGGAGATACCGTTTTCTCTGGCGTACTTTTCCACCATAGGCTGATGTTTCAAGACTTCTGCGGATAAATTCATACCCGTAATGCCAGAAGAAAAGTTGCTGTTCTCGTCGTCGCTGTCCGCACTAATGAGGACACCAAAGAAAAGGACTATGGAAAAGAGGATAGGAAACAGACTGCCAATAAGAGCGATATGTTTCAGTTTCATTTTTTCTTCTGTCCTTTCTTCGTTACAAGGTTACGGTTCTTTTCGGTATGTTCCGTTGTACGCTTTGATTGTTCAAAGGTCTGTTTCTTTGTAGTACGCTCTGCTTTGTAATTCTGGCGTGTTTCCTGCGATACTACTTTTTCTACATTCTGCCTATGTACTGGCTGTGCAGGCTGGGTCGCTTTCTTATCAGAAGCACCAGAAGATAACGGACGCTCTTTCACAACATTTGTCTTGACTGGTTCACTTGCTTTTGAAGTGGTCGCTGTGGCAGGACGTTTCACTTCCTGCATTTTTTCCGCACTCGGCTTTGGAATGGTTGAAGCTGTGGCTGGTCGCTCATGGGGACGGGTAGCTCCCGTTGTCGCTGATCCGTCCGTCTTTCTTTGTCTTGCTTCTTGTGCCTTTTGAAGCTCCATACGTTTGTCAGCGATATTCTGTCTATGCTGTTCCTGCTTTTCCAAGCGTCCCGTCTGTCTGGACTGCTGTTCCTGCACCATGCCACGCTTGAAGTCTGATACGCTGGACTTTGCCTTTTCCTTTGCGGAATACACCGCATAAGCGGTCTGTGTCGGCATATCCTTGATATTCTCTTTGACAGCGTTAGCCTTGTCTTTCACTTTATTTTTCGTATCTAAGACAGCACCCACCTTTGAGCCTGCACGCTGTCCCATGCTGGAAGTGGTATTGCCCCGATTTTCTTTAGAAGCCGTATTTTTTCTTTCGGCTCTCTTGCCAGCAACGGCACTTCCAGCTACCGCACCAGCCACACCACCCGAAATACCGCCAGCACTTACCGCCCTTGCAATACGGTGTTCCATACGCCTAGCCCTATGTCGCATAAACAGATACGGTCTGCGGAAAATTCTTCGTCCCATGTTTTGACTGTCGCCAGCATTAAGTGAGAACATACTCATTAAGTCGCCCAGTTTCATATAGATACCAGCAAAACACACTATCTGCAAGAACGCCACCATAAAGAACGGGTAGTCTGTGGAGATGTTATAAAACATACTGGAAATGCTGAACGCCACCGTTACAATGAGCGTTATTCCTGCCCGTGTCATTATGGTATTAAA
>JAGZWV010000169.1 GCA_018378775.1 Collinsella sp. | reverse complement strand
CGTCAGGTGGCCGTCGAGCAGCGCCCACTGCTGGTCGGTCACGCGCTCCATCAAAAAGCGGTCGTGCGTCACCAGGATCAGCGTGCCGGGCCAGCCGTCCAGCAGGTCCTCGACAATCGCGAGCATGTCGGTATCCAGGTCGTTGCCCGGCTCGTCCAGGATGAGCACGTTGGGCTCGTCCAGAATCGTCAGCAACAGCGACAGGCGACGGCGCTGGCCGCCCGAAAGATTGCCGATGCGGCTCCAGAGCTGCTGCGTCGTAAAGCCCAGACGTTCGCAGAGCTTCTCGGGCGAAGTCTCCTTGCCGTCGATGACGTAGTACTTCTTATAGTTGCCGAGCACCTCGCGGATCGTGTCGCCCATGTAGGGCTTGAGCTCCTCGAGCTGCTGCGACAGCACGCCAAAGCGCACTGTCTGGCCAATCTTCACGCGGCCGCGCGTGGGTTCAATCTTGCCCTGGATCACGTCGAGCAGCGTCGACTTACCGGCGCCGTTCTCGCCCAAAAGACCATAGCGGTCGCCCGCACCAATGAGCCAGGTCACATCGGAGAGCACCTGCTTGGGCGCGCCGCCGGCATCCGCATAGCCGGCGTCCACGTCGACCACGTCGATAACCTGCTTGCCCAAGCGGCTCACGGCCAGGCGCTTGAGCTCCAGCTCGTCACGCACGGGCGGCACGTCGGCGATCAGCTCACGAGCGGCATCCACGCGAAACTTGGGCTTGGTGGAACGAGCCTGGGCACCGCGGCTCAGCCACGCGAGCTCCTTGCGCGCCATGTTGCGACGGCGCTCCTCGGTAACGGCGGCCATGCGGTCGCGCTCCACGCGCTGCAGGATGTATGCCGAATAGCCGCCCTCGAAGGGATCGACCTGGCCGTCGTGGACCTCCCACATGCTGGTGCAGACCTCGTCCAAGAACCAGCGGTCGTGCGTGACCACGAGCATGGCACCCTGGCCGCGCTGCCAGCGAGCCTTAAGATGGCGTGCAAGCCAGTTGATGGTGCGCATGTCCAGATGGTTAGTGGGCTCGTCGAGCATGAGCACGTCGTAGTCGCCGATCAACAGGCGCGCGAGGTCCACGCGGCGGCGCTGGCCACCCGAAAGCTCGCCCACCGTGCCCTCCCAGGGCACATCGCTAATGAGACCGGCGAGGATCTGGCGCGTGCGGGGGCTCGACGCCCACTCATACTCGGGCGTGTCGCCCACGACGGCATGGTGCACGGTGTCGGTGTCGACAAGCTGGTCCTTTTGGCCGAGCAGGCCGATCGTGGTGCCGCGACGATGCGTCACGCGGCCGTCGTCGGGCTCCAGCGTGCCGGCGAGCACGCTCAGCAGCGTCGACTTGCCGTCGCCGTTTTTACCGACAATACCAATACGGTCGCCCTCGCCCACGCCGAGCGTCACGCTATCGAAAATATGCTTGGTGGGAAACTCTAGGCTGACGGAATCGCATCCCAAAAGAATCGCCATATGC
>JAGZWV010000168.1 GCA_018378775.1 Collinsella sp. | reverse complement strand
TGCCTGGGTATCGACAACGGGAGCTTTCTGGATGTACTGGAGCTGGACGCTGCCTCCAACAACGGTGTTGACCAGGTGCGGGCCCTGCGGGACGAGGCCATCTATGCCCCGGCCAATGTGAAAAAGCGGGTGTATATCGTCGATGAGGTCCACATGCTCTCTACGCCGGCCTTCAACGCCCTGCTGAAGATCCTGGAGGAGCCTCCGGAGCACCTGCTCTTCATCCTGGCCACCACGGAACTGCACAAGGTTCCCGCCACCATCCTCTCCCGGTGCCAGCGCTTTTCTTTCAAACGCATCGCTCCGGCGGATGTGGCCCGACGGCTCACCTATGTGGCCGGACAGGAGGGCATCGATCTGACACCGGACGGTGCGGAGCTTTTGAGCCGTCTGGCGGACGGCGCCCTGCGGGATGGGCTGAGCCTGCTGGATCAGTGTGCAGCCGCCGGCGGCAAAGTGGACAGCAGCGCGGTGTTGGACATGCTGGGCCTGGCGGGAAATCTCCAGACAGCCAAGCTGATGGAAGCGGTTTTACAGCGGGACGCCGGCCAGGCGCTGACGCTGCTGGATCAGCTCTATAACGGCGGGCGGGATGTGGGAGCCCTTCTCTCGGAGCTTTCCACCCTGGTGCGGGATCTGCTGCTGCGGCGGACAGCCCCGGCAGGCGGCGCGGCCCTCCTGTCCGGCGGGTATGACGAGGCTACGTTGGATCGGCTGGAGCGGGATGTCTCCACCACCCGGCTTTTGTATCTTGCCACGACCCTTCAGGCAGCCTCCGGTGACTTGGCATACAGTACCAACCGCCGTACAGACGCGGAACTGTGCCTGCTGCGGCTTTGTGATGAATCCCTCTGCGGGGATGTGACGGCTCTGGCCGCCCGGCTGGAGCGTCTGGAGGAGAGCGTTGCCCGGGGTGCCGTGATCCGCTCCGGCGTCCAGACGGCGGCGGAAGGGCCTGCCCGGGAGTCCCGGCGGTCGGAAGCCGCTGCCAAACCGGAAGCGCCTGCGCCGCAGCAGCCAGACCCGGTGGCTCAGCCGGAGGATGCGCCGCCCTGGGAGGAACCGCCGCTGCCGGAGGAACCCCAAACCGACGACGCCAACTAACCGCGTTTTGCAAAAACTCTCACTGAGCCGCTGCCAGTGAGAGTTTTTTGCAATTGGTCCTAATAGTCACGTGATATTCACCACCTATTTGTTCGGCCCGGAGCAGAACCGCAAATCGTAGAATTATATGGACAGGTTCCACCTACTGAAAGAAGGAACATTATGACACTTGCGTTTGTTGTGCCGGGCCTTGATGAAGCGGCCAGTGAGAAGGCCATCGCCATCCTACAGAACCGACTGAGCCAGGAGCAGGAGGCCGCTCTGGTCCTGAAGCACGCACACTGGAACGTGACCGGCCCGAACTTCATCGCCGTTCACGAGATGCTTGACCCAGAGGTCGAGGCCGTGCTGGCTCAGGCCGACGAGACCGCC
>JAGZWV010000167.1 GCA_018378775.1 Collinsella sp. | reverse complement strand
TTCCATGATGATTCAGCTCCTTTATTGAATTTTATGGCCTTTCGCTGTTTGGTGTGGGTGGGTCTGTCAGGTGGTGACGGTGCTGAGGTCGAGTTTGCCGCAGGTCAGGTAGATCATGGTGCTGAAGTAGCCCATGTTCTTGAATCCGCGGGCTCGGGTCTTGACGTTCTGGATGACGCTGTTGAGTCCTTCGAGGATCGCGTTGGTGTAGGGGTGGTCGAAGTAGGCGAGGATGTCCCGCCAGTGGCGGCGTATCTGGCGGGCGAACTCTTTCATGGGTTCGAGTCGGGAGCGCGTCATCCACGAGCACAGACGCTTGAGGGCCGTCTCGGCCTCGGCTCGATCGGCGCTGGTGTCGTAGATGTCCTGGAGGGTCTCGCGCATCTGACAGGCGCGTCCGGTTTTCAATCGTCGCCGTTGCAGGCTGCGCTTGGTTTCCAATTGCAGGCCGGTCAGGTTCGATTCGTTCCTCAACCACAGGTACTTGGTCCGCTTGAGCAGCGCGTTGCCGCGGGCCTCCTGTTTGCGGACCTTGTCGACGGCCTCGTTGGCGTGTTTGATCACGTGGAACTTGTCGATGATTCTCGCCGCGTTGGGCAGCCGTTCGCGGATGCCCTTGGCGAACCCCAGGCTCATGTCGCAGGTAACCAGACGCACCCGGTCGGGATCGCCGTTGTGGTCCATGAAATCCCGCGCGAACCGTTTGATCGTGGTCGAGTCCTTGCCCGGACCACGCAGATTACGTTGCGCTCCACCAGGTCGGCGACCACGGTGATGTACCGGTGGCCCTTCCGGCTGGTCTCGTCGATGCCTATGGCCTCCACGCCCGTGTAGTCCTCGTAAAGCCTCGCCTCGTCCACGTAATGGCGGATGAACCGCCACAGGCGGGTGTCATGTTCGCCGACCTGCTCGGCGATGTCCGCGACCGGCTGGCTTTTGGCCAGCTCCACGACCATCGCCTCGAACAGGAGCGTGAACCCGCTTCCCGGCCTCGCCCACGGCACCGGGACCGCGTGCACGCCGTGGGCGGGGCACGTCACGCGCGGCACGCCCGCGTGAATGAACGCCTTGTACTGGAAGAAGTTCAGATGCCGCCACACGCGCTCCCTCGCGTCATGCACCGGACACGCGGCCTCGCCGCACCCCGGTTCCGGGCAGGGGAACCGCGAACCCGCCGCGAACCCGATCGCGATATGCAGTTCCCGTCTGCCGTCCTCCTCGTCACGGAACTCCACGCCCGACACCCTCCACGGGTCAGGCAGTTGCAGGGCGGCGGTGAACAACGACGTGGTATCCATACCCCCAAACTACCCGACCGGCACCACCACCCCCCCGACCCACTCACCCACACCAAACAGCGAAAGGCCTATTTTAATAATCACAGTTAATCAAAAATTGACGATGATGATACCATCTTTTTCTGCCACGCTTCCTGGATCGGGCCAGTGAGGCATTGATTCAGCCAATGTTTCGCTTTGTT
>JAGZWV010000166.1 GCA_018378775.1 Collinsella sp. | reverse complement strand
TGCCGCCATGTATGTGGCTGCCCTGAACCTCTACGATCCGAGCCAGGCCGATGGCGACGCCACCGTGTTCCGCGCCGGTCTGACCAACAACAAGATCGATTAGTCCCATTCCTCGATCTTGTTGAGCCGGGGACAGCTCGTGTCCCCGGCACCCCCTGTTGACTTGGGGCCCGCGGTCGTTATCTCCCATGCTTCCTCGACGGTAGCGGGTCCTCGTCATAGTGCTCTGCATGTTCTAGCCACACGCGCATGCCGGAGCACATCTACTCATTGCAATCGTTTCATCTTTGGAAAGGATATTTACATGGACGCCAAGTTTACCGAGCTCGTCGAGCAGCTGAACGGCCTCGATTTTAAGGGCATGTACGGCAGCGACTTCCTGCACACCTGGGATAAGACCACCGATGAGCTCAAGGCGCTCTACATCGTCGCCGACGCCCTGCGCGAGCTGCGCGAGAACAACGTTTCGTCCAAGATCTTCGATTCGGGTCTGGCCGTCTCCCTGTTCCGTGACAACTCCACCCGTACGCGCTTCTCCTTCTCTAAGGCAGCCAACCTGCTCGGCCTTGAGCTGCAGGACCTGGACGAGAAGAAGTCCCAGATCGCCCACGGCGAGACCGTCCGCGAGACCGCTACCATGATCTCCTTCATGGCCGACGTCATCGGCATCCGCGACGACATGTACATCGGCAAGGGCGACGCCTACATGGCCGAGGTCTCCGAGTCTGTCCAGCAGGCCTACGAGGACGGCGTTCTGGATCACCGCCCCACGCTCATCTCCCTGCAGTCCGATTCCGACCACCCCACGCAGTCCTCTGCCGACATGCTCTACCTCATCAACGAGTTTGGCGGCCTTGAGAACCTCAAGGGCAAGAAGGTTGCCGTCACCTGGGCCTATTCGCCCTCTTACGGCAAGCCGCTGTCCTGCCCGCAGTCGCTGATCAGCCTGCTGCCCCGCTTTGGCATGGACGTCACCCTGGCCCACCCCGAGGGCTATGACCTCATGCCCGAGGTCGTCGAGCGCGCCAAGGGCTATGCCGCCGAGTCCGGCACTACCTTTAAGCAGGTCAACACCATGGCCGAGGCCTTCGAGGGCGCCGACATCGTGATCCCCAAGAGCTGGGCTCCGTTTGCCGCCATGGAGAAGCGTACCAACCTGTACGCCGAGGGCGACGACGCCGGCATCGCAGCGCTCGAGAAGGAACTGCTCGCCCAGAACGCCACCCATCAGGACTGGTGCTCCACGACCGAACTCATGGAGAAGACCGCCAACGGCCAGGACACCATCTTTATGCACCCGCTGCCCGCCGACATCTCCGGTGTCTCCTGCGAGCACGGCGAGGTTAACGCCGACGTCTTCGACATGCACCGCGTGGGCATGTACAAGGAGGCCAGCTACAAGCCGTATGCCATCGCAGCCATGATGTTCCTGCAGAAGGTTGCCGATCCCGCCGCTACCCTCAAGGCCCTCGACGAGCGCAA
>JAGZWV010000165.1 GCA_018378775.1 Collinsella sp. | reverse complement strand
CGCCGACGTGTCGCGAGGCGTGGATTGTGTGCCTGGCGGATAAATGGTGTGCTCTGCGTGAGACGGTCGCCGGCCGCCTGCCGCGCAAGGATGAGACGGACGATAGCGTGAGCAAAGCATCGAGTGAAAAGAGGAGAGGGTAGACGGTGGAAACCGCGATTGATATGGCGTTTGGCGGCGCGACGCTTGCCGCCTGCCCACTCTCGGCACTGGTGCTCTCGTTTGCCTTTTACGGGTTTTGCGGTTGGGTATGGGAGTCGACAGTATGCGCCATGCTCAATCACGGACGATTTGCCAACAGTGGCTTTTTGCTGGGGCCGTGTTGTCCTATCTATGGTGTGGGCGGCATTGCCTGCTGGCTGCTGTTGCGCGGGATTCCGGATGCCTCGAGCCAGTTTGTCGCTGCAGCGCTCGTTTGCAGCGTGATTGAGTACAGCGTAGGCGTGCTGTTGGAAAAAACAACGGGCGCTCGCTTTTGGGACTATTCGCACCTGCCGTTTAACCTGCACGGACGTATCTGCCTGTACTGGGCATGCGCGTTTGGCCTGGGTGCGCTGTGCATTTGCCGTTTAGTGGAGCCGGCATTGCTGGGGCTGCTTGGTCATCTGCCGGTGCTGATTGTGCGGCTGTCCTCCTTTATCGTCGCGGTCGCGATGATGGTCGACGCGGTGTGCTCGTTGGCGAGCTGGCGGCGTCTGTCCGATCAGTTGGAGCGTGTGCGCGCCGACCTTGCCGACCGCATCAACGAGTCGCTTGCCGATGCGTCCGACTCCATGCTCGAACGTATTCCCGATTCGGCGATCGACTCGGTGGCACAGACGCATATCCGCAGCCGTGCCGTTAACGCGTGGCTGGCGGAGTTGGGCGACGCGACGCTCGATGCCCTGCGCGAGAAGGCTTCGATGCCGACGTTTATCGCGGATGGCGCTCGCGGCCTGGCGCTCGCTGCCCGCCGCGTGGCCGATGCCGCGCCGAGCATGCCGCGTCCGTCGCTCAGTCGTCGCCTTGCCGGCAAGCGCATAAGCCGTCCGGTACCGAGTGTGTCACTCAGTCGTCGTGACCTGCGCTTTTTCAATGCCTTCCCGCGCTTGCGCATCAACCGCTACGAGGGCGTCATCCGCGCTACCGACCTCCGCGACCGAGCTCGCGAGCTGTTCCGGCACTAGTCGGGACGGGCGCGCTCGCGGCTCCCTTGCTCGCGTATTTCCCGGTCGTTTCTCGTCCGTTGCCGCGCCGTTTCCAAGATTGCGGCACCGTTTCCATTCGACAACGCAGCGTTTAACAACGCCGTATCTGGTCTACACCAGTTGCCCCTCGGCCGCATTATGGGCGCCGACAACGTTCATGCGACTAAGGGGGAGCGAATGTACGATACGGGATCGACAACGTTTATGCTCATCTGCACCATGCTCGTGTTTTTAATGACACCGGGCATGGCGTTTTTCTATGGTGGCCTGTCCAGGCGCAAAAATGTCATCAACACC
>JAGZWV010000164.1 GCA_018378775.1 Collinsella sp. | reverse complement strand
TTTCGAGCAGTAAACGATCGAGTGGAATCTGTCGTGCGTATTCGCGTCCTCGTTTAGACGCGAGCATGCGTTCGTTGACGGAAAAATAGCAGCCCGCATTACGCGCGCGGACGAGTTCGTCCGAAGTACCGCTAAACCAGTGGAAGATGATAACGGGGGAGTCGGGGTTTGGGATGAGTAGTCCATGCGATTCGAGCACGTCCAGCACGGTTCCTGCCGAACGAACGGCGTGAATTGATATCACGCGCCCGGCAAGAGGACGCTGCACGAGAGTATCGCAGAGCCGGTCAAGTGCCTGCATTTGTAGCGGCTCACTTCCGGCAAAGCGCGCGGAAAAGTCGAGTCCCACCTCGCCGATGTAGCGCTCTTGGGCGGTAACTTCGCAAAGCAGATTGACTTCGGCAGGACCGCAGCGGCCGTCGGCGAGCCACCAGGGATGGAGGCCGACGCCCGCGATAATGTTTGGGTAGCGGCTGGCACGCTTTTTTGCTGCCGCGAAGTCGCGTGGGTCGACCCCGCAATCAAAGACCCCCAGCCCTATAGCCGCGGTTTCGTCGGCAACGGCATTCGGGTAAGTCATCAAATCAAGATGGCAGTGTGCATCAAATAACCGGGGCTCCATCTCGGCGCGCTCCGCTAGTCCAGGCGCTGGCCATCGGCGCGCACGCGCTCGGTGCCGCGGCCACTGATCTGGCGGATAACCTCGCCGGCAATCATCTGGCCCATGATGGGCGGCATAAAACTGGCGGTGCCCAACTCGGTGCGCTCGTGGATATTGGAAGGGTCGCGGGGCTGTGTCTTAACCGATTCTTCGCAGCTAAACAGTACATGTAGGCTCTTGATGCCGCGCTTCTTACATTCTTTGCGCATGATGCGGCTCATGGGGTCACGTACCGTATCGAAAATGTCGGCAAAGCGGAGGCACTCGGGATGGAGCTTGTTGGCCCCGCCCATGGAGCTAACCAAACGAATGCCCTGGTCCTGAGCATATTTGGCAATGGTGAGCTTGGCCGAGATGGTGTCGATGGCGTCGACGACGTAGTCGAGCTTGCCACCCGTCTGCTCCAAAACGCTCGCGAAGAACTCGTCGATGTTGTCGCTTAGCAGGTATTCGGTGTGTTTGATAACGGTGGCGGTGGGATTGATATCGCGAATCATGGCTTCCATAACATCGACCTTGTGCTTGCCGACGGTGCTGTGAAAAGCGATGGCCTGGCGATTGATATTGCTGGGCGCGATGGTGTCCTTGTCCAGAATGACGAAATGACCGATGCCGCCGCGGGCGAGTGCCTCGCAGCAGTTGGAGCCCACGCCTCCGCAGCCGAGCACCAGCACTGTGGAGCTGGCGAGTTTATCGAGCGCCTCGCGCCCCATAATGATCTCGAGCTTGGTGTCGCGCGTCTCGTTGGAAATTGCGGCTGCGGTTTCGGTCATAGACATCCTCCGATGGGGAAGCGGGTCGTGTTTTAGCTATCGCCATTATAGGTAATCGCCCATA
>JAGZWV010000163.1 GCA_018378775.1 Collinsella sp. | reverse complement strand
TCCGTTGTTGATATCAAATAAAATTTCAACCTGTTCTAAAAACGTTTCAGGGTCTTCCAGATGTGGAAAACGTTTGGTATGATCAATTTCTTGAATTTCAATAGAAGGCATATAATTTTGATATTGGTTTGCAATTAGTGCATATTCTGGATTTGCATTCCCTACAATAATAAACACGCTGTTGTTAATTCGATTTAAAGAATACATCACATTTGCATTTGTAAAGCGAGATTTGATGCTGGAATACAGATATTTTCCGGCAGTATTGTCTGTATGTGCAGCTTCAAAAAAGGTCTTTACTGTATTTGTATCAATTTTCTTGAAATCATAGTATCCATTTAAGTGTAAATCTTTTTCGATGGTTCGTTTATTAAAGCGTAAATTGTAAAGAAATGTTCCTACAACAGGCATGTTAATACAATGCTGTTTTAACTTTGTACGCTTTGTCGGTATTTTTGAAAGTTCAATCAAATCACCAGGATTAATTAAAAGAACTTTGTCAATAATTGAGTGATCATTAGCACATGCCATTAAGACAAAAGAACCGGATTCCCCCATTGCGATAATATCAGTTTTTTCACCAATGATATGTTTAATAAAATCAGTGATTAACTGGACATAAAGATAATTTGTATAGGTCAAATAGGGTTTGTCCGAGCGTCCACAGCCTAATAAATCAATTGTGTATACAGTATTTGTTTTAGATAATTGATCTACAATCTGGTTCCATTCATAGGAAGAACTGCAGACGTTTAGATCATGGATCAAGAGAAGAGGAGATCCACTTCCTGTTTTGTGGTAGCAAATGCGTCCAAAACGCCAGTCATAATATTCTGCATTTTTGTCAGACAGCATTTCATCTATTGTAGACATATAGTAAACGAAACGATTAACGATATGCATAGAAGCAACGGTTAATCCTGTCAGGATCGTACAAGTTTTCAAGTTTTTCTTCCAGTTCAAAATGATACCCTCCTTTATAATTCCATTTATACTTTCTTATTATACTACAGGAGAGGTGTCAAATAAAGAAAATTTGAAAAATTCTGTGAGACAAACAGTAAATAGCCAATGTTTCACGTGAAACATTTTGGATTAATGAAAAATCTATCTGAAAAGTAGTTTTTATGATACAATGAGAAATAGTTTAAATTTAATAGAGGAGAGGAAAAGCTGAATTAGGTCTATGCGGGAAATGAAGAAGAAATTGTGCCGGAAACAACTATTTGGACAAACTTGGCACAAAAATAAATGGAACGGTAGATGTATGCTGAATCACAAAATGATTATAAGAATTATAGTCAAAAATGTTTCACGTGAAACATTTTAAAAAGTAGAGAGAAAGTATTGAATACGAAATATCTAGTGTAAACAGTAACATTTCATAAAAATCACAATGTTTCACGTGAAACATTGTATAGATAATAAAAGTAAAAGGTGATATAATAAGAACGTGTTCAATGAAAGGAGTACGAATATGGGAAGAATTATAGCGATTGCAAATCAAAAAGGTGGAGTAGGTAAAACTA
>JAGZWV010000162.1 GCA_018378775.1 Collinsella sp. | reverse complement strand
CCCGGGTCGGTCATGATGGTCGCCGGGTTGGAGTTGACCAGGATGACCTCAAAGCCATCCTCCTTGAGCACCTTGCAGGCCTGGGCACCGGAGTAGTCGAACTCACAGGCCTGGCCAATGACAATGGGGCCCGAGCCAATGACGAGGATGCGCTTGATGTCAGTACGTTTAGGCATATTAGTTCTCCTCGGTCTCAGCGGTCTCGGACTCAGCAAAGTTCCAGCCGGCAAGGCGGTCCTTCGCGGTGTCGATGTCCAGGTAGCTCTCCTCGCCGTCCATGAGTCGCGTAAAGGCGGTAAAGAGATAGTGAGCATCGGTGGGGCCAGGCGAGGCCTCGGGGTGGTACTGGACCGAGAAGCATGGGGCGTCGAGCAGCTGGATGCCCTCGGCGGTGCCGTCGTTGAGGTTCACATGTGTCAGGCGAATGCGACCAAAGCGCTCGTTCATCACGACCGGCGCGATTCCGCGGCGCACCCAGACGCGCAGATCTCCATCGGCCGCATGCTCGGTCTCGCCGCCGGAAAGCTCAGGGACAAGCTTGCCCAAGCTGGGGAACAGCAGGCCAAAGCCATGGTTTTGTGCGGTGATCTCCACGCGACGGCTTACCAGGTTCATGACCGGCTGGTTGCCACCGCGGTGACCGAACTTAAGCTTTTCCATCTGGGCGCCGCAGGCCAGGCTGATCATCTGGTGACCAAGACAAATACCAAAGACCGGCACCTTGCCGATCAGCTGCTGCACCTGCTCGCAGGTCTCCACCACGGCGTCGGGGTCGCCGGGGCCGTTGGACAAAAAGACGCCATCGGGATTCATGTCGAGCACCTGCTGAGCTGGCGTATCCCACGGCACGACGGTAAGATCGCAGCCGGCACGCACCAGGCCCTCCAGAATGCCGCGCTTCACACCGCAGTCGTAGGCGACCACTTTGTGACGGGCAGGAGCGGCAGCCGTAAGCGCAAAGTCATGCGTGGCAGGCAGGTCGACGGCGGCAAAGGCGTGGGGCTCAGGGCAGCTCACGGTCTTGACCAGGTTCTCGCCTACCAGCGTGGGCGCTGCGGTCAGACGCTCGGCAAGCTCGTCGACGTCGAAGATCTCGGTCGAAATAATGCCCATCTTGGAACCATTGTCGCGCAGGTGGCGCACCAGGGCGCGAGTGTCGACACCCTCGATAGCGACGATGCCGTGAGCGCGCAGGTACTCCGGCACGCTGACGGCCGAGCGCCAGTTAGAAGGCGTGGCGCACATGTCGCGAACGATCATGCCGCGCATGGCCGGAGCGCTCGCAGGGCGCACGGCGTCGCCGGGGAAGGCCGACTGGACGTCGGTCTCGTCGATACCGTAGTTGCCGATCTGCGGATAGGTCATGGTTACGATTTGGCCGGCATAACTCGGGTCGGTCATGACCTCAAAGTAGCCCTCGAGCGAGGTGTTGAAGCAAACTTCGCCGGTCGCGGTGCCCTCGGCGCCGCATGCACGTCCATAAAAAATGGTCCCATCCTCAAGATACAGGATGCAGGGACCGCAGGTGCCCTTGCT
>JAGZWV010000161.1 GCA_018378775.1 Collinsella sp. | reverse complement strand
TCCGGGGCGGTCGGCCAGCGACCACCGGTACGGCTCAATCGTATAACCATGCAACGGAAAAGAGCCGCCCTTTCGGACGACTCAAACTGTAATGGGGCTTTTTGACTACCCTGGTCCCCTTGGCAGTTGCGGTGAAATAGGGACTATTTTATGGGCTAGAAGCCTTAAGCAGTCCGTATTTCACCGCAACTTAGTTTGGGGACTTGGGGATGAGGTTAGCCTAAGCGGACGGGATCGTGGGGGTAGGCGTTTAGAATCTCGACGCCGGTCTCGGTAACTAGGGCTAGGTCCTCGATGCGGACGCCGGTGCGGCCGGGGAGGTAGATGCCCGGCTCGATGGAGAACGTCATGCCCGGCTCGACGACCTGCTCGTTGACGAGCGAGACGTCGCCCGGCTCGTGGTCTTGCAGGCCGATTGAGTGCCCCAGGCGGTGCGTAAAGTACTGTCCATAGCCCGCATCCTCAATTACGTCGCGCGCGGCACGGTCCAGGTCGCACATGCGCGCGCCTGGTGCGATGAGCGCCTCGGCGGCCTCGTTGGCACGGCGCACGATGTCGTAGATGCGCGGCGTCTCCTCGTCCGGCTCGCCCCAAAAGAACGTGCGCGTCATGTCCGAGCAGTAGTTACGATGGCGTCCGCCAATGTCGAACAGCACCACGTCGCCACGCTTGAGTACCGTGTCGTCGGGCTCGTGGTGCGGGTCGCCGGCGTTGGCGCCAAAGCTCACGATGGGCGGAAAGCTAAAGCCCTCGCAGCCGTGCTTGCGATACAGACTGAGCATCTGGTCGGCAATTTCGCGCTCCGTCACGCCCTCGTGGACGAGCTTGATAACATCGGCCATCACAGCGTCGTTAGCGGCCGAGGACGCGCGCATGAGCTTCTGCTCGGTGGCATCCTTGTAGGTGCGTGCGTCGGTGACGGCAAAGTCGCCCAGGAAAAACTCGCTGGCGGCATGGCGCTCCATGAGGGGCATCAAAAAGCCGGAACGCATGACGGTGTCGATACCAAGCGGCTTGTCTGGGTCGATCTCACTCGCGATGGCGTCGGTCACGACATCGGTATCGGTGTGGTAGGCGACGCGCGCATTGTCATACTCTGGCAGCTGGTGCAGGGCGTTGACTAGGATCACCGGCTCGCTACCGCGTGTGAGCAGCACGCCACAAAAACGCTCGAACATATCGGCATAAAAACCGGTCAGGTAATAGATCGACCACGGGTCGTTTATGAGCAGCTGTGCGCCGGGGTGCTGAGCCTCGAGCGCATCGAGCACGCGCGCCACACGCTGGTCATCGACATGTGCCATGAAACATCCTTTCGCTAGGGTGCCACCATGGTATCCCATGCCTGGCAGATAGGGACGTTCCTTTTATGCCGGCACCTGGGGACACTCCTTTGCATCCCATGCGGCCCTCATAAGTTGCGGTGAAATACGGACTGTTGGGGGTGCGGACAGAAAGTTGGACCGTGAAGCGGTCCGGACTGGAGGTTCGCATGTACAGCAGGGAGAAGGTCGAGCTCTTCCTCCTGGCGACGGAG
>JAGZWV010000160.1 GCA_018378775.1 Collinsella sp. | reverse complement strand
TCATGGACGAGCTCGGCTGCGGTCGGATGCCTAAACGAGGCGCCGCTCGTCAGCAGCTGCAGCGCCTCTATGAGATTGGTCTTTCCCGCCGCGTTGGGTCCCGCAAGTATCGTCACGCCCTCGTCCAGGGCAAGGCGATAGCTATCGAAGCTGCGGTAGTGCGCGACGGAAAGATCGCGGGCGAACATGGTCATAGCGCAGCGCTAGATGCGGACCGGCATGACCAGGTACAGGTAGTTGATCTTGTCGTAGGACTTGAAGATGCCCGCCTGCGAGTAGCTCTTGAGCTCCAGCGTAATCTCCTTCTCCTTGGACAGGGCATTGAGGCAGCCGAAGATGTAATGGTAGTTGAAGGCGATGGTACCCGACTCGCCCTCGGCCTCGACATCGATCGTCTCCTGCGCAAGGTCCTGGTCATTGGAAATGGAGGACAGGCCCATCTGCCCGTTCTCGACATCGATCTCGAACTTGACGGCGGGGTTGGCGCTCGCGATAACGGCCACGCGCTTGAGGGCGGCGTTAAAGGCGGCGACGTCGATCTTGACGCTCGTCACGCACGAATCGGGGATGAGCTGCTTGTAGTTGGGGTACACGCCCTCGATGCGACGCGACACGTAGGTGGTGTTGCCGGCCTCGAAGACAACCTGGGTGTCGGTAGCCCCGATCATGATGGTCGCCTGGCTGGCCATGATGTTCAGCGCGTCGTTAAAGGCGTCAGCCGGAACGTTGAGCTCAAAGGAGCCCTCGAGGGTCGAGGTCTCGACCTGCGTGTCGCACACGGCCAAGCGGAAGGAATCGGTCGCCACCAGGCGTACGGTGTTATTCTCGACCTTCATGTGCACGCCGCCCAGGATGGGGCGAGTCTTGTCGGTCGAGGTGACGCGCCACACGCGGCCGACCATCTCGGACAAGATATCGGTCGGCAGCTCCACGGCACTCTCGATGGCATAGGCCGGAAACTCGGGGAAGTCATTGGCATCGAGCGTGTTAAGGCGGAAAGAGCTCTTCTCGCAACTAATCAGCACCTGGCGCTCGGACAGCTCAAAGGTGACCGGGGCATCGGGGAGGGTCTTGGTGATATTGGAGAGCATCTTACAGGGAATAACCATCTCGCCCTCTTCTTCGACATGCGCCGCGATGCAATGACGGATCGAGATGGTGTAGTTAGAGGTCTGGAATTCCAAGATGCCGTCTTGGGCCTTAACGAGCACGCCCGACAGGATGGGGAGGGTGGATGCCGAAGCGACACCCTTCATAACGACGCCGATGGCTTGTGTAAGCGAGCTCTGGCTGACGGTGAACTTCATCTTTTAATACCTTTCTATAGATATAAATATCTTAATAATAGTAATAGCACTGACGAAACTGTTGATTACTCCCAAAGACGCAGGTCAGACCCAGAAAGAGAATCGACAGCAACCTGTGTGCAACAGGGGTGGTTTTCCACGTTCAAAACCTGCGCAAAACTTTTCATCACCGCGGGTTGGGTTTTAGACACCTTATGCCCGTGGTTTCGACAAGTTTTCAACAGGTGTCTCTATTT
>JAGZWV010000159.1 GCA_018378775.1 Collinsella sp. | reverse complement strand
GCGGTGGAGGCCATCATGCGGCCGTATTTTTCGGTCACGAGGTTGCGGCCCACGTGGTCGGCCGCGTCAAGATCAGCGGCATAGCTGGTGAGTAATGGCCGCTCCCATGTGAGGAACTGGGCCAGCCGCATCTGGTGGAACACCGGCCAGTTGCCTTGGCATGCCGCGCGTCCACCCTCATTGTTGGTGCGCTGGAACTGATCCCATTCATGGCGCACAATAGCCTCGCGCAGTTCATCATCAGTCAGTTCGTTGGTCATCGACGTTCCTTTCACTAATATCTCCCTCTGATGAGGGAGATGGCACGGCGAAGCCGTGACAGAGGGAGCTTGAATCTACAAACTTTTAAGCACCGGATCATCGGAGACGATGTGGTCCTCGACATACGGGCGCTGCCATTCGAGGAAGGTCTCGCCGGACGTGGTCAGGTGTTCGCGTTTGAGTTCCCTGACGATATCCACCGCAATCTGCTCCACAACATCGTTGATTTTCTCGATTGCTGGAGCCGCGCCCTTGCCGCCTTCGCCGAATCCGGCCCCGCCATAGCAGGCTGTCGAACTCAATCGCATCACGGTTTCCAACTGTTCGCCCACGTTCGGCAACAGCGCGAACATCGAGCCAGACAGCTTGCGCAATGCTGCGAACTGCCACTTGTAATACGGCATATAGCCCACCACCATCGGCACGTTAACCAGGAACACCAACGAGGCGGTGGCCTGCACGAACTCGTGGATGGACAGCCATGCGGCCGCGCCGTCGCCGCGCTTCAACGAACGCGGCAGATTATATTGACCGGCTTGGGCGATCATGCCGAGTCGCTTGGAGATCAGCGCGAGCCGCACATCGTCTGGCATGTTTTTGAACCCTTGGCGCGTCTTGGAAAACAGACCGGTGGGATCGGCGAACACCTCGCCATTGGTGGCGGCGGCCAAGGTCGATTCCTGAAGCATCAGCCACTCATGCGGCGCGGTCTGCGCCGGCGCAGTGCGATACCCGGTGATCGACTCAAAGAAGTCGCCGATACGGAACACGCCGTCACGGCGATTTGCGCCCTGTGCGCGCGGTGTGACGGGGAAGAGCGGTGCATCAATCGGAGTCGTCATCGCTTCCGCCACATCAGAGGACGCCGCGCCTGACTCGGCAGTGGCGGCATCGTCCGTAGCGGTACCGGGGGTGGGTGCGTTTGCCGCATCGGGTATGACGGTGGAGCCTGCACCTGCGGAGGGGAATGCCCCGGAAGCATCGGACCTGGCATGCGCCTCGAACGTCACGCGGCCTTGCGCATCCACGCTGAACTTGCGCGGCAGCGCCTCGTAATCGGCCTCAAGTTGCTCGCCGATGGCCGCGTAATCCTCATCCGTAAGCCACAGGCAGAAGCGCGGGCCGAAATCGTGGTCCTGCGAATACGCATCATCGAATCCGTAGCATTCCGAGCCATGACCCACCAGACCGGCGGCGATACCCAGGATGATGGGGTTCGTGACAATACCCTTGAGGGCTTTCTTTAACGCGGCCCGGTTGAGGCCGCTTTGCTGGGGACTGGTG
>JAGZWV010000158.1 GCA_018378775.1 Collinsella sp. | reverse complement strand
AACCGAGGGGGATGATATTAAGCGAAAAAACTTTTATTAATTTTATGCCTTCATAAAGGAGTTACTGTTATGCGATTAGCTTCCCGTTTTGGTCGATATAATTCTATTCGCCGTGAGCGCCCGTTAACGGATGACGAATTAATGCAGTTTGTTCCATCTGTCTTTTCTGGTGATAAACATGAATCCCGGAGTGAGCGTTATACATATATCCCAACCATCAATATCATCAATAAGTTACGTGATGAAGGTTTCCAGCCATTCTTTGCCTGTCAGAGTCGGGTTCGTGATTTGGGACGCCGCGAATACAGTAAACATATGTTACGTCTTCGCAGGGAAGGGCATATTAACGGGAAAGAAGTTCCTGAAATTATCCTGCTTAATTCACATGATGGTTCATCCAGTTATCAGATGATCCCAGGAATTTTTCGTTTTGTCTGCACAAATGGCCTGGTGTGTGGGAATAATTTTGGCGAAATCCGCGTTCCACATAAAGGTGATATTGTCGGGCAGGTTATTGAGGGAGCGTATGAAGTGCTCGGTGTCTTTGATAAAGTCACTGAAAATATGGAGACAATGAAAGAGATACATCTTAACAGTGACGAACAACATTTATTTGGCAGAGCTGCATTGATGGCCAGGTACGAAGATGAAAATAAAACGCCAGTGACGCCAGAACAAATAATTACTCCCCGCCGTTGGGAGGATAAACAGAACGATCTCTGGACAACCTGGCAGCGGGTTCAGGAGAATATGATAAAAGGTGGATTATCGGGGCGAAGTGCCTCCGGTAAAAATACCAGAACAAGAGCCATTACAGGCATTGACGGTGATATCCGAATCAACAAAGCATTATGGATGATTGCCGAACAGTTCAGGGAGTGGAAGTCATGATAATATAAGTAAAGCCCCGAAAAATTTTTCGGGGCTTTACTTATATTATCATCCTGCGGCATTGCTGTGTCGTCTGATATGCCTCAATTTCATCAACTGGCTTTTCGGTAGTCTGTAAATATTGTGCCCGCGAAAAATGGTCTGGCAGGAGGCTGCGCAGTTACCGGATATATATAAGATGGGATCCCGCTTTGCGGGGCTTCGGCCAGTCAGCATTATCACTCATATGATATTTTTGTGTGTGGCCTTCCATGCCGCTGTCGCGGCATAACCGGTATTTGACAATGTATACAATATTAATTTTTCTGCACACTGTTAATTTGGGAAAGTGATTTCTTCGTGGTCGGAACCCGGATGCCTTTACTGCTCTTTATCCAGGTATAAATCCGGTAAACCTCTGATGCGTAGGCAAGACGTCTCTGGTTCTGGCGTTCGGTCTTCCTGAATCCGGCATTGTATGCACCAACGGCCTCCCAGGAGACGCCCCATTTTTTAAAGGCTATTGCCAGATAATAAGCACCGGTATAAATGTTCATGCAGGGATCTGTTGTCAGATGTTCCGGCTTAATTCCATAGCGGGCCAGTTCGTTAAAATGCTGGGAATCTACCTGCATCAGTCCGCTGCCATATCCCGTTACCGGATTAATACCGATGGCAT
>JAGZWV010000041.1 GCA_018378775.1 Collinsella sp. | reverse complement strand
CCGCCCTCTCGGAGTACGAGGAGGATGCCGCCTACCACAAGCGCAATGCACAGATATTCGAGAAGGGCTACGTGCGCGAGTACCCGGAGGCATTCGCCGTGCTTCGACCGGAGATTCCCAACTCCCGCTGCGAGGAACTGTACGACATCCTCGACATGTTCGGCGTCCTCAGGGCCTCATACGAGGACCTGCCTGAAGATGAGAAGGCCGAGGTGGACGAGCGCGACATCTCGCCTCAAGGCTTCGACTACAACGACATGGAGGAGGGGCGTCTCGCCGGCTACGTGAAGCACCTCCTTGCGGACAAGCGCTATGAGGAGCTCGCGGAGCCCCTGAGGAAGTATTCGGATGGCGGGAACTCGCATGGTCCCCGCCTCGAGATGTACCGCCGCATGCTTCACTGCTTCAGGCCCCTCTGGCGCAAGCATATGCTCGGCGACCGCTTCCTCGGCCTCGCCGAGATCGAGAAGGTCATCGCTGCGCAGCGCTACGACTCTGGCTACTAAGAGGGAGCAGCCGATGTCTGAAGACATCGGACGAATTCTGTAGTACATCAACGAATACATCAAGGGCTGGAGTGTCCACGGGACGGCCGGGAGCTGCCGGGGGCCTACGGCGTGGAGGACGTGCCGCTCGGCGAGCTCGACCTGACGCCGGGGCTGATAGGGCGCGCGCGCATAGAGGGGCGATGCCCCGCTGTCCTAGCCTGAAGGGGAAAACGGAATAGGCGGGGCGACCGTCCGGCTGAGTCTGGGAAGAGGTGCCGGGCGGAGGGCGGAGCATGGCCACCGGACCCATCGAAAAGCATCTCCACCGTTCCTTCAACTGGGAAAATGCCGCCCCCGAGTCCCGGGAGGGGACTCGGGGGGGGGTTCGGCTGGCTACGGAAACGGCCTATCCGATCAATGTGTTCGGCTGAGATCGGAAATCAACCCGTCTCCGAAGCCCATGGCTCGCCATTCCTCGCGAGGCAGCCTCTCTTCCATGAGATCGAGGAGGCGCGACCTCCATGAGGTGGCCGGCGCGATGGTTTCGAGCATGTAGCTGAGTACAGTGAGCGTGCCGAACATCTTGTGGTTGCCGACCTCGTGGGGCTCGTGCCAGGCGGTGTCATCCCTTGGGATCATGGGTTTGGTGCCGAGCGTCTTGTTCCAGAGGCGGCTATGGTGGGCACAGCAGTTCCTCACAGTGTTGAGCGCCACGAGCCAGGATTCGGCCACCTTGGCGCTAACTCCGAGCGTGCCTGCTGTTATCCCACGCGCTCGAGCTTGCCGACGAGTTCTTCTCGGTCTGCCATGAGGCCGCGCGAGATCAGCAGGTCCGCCTGCTCGTCGTAGGTGAGGAATGGCTTCTCGTACTTCATCTCGGCTCCTAGAATTTGAAAAAAAGACCCGCCAGTGTGCATGCTAAGCAGGGGCCGGGCGGGTTTACTGGCTTCATCTTAACGTGTCCCCTCGGCATTGGCTATTGAAATACTAGAACGCGTGCCCCAGCTTGTCCGTTAACCAATTGCTCTTGGCTCGGCGACATCGGCATGGCGCTCAAAGGCACCTCAGATCGCTGCCAAAATGCCTATATTTCGGAAGCGCGAGGAAAAATTAGCAATCCCTGAGCACAACCCGTTTTTTGTCAACAATACCACGGTTAGAGACTTTGCCAATCTCCCTCGCGTATGGCATCTTCAGATTTTGCCGCATACTACCGGATACAGCCCCTCTCTAATCACCGGCCTGTGGAACGGGCGCATGGCGATTGCCATCCTTTCAATCGGTAAGTAAAATTGAGACATGATTACGCTTGTCGACATATCCGCTGCTGTTTCTCGTGTGCTGTCTCGTTACGACGTCCGCGAGGCATACCTATTTGGCTCCTTCGCCCGTGGCGAGCAAACGCCAGATAGCGATATTGATTTGCGTCTTGTCTGCGGTGAAACAATGACGTTCGGCACGCTATACGAACTCTCCCTTGAGCTCGAAGAAGAGCTCGGGCGAGATGTTGAGATTGTCACCAACCCTCCCGAGCATATGCGCCCTGCATTTCGCAAGAGCATTGAAAAGGATGAGGTGCGTCTCTATGAAGCGGCGTAAACGGAACGAGGAGCTCATCGGGGTCATTCTTTCCGATTGCGAAACTCTGGCTAGACGAATCGATTATTTTGATGCCACGGAAAACTCTTTCGTTAGCGATCGGAGCGAGGAAGGTGAGCTTGCTTACGACGCGATCATGAGCCCCGTCTACAGAATCGCCGAGGATGCACTCCATCTTTCCGATGAGATCCAATCGGCTTTTCCGGAGTATCCTTGGAACGATATTGGGGGTTTTCGAAATTTCGTAGCACATGGATACGTAGCACATGGATATCGAGAAGTCGATCGATCCCTTGCATGGAAAGTTATCGTCGATGATATTCCTGAGCTAGAGAAAGCGTTGCGTATCTTCAGACAGCGCCAGAGCTGATGCAGCCTTGGCTGACGCGGCTCCTTTGGTATCCCAAGCGCTGGTGGTCGACGGCTGCACGATCGACGCCCGTACCGAGGGGCCAACCTTATCACGCCGGCGATGGCCTAACTCGCCAAAAAACCTCGATGCAATTGCGTTGCGCGTACCGGCGACGTGTCGCCCGTATAGAATCAAAGCATCCGCCCGCCAGCTATCAATTGGATTGGACGCCACATGGAGATCCCCAACACCCTGTGCAGCAATGTCTACGACTTTGCGTTTTGCCCCGAGCCCTGTTACGACCGCCTGGTAGACCTCGCCGATCCCGAGGACTGGGGTCCCAACAACCGTATCCTTAAGAATTACCTGTCGTTCTCGTTTAGCCGCGCGGTGTTTCTGACCGAACGCGACGTGAACCAGACCGCGCCGTCCAACCTGCCGTTGGTGTTCGACGGCGACCGCTGCCTGTTCAACACCGGCCTGTACACGCGCCGCTACGAGACCATCTACGGCCTGTTTGAGCCCAACACCAGGCCCGACGCGCGCCAGCGCTGGTTTTTGAAGGGCTTCTTTAAGGAAAGCGACCCCATGCTGGTCTCGTTTGAGTACCTGCCGTGCCGTGTGCGCTTTACCGAGGACCCCTCCGAGCTGGTCTTTGACTACCGTCTGCCGATCCGCTCCAACATCGACCACATCCTGGGCGACGAGGAAAACCTCACGCGCATCCCCGCCAGCCTGATGGGGGAGGGCAACTCGCTGCTGCTGCGCCGCGCCTTTGAGGGCGCCGTCGTCGAGGCCGCCCGCCGCGCCGCCGCCAACTACACGCTCGCCGTGCCGCAGTTCTACGGTGGCCGGATTCAACTGCTTCTGCCGCTGTGCCTAACCGGCGACAAGCCCGAGCTGGCGCTGACCATCCAACGCGAGGACGGCTTCTACGCCGCGCGCACCTGTCTCACGCTCGAGATGGCCTACAACAATGCGCGACTCATCTGCCGCCCCGAGACCTCGTGGATCAAGCGATAAAGGCGCGTTGAGCTGCTGGTTTGCTGTTTATTTGGACTGCGCAAGAGCGGCCAACGCCCACTAATTTAAAATCGTGGGCAAAAAGTACTTGGTAAACCACGCGCGGCTATGATAGTATCTCTTTTGCCGAAAGGCGACGGGCGATTGGCTCAGGGGTAGAGCATATCCTTCACACGGATGGGGTCACAAGTTCGAATCTTGTATCGCCCACCATCTAAAGCGCAGGTCAGAGGTGTTAAGCCTCTGGCCTTTTTCTTTTTGACACCAAAGATGGCATCAAAACTGACATCACAATCGAATCCATGTTGTCCGAGACGCCGTTTTTTGAACGCGCTTCACGTGCGCGCTTCATTTACTGACGTTCTCTTCCGTTTTTTTGGTCAGCGTTTGCGCTTGACTGGCAGTCAAGAGGTCAGGGGTTCGATCCCCCTCGTCTCCACCCGAGCATTGAATGAGGCTCCAACGCAAGTTGGGGCCTTTTTTCATATAGGCACACAAGGTCAAAGGCGGCACCATGATCCTCCTTGTCGACAAGATCGTGCGTTGAACGACCGTCGCGTGCATGGTAGTATTTCTCCTCGTGGTGCAAAACTAATGCAAATGGATAGCCGACATTACTATCACAGCCACTAACTACAAGGGCTCTTGGCGCAACGGTTAGCGCAGGGGACTCATAATCCCTGGGTTCTGGGTTCGAATCCCGGAGGGCCCACCAGAATTTCCAGAAGGCCAGGCACTATGTCTGGCCTTCTTTCTTTTATTCTTTCTTTTATATAGCTTACATATCGGTCGATGCGCTTGACTGGCAGTCAAGAGGTCAGGGGTTCGATCCCCCTCGTCTCCACCCGAGCATTGAATGAGGCTCCAACGCAAGTTGGGGCCTTTTTTCATATTGGCACACAAGGTCAAAGGCGGCACCATGATCCTCCTGGTCGACAAGATCGAAAAAAGCTTCGGCGCACGCGTCCTCTTTAGCGGCGCGTCCTTCCAGATCAACCCCGGCGAGCGCTTCGCGCTCGTGGGACCCAACGGCGCCGGCAAAACCACCATGCTCAAAATCATCATGGGCATCGACAGCCCAGACGCCGGCCAGGTCCAGTACGCCAAGGACTGCCAGGTGGGCTACCTAGAGCAGGAAACCAACCTGGAGCAAAAGGACACCACCATTCTCGCCGAGGTCATGGCCGCTGCCAAGGAAATCCGCCGCATGGGCGAGCGCGCCAACGAGCTGCAGGCCCAGATCACCGAGCTCTCCGAACAGGGGAAGGACGTCGACGCACTCCTTAACGAGTATGGCCAGGTCCAGGACCGCTTTGAGCACCTGGGCGGCTACGAGCTCGAGAGCAACGCCCGTAAGATCCTATCCGGTCTGGGCTTTAAGGTCACCGACTTTGAGCGCCCGTGCTCCGAGTTCTCGGGCGGCTGGCAGATGCGCATCGCGCTCGCCAAGCTCTTCCTGCGCCACCCCGACCTGCTGCTTCTGGACGAGCCCACCAACCACTTGGACCTCGAGAGCGTCCAGTGGCTGCGCGGCTTTATTGCCAACTACGACGGCGCCGTCCTCATCGTCAGCCACGACCGCGCCTTCATGGACGCCTGCGTCGACCACGTCGCCGCGCTCGAGAACCGCCGCGTGACCACCTACACCGGCAACTACAGCAGCTACCTCAAGCAGCGCGAGGACAACCTGGAGCAGATGCGCGCCAAGCGCGCCGCCCAGGAGCGCGACATCGCCCACATGCAGGTCTTCGTCGACAAGTTCCGCTACAAGCCCACCAAGGCCGCCCAGGCCCAGGAGCGCATCCGCAAGATCGAGCAGATCAAAAAGGAGCTCGTCATCCTGCCCGAGGGCCACAAGCACATCGACTTTAAGTTCCCCGACCCGCCGCGCTCCGGCGACATGGTCGTGGGCCTCGAGGGCGTCTCCAAGTCATACGGCGATAAGCACATTTACAGCGACATCGACCTCAAGCTCTACCGCGGCGAGCACGTGGCGCTCGTCGGCCCCAACGGCGCCGGCAAGTCCACGCTCATGAAGATCCTCGCCGGCCTGGAGCCACCCACCACCGGCACCCGCGAACTGGGCACCAACGTGGGCGTGGCCTACTACGCCCAGCACGCACTCGAGGGCATGACCGAGTCCAACACAGTCCTGCAAGAGATCGACACCGTCACGCCCAAGTGGACCGTGCCGCAGCAGCGCAGCCTGCTGGGCGCCTTCCTGTTTAGCGACAACGATTCCATCGAGAAACAGGTTCGCGTCCTCTCCGGCGGCGAAAAGGCGCGTCTGGCGCTCGCCAAGATGCTCGTGGCCCCCGAGGCGCTCCTGTGCCTGGACGAGCCCACCAACCACCTGGACATCGACTCGGTGGACATGCTCGAGAACGCCCTGCAAAACTTCCCCGGCACCATCGTGCTAATCAGCCACGACGAGCACCTGGTGCGCGCCGTGGCCAACCGCGTGATCGACATCCGCGACGGCAAGGTCACGGTCTATGACGGCGACTACGACTACTACCTCTACAAGCGCGAGGACCTCGCAGCCCGCGCCGCCGCCGAGGCGGCAGGGGAGAGTGCACCGGCCGCGACCAAGTCCGCCAAGGTCACCGCGGCCCAGCCCGACACCCCCGCCACCGCTTCCAAGCCTGCCGAGGGCAAAAAGACCAAGGAGCAAAAGCGCGCCGAGGCCCAGGCCCGTGCCGCACTCAACAAAAAGCTCAAGGGCGTGCGCAACCAGCTCAAGAAGATCGAGGCAGAGCTGGACAAAAAGCGTGCCCGCTATGACGAGCTTATGGAATTGATGGCGAGCGAAGAGCTTTATGCCGATCAGGATAAGTTCAACGCCGCGCTGGGGGAATATAACGGCCTTAAGCAAGAGCTGCCCAAGCTCGAAGACGAATGGCTGGAGCTTTCCACCCAGATCGAAGAGGAGACCGCGCGTGAACTCTCGTAAGGCCGCTGCCGTGGCGATGAGCATCATCGCCATCGCTTGTCGCATCTGCGGCATCTTTATGAGCGCGATGACCGTGCTGCTGTGCTTTAGCGGCCTCACCGCCAAGCTGCAGATCGTGGGCTTTGTCGTTGAGCTTTCTCGCGCACTGCCGAGCGCCATTGCCGGCTATGGCGTCATCACCTCACCTTTTGGCGGCGTGTTCCGCTTGGATTACGCCATCGTGGCCGTCATCCTGTTTGTGGCCGACTACTTGCTCACGCGCGCCTCGCGCCGCGTCCGCTAGGGGATCGACATGTCCGGCAGCTACCTCATGAACCTACTCGCCAGCGCGGTCGCCGTCATCGTGGGCATCGTTATCCACGAGAGCGCGCACGCAGCCGCGGCCTGGGCGCTTGGCGACAAGACGGCCCGCTCCCGTGGCCGCGTCTCGCTCAACCCGCTCAACCATATCGACCCGTTTGGCACCATCATCCTGCCTCTGCTCATGCTTGCCGCCGGCGGCCCGGTGTTCGCCTTCGCCAAGCCAGTGCCCGTCTACCTCAACAACCTCAAGCACCCCAAGCGCGACGAGGTCCTGGTGAGCGTGGCCGGCCCCGCGTCCAACATCGCACTCGCGTGTCTTGCCGCGGTCCTCATGCGCCTGGCCTATGGCAGCCTCTACACCAGCATGTCCTTTGCCCTGGCATCACAGATCATGAATTTCGGCGCTACGTTCATCGTGGTCAACCTGTCGCTTGCGTTCTTCAACCTCATCCCGATTCCGCCGCTCGATGGCTCGTCGATCATCGTGCCCTTCCTCAAGGGCAAGGCGCTCAACAACTATTACCGCCTGCAGCAATACGCTATGCCCATACTCATCCTGGTGCTGTACCTGCTGCCCATGTGGACCGGCATCGACGTGATCGGCCGCTATTTCGACGTTACCGTGTATCCGCTTGCTGAGCAGCTGCTCAACTTCGCAATCGCCGGCATCTAAGGTAAACTAACAGGTCGACCGTGCAAAGCGGTCGTAACATGCACCCAAACCGCGCCGCGAAGGCGCCGTCAAAGGAGGTCGAATATGTCGTATCGCGTGTCGACGCAGGTCTACAGCGGACCGTTCGACCTGCTGCTGCAGCTGGTAACCCGCCAAAAAGTTGATATCGGTGCCATCTCGATCAGCGAGGTAGCCGAGCAATACCTTGCCGAGGCCGAGCGCATCGAGGCGCTGGACCTGGACGTGGCGAGCGACTTTTTGCTGGTCGCGGCAACTCTTTTGGACATCAAGGCCGCCTCGTTGGTGCCCCAGGAGGCCCCGCGCAAGACAGTCGACGATGACGAGGACGACGAAGACCTCGAGGAACTCAGTGCGCTCGACGGCGACGCCCTGCGCGAGGTCCTGATCCAGCGTCTGATCGCCTACAAGCAGTTTAAGGGCGCGGCGGCAGCCCTTGGCGCGCGTATGCAGGCCGAGAGCCGCATGCATCCGCGCGTGGCCGGCCCCGACCCCGAGTTCCTAGGCCTTATGCCCGACTATCTGGCCGGCATTACCCTGCGCGGCCTCGCCGTCATCTGCGCCGACCTGGACGGCAAACGCCAGACCTTCCTGCTGGAGGCCGAGCACGTGGCACCGCATCGCGTGCCGCTCGACCTGACGGTGGCCTCGGTCGACCGCTTTACCATGGCACACCAAGCCTGCACCTTCCGCGAGCTGCTGGACGGCGACGCCACCACCGAGCAGCTCGTCGTCACCTTCCTGGCCATGCTGGAGCTCGCCAAGCGCGGCTCGCTCACACTGAGCCAGGACGAGATCTTTGGAACCATTCATATCAACCGCGTCGAGGGCGCCGAGGCATACGTGCCCGGCGAGGGCCCCGAGCTCACCGAATAGGAGCGCCAACCATGTCAACCCTTTCCACGCTGGAGGCAAACAGCCTTAAAGGCGCCCTCGAGGCGCTGCTGCTGGTGTCGAGCGACCCCGTGAGCGCACCCGCGCTGGCAGGTGCGCTGGATATCGCCCCGGGCGAGTGCGCGTCGCTTTTGGCCGAGCTCAAGGTTGAGTACGAGGAGGCCAACCGCGGTTTTCAGCTGCGCGAGGTCGCCGGTGGCTGGCGCCTGTTTACACACCCCGCCTACCACGATGTGGTCGAGGCCTATGTGCTGAGCTGGGACACGCAAAAGCTGTCGCAGGCGGCGCTCGAGACCCTGGCCGTGATCGCCTATCACCAGCCCGTCACGCGTGAGGTGGTCAAGGGCATCCGCGGCGTCAACTCCGACGGCGTTATCGCGTCGCTCGTGGACAAGGGCCTGGTGCGCGAGCTCGGTCGCGACCCCGAGCGCGGTCAGGCCATCATCTACGGCACGACCAACGCCTTCTTGGAAAAGTTCGGCCTGCGTTCTACCCGCGATCTGCCCGATCTGGAGCAGTTTGCCCCCGATGAGCAGTCGCGCCAGTTTATCCGCGAGCGCCTGAGCGGCCGCAGCATTCAGTCTACGCTCGAGGAGCAGGCTGAGGACCTGGACGAAGAGCGCGAACTGATCGATACCGATGTTGAGGACACCGATGTTGAGGATACCGATGGCGAGGAGCTTCTACCCACCGTCGATACCTCGGAGGATATACATGACGAGGACTAACGAAGCAGGGGAGACGCGCATCGCGGGCGCCACGGACACCACCACGCCCGCAGGCGGCGCCCAGCCCGTCTACCCGCACACCATGCGCCTGCAGCGCTTTTTGGCGCGCGCGGGCGTGGCGAGCCGCCGCGGCTCGGAGGACCTGATGACCGCCGGCCGCGTGACCGTCAACGGCCAGGTCGCAACCGAGCTGGGCACCAAGGTCGACGTCGACCGCGACCATATCGAGGTCGACGGCATGCCCGTCAAGCTCAACCAGGGCGCCGTGTACCTGATGCTCTACAAGCCGACTGGCTACCTCACCACCATGAGCGATCCGCAGGAGCGCCCTTGCGTGGCCGACCTGGTCCCGCGCGACCGTTTTCCTGGGCTCTTTCCGGTGGGTCGCCTGGACCGCGACACCACGGGCCTTTTGCTCTTTACCACCGACGGCGACCTGTCGCAGGATCTGCTGCACCCCAGCAAGCACGTCTACAAGACCTACCAGGCGCTCGTGGACGGCCACCTGACCGATCGCGACCTCACGCCGCTGCGCCGTGGCATCGAGCTCGATGACGGCCTGTGCCAGCCGGCGATCTGCCGTGTCATCAACACGCGCGAGGCCGAGCCCGTGGCCCCGCAGGGCATCAAGCCCGGCACCACCGCCGTTGAGGTCATCATCCGCGAGGGTCGCAAGAACCAGGTCAAGCGCATGTTGAGCAAGATCCACCACCCGGTGATCCGCCTGCACCGCTGTAACTTTGCCGGCCTGGAGCTCAAGGACGTGGCCAAGGGCTCGTGGCGCGAGCTCACCGACCGCGAGGTGCAGATTCTCAAGGCCGGCGGCATCCCTCCCAAGCAGGCCAGCTCCAAGAGCGGCGCCGCGCCGGCGACCAACCCCGCGAGCCGCACGCGTCACCACGGCAGCCACGGCTCCGCACCTAAGCACAACACCTACCGCGAGCGCTACACGAGCTAGGCAACCCGCCAATCCGCAGCGCCCGCGACCCATACCAGCACGTCAACCACCGAAAGGAAGCATTACATGATCGTCGCCATCGACGGCCCCGCCGGTTCCGGCAAGTCCACCATCGCCAAGGAGATTGCCCGCCAGCTGGGCTTTAACAAGCTCGACACGGGCGCCATGTATCGCGCCGTTACCTTCGCCGCACTCGACCGCGGCATCGACCTGGACGACGAGGCGGCTATCGACGCCCTCGCCGAGCAGATCGAGATTCGCTTTACCAACGGCACCGGCGAGGACACGCGCCTGACCATCGACGGCAAGGACGCCTCGGCTGCCATCCGCACCCCACAGGTCGACGCCAACGTATCCAAGGTCTCGGCCTACCCGGGCGTGCGCGCGGCCATGCTCATCCACCAGCGCCGCGCTGCCGAGGACCGCGACATTGTCGCCGAGGGTCGCGACATCGGCACCGTCGTGTTCCCCAACGCACAGGTCAAGGTGTTCCTGACCGCAGACCCGCGCGAGCGCGCCCGTCGCCGTGTGCTGCAGCGCCACCAAAACGACGCCCAGGCGCTCACCGAAGAGCAGCTCGAGGCCGAGGTCGACGAGACCCTCGACGCCCTCAAGCAGCGCGATAAGCTCGACAGCAGCCGCGAGGTCGCGCCGCTCGTTCCCGCCGAGGACGCGGTGCACGTCGACTCCACCGCTCACACCATCGACGAGGTCGTCTCGATCATCGAGGACCTCATCAACCAAAGGAGGTAGCCCATGCGCCTGTTTAAGCAGACGCCCGAGGATTACTACAACGCCCCCTACGCCGAGTTCCCGGCGCTCATCCGCGGCACCGTCGCCGTGGTCATGGGCATCCTGTGGGTCTTCTCCAAGCTCATGTGGCGCTGGAAGGTAGAGGACGCCGATCTGCTGTTTGAGCGCCAGGAAGGCCGCGGCAGCGTGGTCATCTGCAACCACACCTCGATGGCCGAGCTCCTGGCTGTAGAGACGGCGCTGTTCTTTGGCGGCCGCCGCATTCGCCCCATCTTTAAATCCGAGTTTGCCAAGAGCAAGATCGTGCGCTGGGCCTTTAGCCGTGTGGGCGGCATTCCCGTCGAGCGCGGCACCGCCGACATGAAGTGCCTGCGCGCCGCCCAGCATGCGCTGCAGCGCGGCGAGGACGTCTTGATCTTCCCCGAGGGCACGCGCATCCGCTCGCGCGAGATCAAACCCGAGGTCCACGGCGGCTTTGCGCTCATCGCCCAGATGGGCAAGGCACCCGTCAACCCGCTCGCTATCTGCGGCTGGTCCGATATCACGCCTGCGGGCAAAAAGCTCATGCGCCCCAAAAAGTGCTGGATCCGTGCCGGAAAGGCCATCTCGCTATCCGATGCACCGGCCGAGCTCAACCGCAAGGAGCGTCTGGCATGGTTTGAGTCCGAGGCCATGAGTCGTGTCTACGCCATGCGCGATGACTTGTGTGCCGAGCACCCGGGCAGGTTCTAGCCATGGGCGAGGAAGTCATGAACACTGCCGAGGCTGTAACCGGAAAGGTCGACGCCCCCATCATCGAAATCGCTGCCCACGCCGGCACCTGCTACGGCGTGCAGCGCGCGCTCGATATGGCCTTGGCGGCCGCCCCGCAAGTGGGGGAGAACGCTCAGGTCCACACGCTGGGCCCGCTCATCCATAACCCCATCGTGGTGCGCGAGCTTGCCGAGGCGGGCGTCGGTCTGGCCGAGACCCTGGACGACGCCGCATCGGGCACCGTGATCATTCGCGCGCACGGCGTGGTGCCGCAGGTAATCGATGCCGCTCGCGAGCGCGGCCTCGACGTGGTCGATGCCACCTGTCCCTACGTCAAGAAGGTCCACGTGGCCGCCGAGCGCCTGGTACGCGAGGGTTATCGCGTGCTCGTCGTGGGCGAGCCGGGCCATCCCGAGGTCGAGGGCATCCTGGGCCATGCCGGCGATGACGCGCAGGTCGTAAGCTGCGCCGCCGATGCGGACGCGCTGCCGCTCAAGGGCAAGGTAGGCCTCGTTGTACAGACCACCCAGACCGCGCAGAACTTGGCCGAGGTCGTGGCTGCCATCACCCCGCGCGTGCAAGAGCTGCGCGTGATCAACACCATCTGCGCCGCCACGAGCGAGCGACAGCAGGCAGCAGCCGCACTTGCCAACCGCTGCGACTGCATGGTCGTGGTGGGCGGCAAGAACTCGGGCAACACCCGCCGCCTGGCGCAGATTTGCGCCGATGTCTGCGAGCGCACACATCACATAGAGGAAGCTTCCGAGCTACAGGCCGCGTGGTTTACCGACGCTCACCACATCGGCATCACAGCCGGAGCCTCCACCCCGCAAGAACACATCGAGCGCGCCGTCGAGCGCATCAAGGAGCTTTGCCGCTAATCATGGACCAGACCGTACCCGCATACGCCGCCGAGGTGGCCGATTACGGGCGCAGCCGCGACCCCGAGCCGGGTGAGGGCGCGCTCGTTAAAAACGTGCGTCCCGAATCGCCCGCGTGGGATGTGGGTATCGAGCCGGGCATGCGCGTGCTCACGGTCAACGGCGAGCAACTGACCGATATGATCGTGTGGCTATGGGAGGCAGATGACGACACCGTCGAGTTGGAGGTTTTCGACCCGCGCGACGACACCGTCACCCCCGTCGAGCTCGATCGCTTTCCCGGCGAGGACTGGGGCCTTGAGTTCGATGGCCCCATCTTCGACGGCATGCGCACCTGCGTAAACGCCTGCGTGTTCTGCTTTATGACCATGCTGCCCAAGGGCGGACGTTCTACGCTCTACATCCGCGACGACGACTATCGCCTAAGCTTCTTGCAGGGCAACTTTGTCACGCTCACGAACCTCACCGACGAAGACGTGCAAAACGTCATCCAACGCAATATGAGCCCCATGAACGTGTCGGTCCACGCCGTGAGCCCCGACGTCCGCCGCCGCATGATGGGCCGCAACGCCCAGCGCGGCATGGACGTGCTCGAGACCATCATGGCCGCCGGCATCGAGATCCACGCCCAGATCGTGCTGTGCCCTGGCATGAACGACGGCGAGGAGCTGCAAAAAACCCTACGCTTTTGCGAGGAGCACGAGCAGATCACGAGCCTGGGCATCGTGCCTCTGGGCTTTACTAAGCACCAGAATCGCTTTAGCTGGTCCTACAGCGACAAGCCCGAGCTGGCGCGCGAGACCATCGCCATGATCCGTCCCTTCCAGGACCGTGCCTTCGAACGATTTGGCCGCCACACCTTCCAGATGAGCGACGAGTTCTACCTGGATGCCGGCATCGAGCCACCCGAGGCCGACTTTTACGACGGCTACCCGCAGTACTACGACGGCATCGGCATGATCCGATCCTATCTGGACGAGACCGACAACGTGCTCGCCGCCGATACCGAGCGTCTGCGCCGCGTTCGCGAGGTCATCGCCGCCCGTAGCCAGCACCTGCTGTGCCTTTCGGGCGCCAGCGCGCGCGATACGGTGGCGCGTTTTGTGGAGTCTCCACAGGGCCTTGCCGGTACCGTCACGGCCATCAAAAACCGCTACTTTGGCGGCAACGTGGACGTGACCGGCCTCATCGTTGCCTGCGACATCTTGGAGCAGCTGCCGCAGGACCTGTCAGGGGTTATGCTCTTTGTGCCTAAGCTCATGTTCAACGCCGACGGCATGACCCTTGACGAGTATCATCGTGACGAATTACTCGCAAGCCTTACCGGTCGCGGCGCCGAGGTTCATGTGGTATCGACCATGCCGCATGAGCTGCTCGATACCCTGGAGCACATCCTTGGAATTGTGCCTGCCGACTCTAACACTTCCACTGACCCTACCCATTAAAGGAGAGCAGATGAAACCTATCGTCGCCGTCGTCGGACGCCCCAACGTGGGCAAGTCCACGCTCGTTAACCGCCTGGCCCAGACCTCGGACGCCATCGTCCACGAGTCCCGCGGCGTCACGCGCGACCGCTCGTATCACACGGCCGATTGGAACGGCCGCGAGTTCACCATCGTCGACACGGGCGGCATCGAACCGCTCAAGAGCGATGACGTCTTTGCCACGTCCATCCGCGACCAGGCCCTCGCCGCCGCCGAGGAAGCCGCCGTCATCCTGTTTGTGGTCGACGGCCGCACCGGCGTCACCGAGGAGGACGAGTCGGTCGCCCGCATGCTCAAGCGCTGCGACAAGCCGGTCTTTCTGCTGGTGAACAAGCTCGACAACCCCGATCGCGAGAATGACAACATCTGGGAGTTCTATTCACTTGGCATCGGTGAGCCCACGCCGCTGTCGGCCCTGCACGGACATGGCACGGGCGACCTGCTCGACGATATCGTGGCCCTGCTTCCGGAGGAAGAGGACGAGGTCGCCGATGAGTTCCCCGACGCGCTGAACGTCGCCATCATCGGCCGCCCTAACGCCGGTAAGTCCTCGCTGTTCAACCGCATCCTGGGCGCCGACCGCTCCATCGTGTCCAACATTGCCGGCACCACGCGCGACGCCATCGACACGGTCGTCGAGCGCAACGGCAAGCACTACCGCATGGTCGACACCGCGGGCATCCGCAAGAAAAGCACTGTGTACGAGAACATCGAGTACTACTCCATGGTCCGCGGCCTGCGTGCCATCGATCGCGCCGACGTGGCACTGCTCGTCGTCGACGCCTCCGTGGGCGTTACCGAGCAGGACCAGAAGGTCATGGGCTTGGCCATCGAGCGCGGCTGCGCCATCGTCGTGCTGCTCAACAAGTGGGACCTGCTCGACGACGACCGCAAGCGCGAGGCCTGCATGGAGACCGTCGACCGCCGTCTGGGCGTTATGGCTCCCTGGGCCCAGTACCTGCGCATCTCGGCCCTGACCGGCCGCAGCGTGGAGAAGATCTGGGCGATGGTCGACGCTGCCGAGAAGACGCGCTCGCAAAAGATCACCACCTCGCGCCTCAACACCTTCCTCACCGACCTGCGCGAGTTCGGCCACACCGTGGTGGACGGCAAGCGCCGCCTGCGCATGCACTACGTGACCCAGACGGGCGTCAACCCGCCGACGTTCACGTTCTTCGTCAACCACAGCGACCTGGTCAACGACACCTACCAGCGCTACGTGGAGAATCGTATGCGCTCGACCTTCGATTTTTCCGGCACGCCCATTCGACTCTTCTTTAGGAAGAAGGAGCAAAAGGATGCATAATCCGATTCTGCTGACCGCCATCTGCGCCGTGGTCTCGTTCTTTATCGGAGCGATTCCGTTTGGCTTGATCCTGGGCCGCGTGTTCAACCACACGGACATTCGCAAGGCGGGCTCTGGCAACATCGGCACCACCAACGCCCTGCGCGTGGCCGGCCCCAAGGTGGCCGCGCTCACGCTGCTGCTCGACTGCCTTAAGGGCGCCATCTGCGTCCTTATCGCCCGTCCGCTCATCGCGAGTGTGGGCTATGGCTTCCCCGTGAGCATCATGGCGCCTGGAGCCCCCGGCGACTGGATGCTCGGCGTCATTTGCCTGGCTGCGGTGTGGGGCCACATCTTCTCACCCTACCTCAACTTCCATGGCGGCAAGGGTATTGCTGTGGGCTTGGGCGTCATCCTCGCCTGGTACTGGCCCATCGGACTTTCGCTGCTGGGCATGTTTATCGTGGCCGTTGCCATCACCAAGTTTGTGTCGGTGGGCTCGCTTGCCGCGGCCATCGGTCTTCCCATCGCTGTCTGCGCGGTCTTTCCGTACGGCAGCCTGGGACTTAAGTTTTGCATGGCGATGATCGGCATCACCGTGGTGTGGGCCCATCGCGCGAACATCAAAAAGCTCATGACCGGTAAGGAGTCCAAGCTTTCGTTTACCAAGCGCGTCACCGAGCCCGACGATAAGTAGGAGAGAGTCATGAATGTTGCGCTGATTGGCTCCGGTTCCTGGGGAACCGCCGTCGCCGGCCTTGCCGCCGCTCGAGCCGAGCGCGTGACCATGTGGGCCCATAGCGAGCAGACGTCCGCCGGCATCAATGGCGAGCACCGCAATCCCCGGTATCTGGTGGGATATGAGCTGCCCGACAACGTCGTCGCCACGACGGACTTTTCGCAGGCGCTCGAGGGCGCCGAGGCCATCATCTTTGCCGTGCCTTCAACGCACCTGCGCAGCGTATGTCATCAGGCAGCATCCTTCATCGCCGCCGACACCCCGGTGCTCTGTCTTACCAAAGGCATTGAGCCCGAGTCTGGCCTGCTCATGAGCGAGGTCATCGCCAGCGAGATTGGCAACGAGGCACGGGTGGCGGCCCTCTCGGGCCCCAACCATGCCGAGGAGATCTGCCGCGGCGGACTTTCTGCCGCCGTCATCGCCAGCAAAGACCCGCAGGTAGGGGAGACCTTTAAGGACCTGCTCCTATCCACGGCCTTCCGCATCTACCTGTCGCAGGACATGACCGGCGTCGAGGTTTGCGGCGCCATGAAAAACGTCATCGCCATCGTGTGCGGCATCTCCGCCGGTACCGGCGCGGGCGACAACACGCTCGCCCTTATCATGACGCGCGGCCTGGCCGAGATCAGCCGACTGGTGCACGCCCGCGGCGGCCAGGCCATAACGTGCATGGGACTCGCCGGCATGGGCGACCTCATCGCCACCTGCACCTCGGAGCATTCGCGCAACCGCACCTTTGGCTACGAGTTTGCCCACGGCGTGTCGCTCGACGAGTACCAGGCGCGCACGCATATGGTGGTCGAGGGCGCCGTCGCGGCCCGCAGCGTCAGCGAGCTCGCCCGTTCACTGGGCGTAGACATTCCGCTCACCTTTGCCGTGGAGCAAACGCTCTACAACGGTGTTACTTTGGATAGGGCGCTCGAAATTCTCACCGACCGCGTCCCATCGCAAGAGTTCTACGGACTCACCGACTAGTGCAGAAAGGCTACTACCATGGGTTCCATTAAAATCGCTCCGTCCGTCCTTTCGGCCGATATGGCCAACCTCAAGGGCGAGCTCGACAAGATCGCCGGTGCCGACTACGTGCACTTCGACGTGATGGACGGTCACTTTACCGGCAACCTCACCTTTGGCGTCGACATCCTCAAGGCCGTCAAGCGCTCCACCGATGTACCGGTCGACGCGCACCTCATGGTGTCGAACCCCGACGAGACGGTCGATTGGTATGCCGATGCCGGTGCCGATATGATCACCGTGCACTACGAGGCCTCCACGCACCTGCACCGCACGCTCACGCATCTGCAGCAGCGCGGTGTCAAGGCCGGTGTGGTGCTCAACCCCGCAACGCCCGTCTGTGTGCTCGAGAGCATCATCGACGTTGTCGACATGGTACTGCTCATGAGCGTGAACCCTGGCTTTGGCGGCCAGAGCTTTATCCCGGGCACCATCGCAAAGCTCCACGAGCTCAAGGCCATGTGCGAACGCCACGGCGTGTCGCCCCTGATCGAGGTCGATGGCGGAATCTCTTCCAAGAACATCGCCGAGGTCGTCAAGGCCGGTGCCAACGTGCTCGTAGCCGGCTCCGCCGTATTTAAGTCCGAAGATCCCGCTGCCGAGGTTGCGCTGCTGCAGAAGCTGGGCAACGAGGCCGCACAGGAGGCATAAACCCTTATGACCGCAGGTCAAAACCGCATACCCGTGAATCTTGACTATGCCGCCTCGACGCCCATGCGCGCCGAGGCGCTCCTTGCGCAGCGCGAGTACGACGACAGCGAGCTTGCCGGCGTCAACCCCAACTCGCTGCATTCGCTCGGCCGCAAGGCCGCTGCGCGCCTGGAAGTGGCGCGTCGCGAGATCGCCCGCAGCTTTAGCGCGCGCGTACGCCCGTCCGAGATTGTTCTGACCAACGGCGGCACCGAGGCCAACCAGCTGGCGCTCCTCGGTCTTGCCGAGGGCGCCCGTCAGCGCGACCGAAAGCGCAGCCGTGTGATCGTATCTGCCATCGAGCACGATTCGATCCTGGACAACCTACCGCTGCTGCGTGCCGCCGGCTTTACCATCGACCTGGTGCAGCCCTGCCGTGCTGGCTACATCGAGCCTGCCGCGCTCATCGAGCTGCTCGGCGACGACGTGGCACTCGTGAGTATCATGGCCGCCAACAACGAGACCGGCGTGGTGCAGCCCATCCGCGAGCTTGCCGCGGCCGCGCATACCGTGGGCGCCCTGTTCCACACCGATGCCATCCAGGGCTATCTGCACATTCCGCTCGATGCCGCCGAGCTGGGCGTCGATGCCATGTCCGTCGCCGCCCACAAAATTGGCGGTCCCGTGGCATCCGGCGCGCTTTACGTTAAGACCCGCACGCCGCTGCGCCCCCGCATCTTTGGCGGCGGACAGGAAGCCGGACGTCGCGCCGGCACGCAAGATCTGCGCACGCAGCTGGCCTTTGCCGCTGCCGCCCGCACGCTGGCACCCTATGTGGCCGAGGAGCGCGAGAAGCTGCAGACCCTTTCCGACAAGCTCTACGCCACGCTTACGGCCCATCCGCGCATTCACGCCACCATGGGCGACTACACGCAGGCCGACCGTCTGCCCGGTATGGTATCGATCTACATTGACGGCATGGACTCCGAGGAGCTTATCATCAAGCTCGACGCCGCCGGCTTTGAGGTGTCGGCAGGCTCAGCATGCTCGAGCGGCAGCATGGACCCCAGCCATGTTTTGAGCGCGATGGGCATCGGTCGCGAGCAGGCGTTGGGCGCATTGCGCATCTCCTTCGATGACCGTGTGAATCCGGCCGATCTGGACGACTTTGCCCAGACGCTGCTCTCGATCGTAGGTGCCGCATGATCGTCGCCGAACTCGAGCGGGCCCTGCTTGCACGCTATCCTAAGACGGACGCCGAACCCTGGGACCACGTAGGCTTATCCGTTGGCGACCCCAATGACGAGATCCGCGGCGTTGCCTGCGCGCTCGATGCCACCAGGAACAACGTGCAGCGCGCCTTGGAAGCCGGAGCCAATGTGTTGCTCACGCATCATCCCGTCTACATCAAGGCACCCGAGGCATTTTGCCCGCCCAGCGCGACGCGTCCCCAGTGCAGTGCGGCGCTCTACGAGGCGGCCCGTTGTGGGGTGAGCATCATCTCGCTCCACACCAACCTGGACCGCTCGCATGAGGCACGTATCTGTCTAAGTAATCTGTTGGACGCCGCGCCCGCAAGCTCACTGGAGCACGTGAACGACCCCGAAGCGACCGGCCTGGGCGCGCTTGCAACGCTCAACGACCCTTGCAGCCTGCGCGACCTTGCCACTCGCGCCGCCACGGCATTTGGGAGCGATCCACGCGTGTGGGGCGAGGCCGATCACCCGTGCCGCACCGTCGCCATTTTGGGCGGGTCCCTCGGCGACTTTGGTGAGCTTGCCATCGCCGCCGGTGCGGATGTCATCGTGACGGGCGAGGCGGGCTACCACGTGGCGCAAGACCTAGCCTTGCGCGGTCTGCCGGTGATTTTGCTCGGCCACGACCGCTCCGAGGAGCCGTTCGTGGATATCTTGATGAACTCTGCAGCTGACGCCGGGGTCGACCCCCGTCATGCGATTAAAATACTGAACCCTTGCCAATGGTGGACTGTGACAAAAGGAGAGAACTTATGAGCGCCGGCGCTACGCTACTCAAGCTGCAACAGATCGATTTGGAGCTCGCCCGCAACAAGAGCGAACTTGCCAATATGCCGGAGCTCAAGGAGCTCGCTTCCAAGCGCAAGACCTATGTGAAGCTCAAGTCCGAGATGACCAAGCTCTACGCCCAGCGCAAGGATCTGGACATTGAGCTCGACGACCTCAACACCACCGAGATTCAGACCAATAACGCCATCGAGGCCGCCAAGAAGCGCCACGTTGACGGCTCTGACTACCGCGAGGTTCAGGACCTGGAGAACGAGCTCGCCACCTTGGCCAAGCGTCTGGACAAGATCGAGCACACCCGCAAGGATGTCGTTGTCGCCCATAAGGAGGCGCTCGACCGCGAGGCTCGCGCGCAGGCCATCATCGCCAAATTCGAAGAGGGCGTGAAGGCCGATACCAAGGCCGCCCGCGCCAAGGCCGCCGACCTCCAGGCCCAGATTGACGCCGCCACCAAGGAGCGCACCGCGCTGGCTGCCACGCTGCCGACCGACGTGCTCACCGACTACGAGCGTCTGCTCAAGCAGTTCCGCGGCCTGGCCGTCGAGACCATCCAGGGCAACATTCCCACCATCTGCCACACCGCGCTGCAGGCATCGTCCATGAGCGACCTCAACCACGACGGTAGCGAGATCGCCCACTGCCCGTATTGCCACCGTCTGCTGGTGCTTCCCAGCAAGGAAGCTTAAATGATGACGGCGGCATCCAACAATTCAATGCAACTTGAGGGAAAAACGATCCTGCTGGGCATTACCGGCGGGATCGCCGCCTATAAGTCGTGCAATATCGTGCGCCTGCTGCAAAAGCGCGGCGCACGCGTCAAGGTCGTTATGAGCGAGCATGCCACCGAGTTTGTGGGGCCGCTCACTTTCCGCGCGCTCACCAACGAGCCCGTTGCCGTGGGCCTATTCGACGATCCCTCCGACCCCATCCACCATATTTCGCTGGCACAGGAGCCCGATCTTGTGATCGTGGCGCCCGCGACGGCCAATATCATCGCCAAGATGGCCAACGGAATCGCCGATGACCTCATCTCCACCACGCTGCTTGCCACGCCGCGACCCATCGTGATCGCACCCGCTATGAACAACGGCATGTGGAAGGCGCCGGCGACGCAGGCCAATATGGCCACATTGCGCGACCGTGGCGTCCATGTGGTGGGACCCGGTAACGGCTACCTTGCCTGCGGCGACGTGGACACGGGACGCATGAGCGAGCCCGAGGACATTGTCGAAGCCATCTGCGAGGTGCTCAATCCCGTGCCGCAGGACCTGGCGGGCAAGCGCATCGTGATTACCGCCGGCCCCACGCACGAACCAATCGACCCTGTGCGCTTCATCGGCAACCGGTCGTCGGGCAAGATGGGCATCGCCCTGGCGGGGGAGGCCGCTCGCCGCGGTGCTGCGGTCACGCTTGTGCTGGGGTCGACATCGCTCGATGTTCCCCGAGGTGTAGAGTGCGTGCGCGTGCAGACCGCCGCAGAGATGCTGCAGGCGGCGTTGAACGCCTTCCAGACGGCCAATGCGGCCATTTGCGCGGCCGCTGTCGCCGACTACACCCCCGCGGCCCCTGCGCGCCACAAGCTCAAAAAGGCCAATGAGCGCTTGGATCGTATCGAGCTCGTCGAGACCGTTGATATTTTGGCCGAGCTCTCGCGCCAGAAGGGTGAGCGCCGTGTGATTGGCTTTGCAGCCGAGACCGATAACGTCGTGGAGTACGCTGAGCGTAAATTGGCCCGCAAGGGCTGCGATGCGATTATCGCCAACGATGTCTCGCGCGCCGATTCGGGCTTTGGAACTGATACCAATAAGGCCTGGATTGTAAGCGCAGCAGGGACGCAGGAACTTCCTGTGCTAACAAAACCCCAGCTTGCAGATACAATTTTGGACTTGCTTCAAAATATTTAAAAAAGTTCTTGCACAAGGACAAAGTTTCGGGTTAATATACTCCCTGTTGCGAGCGAGAGCAGAGCAACAAACAAAAGCTTCGGGACGTGGCGCAGCTTGGTAGCGCACTTGACTGGGGGTCAAGGGGTCGCTGGTTCGAATCCAGTCGTCCCGACCAGAAGTTTGAAGGTCAGGCACTTAGTGCCTGACCTTTTTTGTTCAAGACTTTAGTCTGCTGGCCGCGCAGCGGCCAGCTTTAAACCACCCGCTACGCGGGTGGAGACAAACGGCTTTACAAAGCCACCCCTCCGGCCGAT
>JAGZWV010000004.1 GCA_018378775.1 Collinsella sp. | reverse complement strand
CTATGGCACTTCAACATCATTGTCGCAGCCCCGACCCGCGGTCACGAGCGGGGGCTCCTGTCTTTTTAGTGCCCTCGGATTGGGTCATAGTGTCTGTCGGTAACGAATCATCGGCTATTTCGTTGCTGGTCAATATAAGATATTGATTTGCATTAAACGGAATTCGATGTTCTTGAGGGTAGGGGATTGATTTGGGTCGTACTGGGGATATGACGCCGCCTTTGCGTTGGCGGTTGGGTGTTGCTGGTGGGGTGGCGCTCGTTGTGCTGCTTGTTGACCAGCTGACCAAGCTTGCGGTTCGTGCCGTGGGCGACGCATTGCATGTGACCGTCATCCCCGGTGTCATCGACTTTATGTTTGTCCGCAATATCGGTGCTGCCTTTAGCATGGGTGAGGGACATGGCATCGCGTTTGCCGTGTTGGCGCTTGCGGTCATTGTCGCCATTGCCGTGTACTTGCTCCGTGCATCCCAGCTCGCCCATCTTGAGGTCGTGGGCATGGCGATGGTTGCGGGCGGTGCTATTGGCAACGCTATCGATCGTTTGGCCTTTGGCTTCGTGACCGATTTTATTGCCACCACCTTCATCGACTTCCCCGTCTTCAATGTGGCCGATATCGGCATTACCTTGGGCGTCGTGCTCGCCCTCTTCGGATACATGTTCTTGAGCCCCGCGGCCCGTGAGGTCGACGCGACCGCTGAGCTTAACGCCCGTGACGAGGCCCGCGCCAAGCGCAAGGCCCAGCAACGCGGGGAGCGTGCCCGCAAAATTCGCGAAAGGAACGAGCGCTAATGGCCGACATCCATATTCTTGTTGCCGACGATGCCGCCGGTCAGCGTCTTGACGCTTATCTGGGCGCCAATGACGGCTGTCCTACGCGTTCTGCCTGTGCGCATCTGATCGAGGGCGGCGCCGTCGCTGTCAATGGCGAGACCTGCCTGTCCAAAAAGTACGCCGTGCGAGCCGGCGACCGTATTTCGGTCGATTTGCCCGAGCCGCACGATCCCACCGATGTGATTCCCGAGGCCATCCCGCTCGACATTCGCTATGAGGACGATTATCTCATTGTGCTCTCCAAGCAGCGCGGCCTGGTGTGCCATCCTGCGCATGGTCATGAGAGCGGTACGCTCGCGAATGCCCTGGTCTATCACTGCGGTATCGACCATCTGGGCACCGTGCAGGGTGAGGACCGACCCGGCATCGTGCATCGCCTGGATCGCGATACCTCGGGCCTTATGCTCGCGGCAAAAGACGACGACACCCAGCGCGCGCTTCAAAATCTTATCCGCACGCGCACGCTCGATCGTCGCTATATCACGCTTGTCCACGGGCACATCGCCATGGACGAGGGCACCATCAATACCGGTATTGCCCGATCGACGCGCGACCGCGTCAAGATGGCGGTTTCGGACGACCCCTTTGCCCGTCAGGCCATTACGACCTTCAAGGTGCTCGAGCGCTTTGATTCCACGCGTTTCGACGACGGCTACACGCTTGTCGAGTGTCACCTGTTTACCGGCAGAACGCACCAGATTCGTGTGCACATGCGCCATATCAACCACGCCTGCGTGGGCGATCCGCTCTACGGCAAGTGCGATGCGCGTGCCGATCAGGGTCTGACCAGGCAGTTCCTTCATTCCTGGCGCGTGGCGTTCGACCATCCCGTGACGGGGGAGCGCATTGAGTGCCGCGACGAGTTGCCCTGGGATCTCGCTGCGGTTCTTGACGATCTGGCTCCGCGCTCGCTCGGTCGCACTGCCGCCGGTGACGAAATCGTCTCTCAGCTCGGTCTGCTCGAAGCCTAGCCAGTATTAGGTGGTTTCTTGAACTCGGTAAGCCTGCGGTAAGATATACGGTTGTTTACGTAACGCGTTCTCGGGAGCCTGCATGCTCGCCTTTTTACAAACCAACACACCCATCGTGGTCTTCAACCAGATTGTCGTCACGCTGCTCACGGTCTGCTTTCTGTACCAGGTGGTCTTCTTTGTCATTGGCGCTCTTCGTGGCGAGGTCGCGCCTCCCAAGGCCAAAAAACTCCATCGTTATGCTTTCTTTATCGCGGCGCATAACGAGGAGGCCGTGATCGCCAACCTTGTTCGCTCCATCAAGGACCAGGATTATCCGTCCGAGCTTATCGAGGTCTTCGTGGTTGCCGACGCCTGCACCGACAACACCGCACAGCTCGCGCGCGAGGCAGGTGCCATTGTTTACGAGCGCAATGATCTTGCCCGTAAGGGTAAGAGCTGGGTCATGGACTTTGGCTTCGACCGCATCCTTAACGAGTATCCCGACACGTTTGAAGGCTACTTTATCTTCGATGCCGATAACGTTATCTCCCGCGATTACGTGTCCAAGATGAACGATGCCTTTGACCAGGGATTCCATGTGGTCACGAGCTATCGCAACTCCAAGAATTTTGGCAGCTCGTGGATCTCGGCAGCTAATGCTACTTGGTACCTGCGCGAGGCGCGCTTTCTCAACAACGCGCGTAATATCTGTAAGACGTCTTGCGCCGTCTCGGGTTCGGGCTACCTCATCTCCGCCAGTGTTATTGAGGGCATGCACGGCTGGCAGTTCCACACGCTGACCGAGGACATTCAGTTCACTACGTTCTGCGCTATTCACGGTATTCGCATTGGCTATGCGCCGGCGGAGTTCTTTGACGAGCAACCCGTGACGTTCAAGGCATCCTGGAAGCAGCGTATGCGCTGGACCAAGGGCTTTTACCAGGTGTTCTTTACCTACGGCAAGCATCTGGTCAAGTCGACGTTCCGCTATCATCGCTTTGCCGCCTACGACATGTTCATGACGATCGCCCCGGGTATGCTGCTATCGCTGATCTCGATGCTCGCTAATGCGACGTTCTTGATTGTGGGTGGCCTTTCGCATGGTTTCTTGGCTACCGAAGTCGAGATGCAGGCGTGCGCCGCTTCGCTCATTATGACCTTCGCCATGATGTATCAGACCTTCTTTATCCTGGCGCTGCTCACGACTATCTTTGAGTACAAGCACATTCACTGCGCGCAAAAGTGGCGTCTGGTGACTAACCTGTTTACCTTCCCGATCTTTATGTTCAGCTATATCCCCATCACGGTGGCCGCGCTGTTCCTGAAGGTCGACTGGGTTCCTACCCAGCATGCCGTAAACGTCACCCTCGACGAGGTCATGCAAGGCGCCAAATAACCACCACCAAAACCACCGCAAAGGGGACAGGCACCTTTGTGGTGGTTTTTGCTTTTGCGATGCAGCTCGAGGAGGTACTCGATGTTTTATATCCCGTTTTGGATTTGCATCTTTGCCGGCGCGGCGATTGATGCCCGTCAGCGACGTTTTCCCAATGAACTTGCCGGTGCGTGTGCGGTGACGGCGTTAGTGGGCGTTTGGCTCGACAAAGGCGTTAACACAGCGCTTGACCACGCGGGTCTTGCCGTCATTGTGTATCTTGCTCTCGTGCTGACTGAGTCCCTCTGGCGTCGTCTTCGCCAAATCCCGGGCATCGGCATGGGGGATGCCAAGGCGCTCTTCGCGCTTTGCACGCTCGACCCTATGGGTGGCATCGTGGCATTTGCCGTCGCACTCCTGGCTCTGGCCCTTTCCTGCCTCTTCACAAAATCGCGCTCCCTGCCATTGCTCCCGTTTTTAGTGCCGATTTTTGCCATAATCGAGGTCGTGGGCTGCACTTTGTAACCGATTGCGCGTCCTTCTTAAGGAGCATGCCATGGAATCTAATCAAGAAACGGCCGTCATTAAGGCGCGCATGGACCGTATTCCCTCAGCGTTGTCGCCCGAGCTTGTCGAGCGCATTGCCGCCGATCGTGCTTCGGGCTATGTCAACCCGTATCGTTGCAACGATGATCAGGTCATTCGTCGTATTGATCGCACTACCGACAAAGGCACGCTTATGCGTCCGGCGTTTATGCGCGATACCGAAAAGATACTTCATCTTCCGGCTTACACCCGGTATGCGGGCAAAACGCAGGTCTTTAGCTTTCGTAGCAATGACGATCTGTCACGCCGCGGTTTGCACGTGCAGCTTGTCTCGCGCATTGCGCGCGATATCGGTCGCGCCCTGGGGCTCAATTGCGATCTGATCGAGGCGATTGGCCTGGGCCACGACTTGGGACACACGCCTTTCGGCCATTCCGGCGAGCGCTTCCTCAACGATATCTATCACGAGCGTACGGGGCGTTATTTTTTCCATAACGTGCAGTCGGTCCGCGTGCTCGACGCGTTGTATGGCCGCAACGTGTCGCTCCAGACGCTCGACGGAGTGCTATGCCATAACGGCGAGTACGAGCAGCGTGTGTTTGAGCTCTCGGACATGGGCTCCTTTGACCAGTTTGACCAGACGGTTGAGGATTGCATTGCCACGGGCTATAGCGCAATTGAGCATCTGCGTCCCATGACGCTCGAGGGCTGCGTCGTTCGCATCTCGGATATTCTTGCCTACGTCGGTCGTGACCGTCAGGATGCGATCGCGGCGGGCCTGCTTTCGCCCGACGCTTTTGATGATGGCCGGGGCGGTGCCTACAACAGTTGGATCCTCACGCATGCCTCTATCGATATCGTTGAGCACAGCTATGGTAAGCCGCGCATCGAGATGAGCGAGGACCTGTTTGAGGAAATTCGCCGAGCCAAGCGCGAGAACTACGAGAAGATCTATAGCAAGGGCGGTATCGAAGGCGATTCCGAGGCGGAGCTGCGCGAGGCGTTCGTAAAGCTCTACGACCGTTGCCTGCGGGATCTAAACAGTGGCGACGAGTCCTCTTACATCTTTAAGCACCATATTTCGCGCATTGAGCAGCAGCTTTCCTACTATGATCGCACCTATGCCTGGCAGGACGACAAGGATCAAGCCGTGGTGGATTATATCGCGAGCATGACGGACGGTTATTTCTGCGAGCTGACGAGCAAGCTGTTCCCTGGTCTGGAGTTTCCGCACCGTACCTATATTAACGAACGGTAGTTCGTATTAATTCGGTATACTGTTAGTGGAAAACGTTTTTGATTGATACACGGGATGGCTATGGACGACCTTTTTTCTGCTTCGACGCGCGAGCGTTCCTTTCAGAATGCGCCGCTTGCGGTGCGCATGCGCCCCAATTCGCTCGACGAGTACGTGGGCCAGCAAAAGGCCGTCGGTAAGGGTTCATGGCTGCGTGCCGCGATCGAGCACGACGTGCTTTCGAGCGTGATTCTGTACGGGCCTGCCGGTACGGGCAAGACGACGCTGGCCCACATTATCGCCAACCATACCAAGAGCGAGTTTGTCGAGGTCAGCGCCGTCACGGGTACCGTGAAGGACCTGCGTCGTGTGATTGATGAGGCCAAGACGCGCCTGAATACGTACGACCGCCGCACCATTCTATTCATCGATGAGATTCACCGCTTCTCTAAGTCGCAGCAGGATGCCCTGCTGCATGCAGTTGAGAACCGTACCGTCATTATGATTGGCGCTACGACAGAGAACCCGTACTTTGAGGTCAACTCGGCACTGTTGTCGCGCGGGCGCGTGGTGGAGCTTGAACATCTGAAGGATGAGGATATCGCCACACTTATTGAGCGTGCGCTCGAGGCACCACAGGGCTTGAACGGAAAGTTCTCGGCCGATGAGGATACGGTCAAGACCATTTGCACGCTGGCAGCGGGTGACGCTCGCTCGGCGCTCACGACGCTCGAGCTTGCGAGCGAGATTGCCGTCACGCGTCCCGATACCGAGGGAACGCCAGCGCCTGCGGCGGGGGAGCGCTATCCCATCACCGTGGATGACGTGAAGATTGCCAACCCGCGTCGCGGCTTTACGTATGACAAAAACGGCGACATGCACTACGACATCATCAGTGCGTTCATCAAGTCCATGCGCGGTAGTGACCCCGATGCCACGATCTATTGGCTCGCGCGCATGATCGATGCTGGGGAGGATCCTAAGTTTATCGCTCGCCGCATTATGATTCACGCTTCTGAGGATGTTGGCAACGCCGACCCGCAGGCGCTTTTGGTGGCGCATGCCGCGTTTAAGTCTGCCGAGGTCATTGGCTATCCCGAGTGCCGCATTAACCTGGCTCAGGCTGCACTCTATGTGTGCTTGGCGCCAAAATCCAACGCGTGTGAGGCTTCGATCGATGCGGCGCTGGCCGATATCCATTCTAGTGGGCTTCGCGAGGTGCCGAGTTATCTGCGCGATCGCCATCGCCCGGGCAGCGATGAATACGGTGTGTATAAGTATCCACATGATTATCCCGAAGGCTGGGTCGATCAGCGCTATTTGCCCGAAGGCTTGGAACGCGGTGCATTTTGGCAGCCTGCCGGGCGCGGCTGGGAAGAGTGGCGCGTAGAGCAAAGCGAACGAGACCGCAGCGGGAATGCACCGAGGTAGCTGCTGATAATTTTGTCCCACGTTGCTGCTCTTGGCATGTTCGGTCCCCTTTGGGGTACCATGAAAAGCGTCTGTATTTCGATTCTTCCGGGAGGCTTGTATGAGTCCCATTCAAATCGCCCTGCTGCTGCTCGCCGTTGCCGGCGTGTGGGCCATCGCTGAGCTCGCGCTTACCCTGCGCAAGACCCGCAATGTTGTCGACTCGCTCGATAAGACCGTGAACGACCTCAACAACACCATCGCCGAGGCTCAGCCTGTGGTGGCAAAGCTCGATGGCGCTGTCGATGAGCTTACGCCGGCGCTTGCCCAGATGGAGCCGCTGCTTAAGTCGAGCAAGACGGCAGTTGATGCCCTTACCTCCAATCTCGTAGAGGTCGAAGCCGTGGTTCGCGACATTTCCGAGGTTACGGGCAGCATGGCCGAGGCCAGCAATGCTGTGTCGAGCGTGACCGACTCTGCCGCCGGTGCTGTGCAGAAGCTCTTCAATAAGGTGAAGGCTCCTGCAGCCGACGCCGATCGCAAGCTCGCCGCTGCCGCTGCGGAGGCCGAGCAGCCTACCGAGCGCGTCCTAATTGGCGAGGACGAGGCCGCCGCGGGCGACGATGATGGTCAGAAGTCTGTATCCAAGCCGGCTCAGTATTACACCTATACGCCCGCCGAGACCTCTGAGGAGTCCTGCGATGAGTAGCGAAGCAAACTGCCCTATCACGCTGACCGTTGCCGGTGACCCGCGTCTCGCTCGCCTTGTGCGCATGACGGCAGCCAACGTTGGTGCCCTGTGCTCTATGTCTGTCGATCGCATCGAGGACATCCGCATGGCTGCTGAGGAGGCTTTCATCTTTGGTTGCACCGCGGTCGACTGCGATGACATCACCATCAAATTCGATGTCGATGAGACCCACGTTGGCATGACTATTACCTTTGGCGACCAGGCTACGGTCGATGAAGACGACCAGGCTGCGGTGTATGCCGAGCTCATCCTCGCGAGCGTGTGCGACTCCTACGAAAAGACTACGGCGCCCCTGACGCTTTCCCTCGACCTCAAGGCGGATATCTAATATGACCGAACGTTCCCGGAGCGGTAAGACCGCTTGGGACAAGGAGAAAACCCGCGAGCTGTTTCGTCGCTATAAAGAGACCGGTGACCCGGACGCACGCGAGCAGCTCGTCATGTCCCACATGAACCTGGTAAGGTTTCTTGCCAACAAGTTTAAGAACCGCGGCGAGCCGCTCGATGACCTGATGCAGGTTGGTTATTTGGGCCTGCTCAAGGCTATCGACCGCTTTGACCCTGAGCGCGGACTCGAGTTCACCACGTTTGCCACGCCTACCATCTTGGGCGAGATTAAGCGTCACTTCCGCGACAAGGGCTGGAGCGTGCGCGTGCCCCGTCGCTTGCAGGAGCTCTCGGCCAAGGTCAACCAGGCTACCGATAAGCTCACCAACGAGCTACAGCGCTCGCCTAAGGTTGAGGAAATCGCTGAGTACTTGGACGTGACGGTCGATGAGGTCCTCGAGGCTATGGAATCGTCTTCGGCCTATACCTCGGTGCCCATCGAGGCTCCTGGTGCGTCCGATTCCGACGATGCCCCTTCGATTCTCGACCGTTACGCCGACGACGACAACGAGCTCGACTTTACCGATGACCGCCTAGTGATCGAGGAAGCCATCCGTGATTTCTCGCCGCGCGAGCGCGAGGTGATCGAGCTGCGCTTTGTGAAGGGCATGACCCAGATCGAGATCGCCAAGAAGCTGGGTATTTCTCAGGTGCAGGTTTCGCGTCTGCTGCGCCGCACGCTTAAGAAGATTCAGGACAAGATCGACCCCGACGGAGTGATGATTCGTTCATGAGTGAGCACCCCCAGCAAACCGATCGCGTGCTGCGCGACACCCGCATTCTGACGCTGCGCATTTGGGCTGTTGTCGGCTGCATTGTCATCGCCGCTGTCATCTTTAACCTTATGGGCATCCTGGCACCGGTTATTGAGTTTCTTGCCGTCGGCTCCATCATTGCTTTTGTGATGTCCCCGATCACTAACTGGCTCGAGCACCATGGCGTGAATCGCGGCATCGGTTCGCTTATCGCGCTAATTGTTGTTGTTGCCGTGCTCGTCGGTGTCGTTTGCATCTTGTCGCCGATTCTCTTTGGTCAGATCATGGAAGTCCTGAGCCGCCTGCCCGAGCAGCTTCGTGTTGCGGGTGGCGATCTCAACGAGATGATCTCGCATGCCAAGACGCTCAATAACACGCCGCTCAAGGAGTATTTGGACGATAATCTTTCGTCGCTGGTTGCCGTGGCATCGAAGTATGTGTCTCAGATCGCTGCCGAGCTTGGCCGCGGTGTGTTCCCGCTCATCACCAATACGGCTTCGCAGTTGTTCGTTATCTTCCTTGGTCTGGTGCTTGCGTACTGGATGGCCTGCGACTACCCTCGCATGCACCACGAGATTTGCACCATCATCGGTCAGGAGAAGGAGACCTCGTACCGCTTTATGGTCGCCATCCTTTCTCGCTCTGTCGGCGGCTACATGCGCGGTATGGTCGTGACGTCCATCTGCGGTGGTTTCCTCGCCTTTATCGGTTTTATGATCATCGGCCATCCGTATGCGGCGCTCATGGCTATCTTTACCGGCATCATGCATTTGGTTCCGGTCGTTGGTCCTTGGGTGAGCGCAGCAATCGCCACGGTGCTCGGTTTCATGTTCAGCCCCATGTTGGCGTTATGGACGCTCATCGTGACGATGGTCGCGCAAAACGTCACAGACAACGTGATTTCTCCTAAGGTCATGCAGAGCTCAGTGCAGGTGCATCCCATCATGAGCCTCACGGCGCTCGTTATTGGCTCGGCACTCATGGGTCCCATCGGCATGATTATTGCCATCCCGCTGTGTGCGGCCCTCAAGGGTATCTTCGTGTACTACTTCGAGAATGAGACCGGCCGACAGCTTGTGGCCTATGACGGCGCCGTTTTTAAGGGCACACCGTACCGCGATGCCGATGGCAACCCGGTCGCCGCCTACGACGCGCTCGGCGACGACACCTTCATTTATGAGTCCGAGCTCATCGGTAACGAGACTGCGCCCGAGGCCCAGGCCATGCCCAAGCCCGAGCTCGATAATCCCTGGATCAAGCTCTCGGGTCTGCAGCCCGATGCGACGGGCTTCTTCAAGAACCCCTTCGCCAAGGATGATGATTCCAATACGGACGACGACACCAAAACCGGCATCGACGGTTCCATGGACGATTCGGATTCTAAATAGGTCCTATTAACGTTTCTTGAAGTTGTAAATGACAAGAAACGCGAGCAAAGCGATTGATAAGGGGCCGGCTACATAGAAAAAGAGAACGTCAATTGCGCGTAGAGTGTAATAAGCCTTATCGCCGGACATTACTGCATACAATAAGTAGCCAAATGCTGGTTGGTTTGCGTACCAGCATGAGAAGGCCAAGAGCGCTAAAAGTGCTACAACCAGAAGTGCATTCAGGACAAATCCTTTACTTTTCATCGATCGCTCCTTCCGGGTGACTCTTATATGTAATTCTACAGCAGCTTTTTTTCAAAGGCTTGCTCGGTCCCAAATAACGTGCACTTTCGCTGGAGGGTCGCTGTTTGGCGGCCCTCTTTTTTGCATGGGCGCGGTGGGATGGTAATATCGTTACGTTTGAACTGTTTCGATGTGAAACCGAGGAGATTCCCTCTATGAGTGCTGACTACCCGTCAATGACTACGGCCGAGATCCGCTCCAAGTTCCTCAACTTCTTTGAGGAGCGCGGTCTTAAGCTCTATCCTTCTTCGTCCCTCGTCCCCGACGATCCTTCGCTGTTGCTTGCCAACGCTGGCATGAACCAGTTTAAGGAGTACTACCAGGGCAAGAAGACCATGAAGGAGATCGGCGCTATCTCCTGCCAGAAGTGCGTCCGCACCAACGACATCGATTGCATCGGCGAGGATGGCCGTCACCTGTCCTTCTTCGAGATGCTCGGCGACTTCTCCTTTGGCGGCGTCTCCAAGCAGCAGGCCTGCGCCTGGGCCTTTGAGCTCATCACCAAGGAGTTCAAGCTGCCGCTCGACCGCCTGTACTTTACCGTCTTTACCGAGGACGATGAGACCCATGACGTGTGGCGCTCCCTGGGTGTTGCTGAGGACCACATCTCCCGCCTGGGCGAGGACGACAACTTCTGGGCCGCTGGCCCCACCGGCCCCTGCGGTCCGTGCTCCGAGATTTACTTTGACATGGGCGAGGAGGTCGGCTGCGGCAGCCCCGACTGCAAGCCTGGCTGCGACTGCGACCGCTTCCTGGAGTTCTGGAACCTCGTCTTTACCCAGTACGACCGCCAGGAGGACGGCTCCATGCCGGAGCTGCCGCACCGTAACCTCGATACGGGCATGGGCCTTGAGCGCATGGCCGCCATCATGCAGCACAAGACCGCTAACTACGACGGCGATCTGATGCAGCACCTCATCAAGCTCGGTGAGGAGATCAGCGGCAAGACCTATGACGCCGACGATTACTCCGGCGCCAGCCGCTCCCTGCGCATCATCGCCGACCACTCCCGTGCCGTCGACTTTATGATCTCGGACGGCATCCTGCCCGGTAACGAGGGCCGCGAGTACGTCCTGCGCCGCCTGCTCCGCCGCGCCGTGTTCCACGGCCGCCTGCTGGGCATCGAGGGCGCCTTCCTGACCAAGTTCATCGACGAAGTCAACGCTCAGATGGGCGAGGCTTATCCCGAGCTGCTCAAGAACGTCGCCCTCGTCAAGGGTATCGTCGCCTCCGAGGAGGAGCGCTTCTCCACGACGCTCGACAACGGCCGCGTCTATCTGGACGAGGCCTTGGCAGCACTTGCCGAGGGCGCCGTGCTTCCGGGCGATGTCGCCTTTAAGCTGCACGACACCTTTGGTTTCCCCATCGATCTGACCGTCGAGATCGCCGGCACCGCTGGTCACGACGTCGATATGGACGGCTTCACTGCCTGCATGGAGGACCAGAAGGCCCGCGCCCGCGCCAATGCCAAGGGCGACGCCTGGGGCAGCTTCAACGACGTGTGGGTCGAGCTTTCCGACAAGGTCGCCGCGACCGAGTTCGACGGCTATGACAACGATGTGATCGAGGGCGCCAAGGTTGTCGCCATCGTGCGCAACGGCGAGTCCGTCGAGTCCGCTGCCGCCGGCGAGGACGTCGAGGTTGTGCTCGACCGCACCCCGTTCTATGCCGAGATGGGTGGTCAGCAGGGTGATGCCGGCAAGCTTTCCGCCGAGGGCGTTGTTCTGACCGTTGCCGACACCAAGAACCACAACGGCCTGTATGCCCACGTCGCGCACGTTGCCGATGGCACGCTGACTGTCGGTGCCGCTGTTACCGCCGCGCTCGACGCCGAGCGCCGTGGCTTCCTGCGCCGCAACCACACCGCCACGCACCTGCTCGACGCCGCCCTTAAGCAGGTCCTGGGCGAGCACGTCTCCCAGGCCGGCTCGCTGGTGACGCCCGAGCACCTTCGCTTTGACTTTACGCACTTCGAGGCCCTGTCCTCCGAGCAGCTCAAGGCTGTCGAGGACCTGGTCAACCAGCAGATCTTCGCTTCCAAGCCGGTCGTGACCCGTGTCATGGGCATCGACGAGGCTAAGGCTGCCGGCGCTGTCGCTCTGTTTGGAGAGAAGTACGGCGATGTCGTCCGCGTCGTCTCCGTGGGCGCCGAGGACCAGCCGTTCTCCCGCGAGCTCTGTGGTGGCACCCATGCCGCCAATACCGCAGAGATTGGTCTGTTCAAGATCATTTCCGAGTCCTCCACGGGCTCCAATGTCCGCCGTATCGAGGCCGTGACCTCTAAGGGTGCCCTCGACTACATGGCCGACCGCCTGGCGCTCGTTGACGCCGCCGCCGCTGCGCTCAAGTGCCGCGTCGACGAGGTTCCCGCCCGCGTGGAGAACCTACAGGCTGAGCTGCGCGAGACGTCCAACAAGCTCAAAAAGGCTCTGACCGGTGGCTCCTCCGACGCCATCTCCAGCGCCATCGAGGGCGCCGTCGAGCTCGACGGCTATAAGCTCGTTGTCGCTGAGCTCCAGGGCCTTGAGGCTGCCGACCTGCGCAACGTATGGGATACCGTGCATCAGAAGGTCGCCGGCCCTGTCGCTTGTGTCGTCGCCAGCGTGACTGAGAAGGGCACTCCGGCCCTGCTCGCTGCCGGCTCCGATGACGCCGTCAAGGCCGGTTTCCACGCCGGTAACGTGATCAAGCAGATCGCGGGTCTGGTCGACGGTCGCGGTGGCGGTCGTCCCAACATGGCCCAGGCCGGTGGCAAGAATGCTGCCGGCATCGCCGATGCCCTCGCGGCCGCTAAGACCGCGCTCGGCGCCTAAGAATCTAAGAAGTCGCTGTGGTTGCGCTCGCGCTGGACATAGGGGAGACCAGGATTGGCATCGCCGTCTCGAGCCGTGATGGCAAGATGGCGATGCCTGTCAAGGTGCTTCCGGCTGCCGAGGTCACCGGTATGGCCAAGACGTTCCGCTACCTGGTTGAGGACTATGAGCCCGACATCCTGGTAAGCGGACGCCCCCTGACCATGGCCGGTGAGCCCGGCCCCCAGGCCGAGCGCGTTGCCGCCGTGGCGCAAAAGATTGCCGACGAGCTCGATCTTCCGCTGGAGTTTGAGGACGAACGTCTGTCTTCGCAAGAGGCCAAGCGTATCCTGCGCGAGCAGGGCCTCAACGAAAAGCAGATGAGGGGCAAGATCGACATGATTGCCGCCAGCCTGTTTTTGCAGACGTGGCTCGATCGTAAAAACGAGGAGGTTTCGCATGTCTAGCGCTTCCGATCCGCGCCAGCAGAATCGTACACGGCAGCCGGCGTCGCGCCCTGCCCAGCCTGGCCAGCGTCCGGCACAGCCGACGCAGCGCGCAGCTCAGCCTGCCGCGCGCTCGGTGCAGTCCTTCTCTCATTCGGCCCAACCTGTTCAACGGACGGGTCAGCAGCCTTCTGCTCGTTCGGTTCAGCATTCGGCTTCTCACGCGGCTCAACAGCCCACTGCTCGTACGGCCCAGCCTGCAGGCGGTACCCGCTTTAAGCAGCAGGCACCTACCCAGCGAACTCAGGCCCCTCAATCGCATTCGCATCACGCTCGCGGTTCGCATGGCGTTGCTCCGGCGACCCGCTCGAGCTACAACACGCATGCTCGTCGCGGTGCTCAAAAGAAAAGCTCCCCGGTGCCTATGATTATCGGTGGCGTCGTCGCCGTGCTTGCGCTTGCTGCGATCGCTTTCTTTGCCGTGCCGGCCGTCAAGGGCTTCTTCGCCGGTGGGGATACGAAGGTCACGGCTGGTCAGCAGGTTACGGTGACCATTCCCGACGGTGCTTCGGGCGATACGATCGCCTCGATTCTCTCCGAGAACCATATCGTCGAAAATCCCAAGGATTATTATGCGGCGGTGAAAAAGCTCAATGCCGATATGTCGCTCAAGCCTGGTACTTATTCGTTCACTACACTCATGGATGCGACCAAGGTTGTTCAGCAGCTCATGGAAGGTCCCAACGCGGGCTCTAATGCGCTGACTATCCCTGAGGGCCTGACGGTCGATCAAGTCGCCGACCGTGTGGCCCAGGCCTACGACAGCATCTCCAAGGAAGACTTCCTCAACCAGGCCAAGGCCTCCAACTACGTGGACGACTATAGCTTCCTTAAGGACGCCGCGAACGATTCACTCGAGGGCTTCCTATTCCCCAAGACCTATTCGTTGGGTGATTCGCCGACGGCCGATGGCGTGATTCGCGCTATGCTCGATCAGTTTAAGACCGAGTACAAGTCGCTTGACTTTGCGAGCTGCGAAGCCAAGATCAAGGAACGCTACGGTGTGGAGATGTCCGACTACGACATCGTCAACTTGGCCTCTATCGTTGAGCGCGAGGGCCTCAACGTCGACCAGCGCGCGCACGTGGCCTCGGTCTTCTACAACCGTCTGGCGGGCAAGCTCGATGGTTTGCGCTATCTCAACAGCGATGCGACCATGATGTATGTCACCGGTGGCGAGGTTACCGCCGACGACCTGCAGAGCGATAGTCCGTATAACACCTATAAGCACGAGGGCCTACCGCCCACGCCCATCTGCTCTCCGTCGCTCGAGGCACTCAAGGCCACACTTGAGCCGACCGACTCCGATGACCTGTATTTCTACATTACGCAGGACGAGGAGTACTTCTCGCAAACCTACGAAGAGCATCAACAGTCTTGGAATTAGCATGAGGATTTTTAGCCCCAAACGTTACGTTGCCTCGGTTGATCGCATCGACCTTGATACCCTGTGGGCCGACGGCAAACGCGCCATTCTGCTCGATCGCGATAACACCTTGGTGCCGCGCGACACCGAGCAGGTTCCCGCCGCGGTTTCCGCGTGGCTCGATGCCGCCCGCGCCAAAGGCTTTAAGCTGTGCATGGTGTCCAATAACTGGCATCGCGACCAGGTCATGAGCTCTGCACGCGAGCTGGGACTCGAGGCCATCAGCCACGCCATGAAGCCGGCGCCGTTTGCCCTCAAGGCGGGTCTTAAGCGCCTCGGCGCCACGGCCGACGAGGCGGTGCTGATCGGTGATCAGCTCTACACTGACGTGTGGAGCGGCAACTTCGCCGGCGTCGATACCATCTTGGTTAAGCCGCAGGCGACGCAGGACCTGTGGTATACGCAGATCTTCCGTATCTTTGAGCGCCGGGCCCTGCGCGACCTTCCCTGCGAGGATTAGGTCTCGCTATGTCCCAGCACACCAAACACGGCTGCGACCATATCTTCTTTATCGGCTTTTTGGGCGCGGGCAAATCGACGCTCGCGCGCAACGTCGGCACCATGTTCAAGAGGCGTTTTATCGATACCGACCGCCTGGTCGTCCGCCGTTGCGGCAAGTCGGTAACCGAGATTTTTGAGACCGAGGGCGAGGATCGTTTTCGCGAGCTCGAGACCTCGGCACTCCGTTCGCTTCAAAGTGAGCGCAGCCTGTTGGTATCGTGCGGGGGTGGCATTGTCGAGACGCCGGTGAATATTGAGCTGATGCACGAAATGGGTACGTGCGTGTACCTCGAGGGCGACTTCGAGGATTCGATTCGCCAGATTCGTCGGTCCGATACGCGCCCCGATTTCCGTTCGCCCGAGCATGCCGCGCGCTTGTTTGAGCATCGCCGTCCGCTGTATCGCCAGGCCGCCGATATTACCCTTGATATTCGCAACAAGTCCTTCGAGGACGTTTCCTACCTTTGTGCCGAGATGCTTTTGGAGCGTGGACTGCTATGATTCGCCGCCAACTGATCAATTTCCAAAACCGCAGCGTCGATGTCCGTGTCGGATTGGGCGCGTTCGATGAGCTGTCGCGTATGTTTGCCTCGGCTGTGGGCAAGCCTAAGCGCGCGATGGTGGTTTGGAACTCCGCCTCGTCAGAACGTTTTGATGAGGTCGTCGAGCATGCGCTGGTCGACGCCGGTTTTGCCGTGTCGCAGTTCTCCCTTGAGGTTTCGCCTGCTGGTGCCACGCTGGCCGATGCCGATGCTATCTTTGGCGCCTTGTCTGCCAACGGCATTACCTGCGACGATCTGGTTGTCGCCGTTGGCGATGCCCCGACCTGCTCGGTTGTTTGCTGGTGCGCCAACCAGTGGTGTGGCCGAACCGAGTGCGCACTGCTGCCGACGACCTTCGACGCCATGCTCACGGTCGCGACGACCATGAAGCCGCTCGTCGCCTCGTCGGCCAATGCGCTTCCCGCTATCGCGTTTCGTCCCGAACCGGGCTTGGTTGTGTGTGACCTCGACCTTGTTCGCGAGACGGACCCCGAGGACCTCAAGCTCGGCTACGCGGTACTTGTTGGCACCATGCTTTCAAGTAGCAAATCCCGCTGGAATCAGTTTGCCGAGACCGTCCCCGAGATTCTTGCCGGCGACGAAGTTGCACTCGTCAATGCCGTCCAGTGGTCTCAGACTGCCCGCAAGGACGTACTGATGGCCACGAACCCGAGCGCCCGCCATGCGCTCGATTTTGGCAAGACGGGGGAGTGTACCCTGCGCGCCTGCTTGGGCGATGCCGCTTCGCAGGTTCCTGCCTATCAGCTGTTGTCCGAGGGCATGCGCTTTGAGGCGCGCCTAGCACATGACGCCTGCGACTTCGATATCAATTACGTTTTTGAGGTCGATGACTGCCTGGAGGACTTTGGCATCGAGGAGCTTGCCTTCGATCTGGAGCCTGCCGCATATATCGAGGAGTTCCGCAGGCAGCAGTTTGTCCGCTCGAACCGCAGTATGTTGCCGCTGCCCGCGGCACTCGGCGCCATTCGTCTAACGAGCGTTGAGGACGAGGTTCTTGAGCGCCATGCTCACGCCTACTTGGCTTCACGCAAAGAACTTCTCTAAGATTTATTGACATCCATTGTCTTTCGTATCATGTTGAGGGGCGGGTTTTCAATCGGTTGCGGATCGCATGCGTTTCCGTCGTTCGATTGAGACCCGTCCCGTCTATATAGAGACAACAAGAAAGGAATCTGCATGTCTGAGTTTGCTGCCGGTCCTGCTGGTCGTATCGAGCGTGTCCGTGCCCTGATGGCCGAGCGTGGCTACGATGCCATCGTGGTGCGCGACGAGGCCAACCTTCGTTGGCTTACGGGCGTGAAGGGCGTCTTCGACTACACCTTCGAGTTCCCGCACGCTGCGTTTATTACGGTCGACCAGTGCCTGTTCCACACCGACTCGCGCTACCTCAACAGCTTTGAGGAGAACACGCCCGCCGGCAGCCCCTGGGTCTACGACATGGACGAGGGTACCATCCCCGGCTGGGTCGCCGGCAAGATTGCGGCTAACAAGTGCCGTGTCTGTGCTGTCGAGGACGATATGCAGATTAACTTCTACCAGGGTATTCAGCGCGGCCTGGAGGACCGTTCCGTCGCCTGCATGCTGCCGCTGATGCACGACGACATCCGCAAGATGCGCGCCATCAAGGATGCCGAGGAGATCGAGCTCATGCGCCATGCACAGTCGATCACTGACGCCGCCTTCCAGCACATGCTCGGCTTTATTAAGCCCGGTATGACCGAGAAGCAGGTTCGCAACGAGCTCGAGAACTTTATGTTCGCCAACGGCGCAGACAGCCTTGCCTTCGGCTCCATCGTGGCGAGCGGTCCCAACACCGCCAACCCGCATGCCGTGCCGAGCGACCGCGTGATCGAGAAGGGCGATTTCGTTCTCATGGATTATGGCGCGGGCTATTGCGATTACCGCTCCGACATGACGCGCACTGTCGTGATGGGCGAGCCCACCCAGGAGCAGCTCGACCTGTACGCACTCGTGCGCCGCACGCACGAGGAGTGCGTCGCCGCCATCCATCCGGGCGTTGAGGGTAACGACATCTTCAAGCTTTCCAAGAAGATCATCGGCGATGCCGGCTATGGCGATTACTACAATCATGGCCTGGGCCACGGCGTCGGTATCGACATCCACGAGCTGCCCAATTTCAACCGCAGCAAGAACACCATCGAGATCGGCTCGGTTGTCACCATGGAGCCCGGCGTTTACCTGCCCGGCGTGGGCGGCGTGCGCCTGGAGGATTACGGCGTGGTCACCGAGAACGGCTACGAGCCTTTCACCAAGACCCCGCACGACCTGCACGTCATCGATTGCTAGCCCATTTCGATAGATTTTTGGGGCGGGGCGTCCGGATCGATTCGGACGCCCCGCGTTCTCTTTTTATGCGCTCGCCGCAGGCGCCGTCTGCAAGTGTATAATTTCTGTCGTATGTAATTTGGACGCTTGTGCGTTCTGCCCATAACAAGAAAGGTCGCTATGCCTACCATTTCTACCGCCGACTTCAAGAACGGCCTCGGTCTCCGTATCAAGGACAAGGTCTACACCATCGTCGAGTTCCAGCATGTCAAGCCGGGCAAGGGCGGCGCGTTTGTGCGCTACAAGACCCGCGACATTAAGAGCGGCCGCGTCGTCGAGAACACCTGCAACGCCGGCACCAAGTTCGAGAGCGTCATGCTCACCACCCGTGAGTTCCAGTACCTCTATAACGATGGCACCGACTACATCTTCATGGACAACGAGTCCTATGAGCAGGTTCCCGTTCCCGAGGACATGGTGGGCGAGAACTCCAAGTGGCTGCGCGAGAACGACATCTGCCAGCTGCTCTTCGCCGACGATGAGCTCATGGGCGTGACCCCGCCGATGTTCATCGAGACCACCATCGTCCAGACCGACCCGGGCTTTAAGGGCGACACCGTCCAGGGTTCCACCAAGCCGGCCACGATCGACACCGGCGCTGTCATCCAGGTCCCCATGTACCTCAACGAGGGCGAGGTCATCAAGGTTGACACCCGCGACGGCAAGTTCGTCTCCCGCGTCTAGCAACCAACTCTTCTAGGAGGACTCATGCCCCAGGAAATCAAGATTGACGGCATCGGCATTTCGCCCGATGTTCTGACCGCCATCGTCTCGCGCGCCGTGTCGGATGTCGAGGGCATCGCCTCCGTTGGCGTCAAGGACCTTGCCACCAACCTTGTCTCCATGATGCTCTCGTCCAAGGCCCCGGCTTCTGAGCCGGCGGTCGAGGCCGAGGTCGTCGGCGACAAGCTCGCACTCACCGTGCGCGTCGTGGTGTTCTTTGGCTATCCGTTCAAGAAACTCGCCGAGGCCGTTCGCGCCGCCGTGGTCGCCGCCATCGATGCCCAGGTGGGCGTTGAGGTTGAGCGTGTTGACGTTTGCATCGACGGCCTCGTTTTCCCCAAGGAGTAACCTTTGAGCCTTAAGGTTTATCGCGGGCGTACGCTTGCCCGCAGTCAGGCGCTGCAGCTGCTGTTCCAGGCCGAGGCCACGGACAGTCCGCTCGAGCGCGTCCTCGAGGGCGATTTCCTGATCTCGAAGGGTCCCCTCGACCCCTATGCGCTGGAGCTTTGCCGCGGTGCCTACGAGCATATCGACCGCATCGACTGCGCTCTGCGCTCCGTTGCCAAGAACTGGGATCTTATGCGCATGCCCGGCGCCGACCGCAATCTGCTGCGTATCGCCGTTTACGAGATGCGTTTCCTCACCGACGAGGAGGTCTCGGACGCCATCGTGATCAACGAGGCTGTCGAGCTTGCCAAGGCCTATGGCACCGACCAGTCCGCGTCGTTCGTCAACGGCGTGCTGGGCAAGATCGCTCGCAGCGAGGAGCTGCCGGGCGAGGGCCTGTACCAGGAGCTGCTGGCCGAAGATCGCGCTCGCGAGGAGGCGCAGGCTGCCGAGGCTGCCGCCAAGGTTGCGGTTGCTCAGGCTGAGGCTGGCGTGCTGGCCGAGGATGCGGACGCCGCCGAGGCTGACATCGACTCCGTCGAGGAGTAGCCATGCCAGAGGGTTCTGTCCGCAACTTCGATGAGATCTCGGATCGCCTGGACCAGATCATCGCTACCGTTCGCTCCAAGGATACCTCCTTGGAGCGTTCGCTCGATTTGTTTGACGAAGCGATTGAGCTGGGCTCCCGCGCGGTCGATATGGTCGACAAGTTTGAGTTGACGCCGCGTGAGGCCGACAAGCTCGAGCAGGAATACGATGAGGATGCGGCAAACGAATCCTAGGATAGCTAGGCCGCATCTCCGGATACGAATGGTTGATGGCATTCATGAAACGCGTGCGTCTTGATGACGAACTGATTTCACAGGGCATCTGCGCCGATCGCGCGGATGCCCTTCGCACTCTTATGGCCGGCTTGGTCTCGAGTGGCGGTGAGCGCTTGACTTCGCCGGGCCTTAAGGTGACCCCGGGCCTGCCGCTGCACGTGAAGGGGCGCATTCCCTATGTTGGCCGCGGCGGTCTTAAGCTCGAAGGCGCGCTTGATGCGTTTGGCATCAATCCGACGGGCCTTGCCTGTCTGGATGTGGGCTGCTCTACCGGCGGCTTTACCGATTGTCTGCTCAAGCGCGGAGCTGCGACCGTTGTCTCGGTGGACGTGGGTCGCGCCCAGTTCGATTGGTCGTTGCGCCAGGACGATCGCGTGACGCTGCATGAGCGCACAAACGTGACGCAGCTGCCTGAGCTTGGCTATGCCGGCACTATCGACCTGGCTGTGTGTGATGTCTCGTTTACCAGCATCGCGAACATTATCGATGCGGTACTGGCGTGCCTGGCGCCTACGGGTGCATTCTGCACGCTCGTAAAGCCGCAGTTTGAGGCTCCGGCGGCGCTGGTGGGCGAGGGCGGCATTGTGACCGATCCCGCCGTGCGCCGCGATACACTCGTGGCGGCGGTTGAACTCTTTGCTGCCAAGGGCCTGTTCCCGGTCGATGTGTGCGTGTCGCCCATTCATGGTGCCAAGGGCAACGTTGAGTTTTTCCTGTACGGCACGAGATTTGACCCCGGCGATCGCTCGCAAGACGAGCTGCAATCCCAGGTATCGGTTATGAGCGAGAAAGCTGCAACGCTATGAAGGTCTTTCTGGTTCCCAATTACTACAAGCAAGAGGCGGTCGAGAGCGGCCTGATGCTCGAGCTTTGGCTGACTCGCCAGGGCTATGAGGTCGCATGGGCTGCCGACCAGCGATCCAAGATTCAGAGCACGCCTGATATTGACGGCTCCGATCTGGTCATTACGCTCGGCGGCGACGGTACGTTGCTGCGCGCTGCCCGCATCCTCAACCATCGTGAGATTCCTATCCTCGGTCTTTCCTATGGTCACCTGGGCTTTCTAACTGCTGCGAGCCCCGAGGAGCGCGACATCCTGCAGGTCGTGAGCGACGCCCTGTCCGGTGAGCTGCACGTGAGCCGTCGCGCCACCATCGCCGCGGATATCGTGTCCGTGCGCGAAGACGGTACGAAGGATGTCGTGCGCACCTTCGCCCTCAACGACATGGCGCTTACCCGCGGTCCGCTGTCCGATATGGTCGAGTTCGACATCACGGTGTCCGGCCATCATATCGACCGTCTGCGTGGCGACGGCGTGGTCGTGTCCACGGCGACTGGTTCTACGGGTTACGCGCTCAGTGCCGGTGGCCCCATCGTGAGCCCCGACTATACGGGCATGGTCTGCGTACCCATTGCGCCGCACACCATTCAGGCTCGTGCCTTTTTGACCTCGCCGAGTGATGTCGTCGAAATCTTTATGTCCGATGATCGCCCGAGCGTTCCGGCGATCGCTATCGATGGACAGTTTATTACCTGCGATGGCACCGTTGAGAGCGTGGCGGTGCGCCGCGGGCCCGGAGATGTGTTGCTGCTGGATTACGGCCCCGAGAGCTTCTATAACTCGGTGAGCCGCGTATTCTACGGAGTCCGTCATGATCGATGAGCTGCAGGTTTATAACATTGCACTCATTCGCGAGGCGACGCTGGTGCCGAGTGCCGGCCTGACTGTCCTGACTGGCGAGACTGGCGCCGGCAAGACCGCGCTGCTCTCGGCCCTCAAGCTAATTTTGGGCGAGCGTGCGGATTCGTCGACGGTGCGCGAGGGCGAGGCACTGGCGAGCGTCGAGGCGCGACTCTTCGACGGGCCGCACGACACGGAGGGGTTCGCCGTACAGCGCAGCCTTTCTGCCGAGGGCCGCAGCCGCGTGAAGATTGACGGTCGCATTGCCAGTGTGCGCGAGCTTTCGGAGCGCGTCGGCGTGATGATGGATCTGTGCGGCCAGCACGAGCACCAGCGCTTGCTCGATCCGGCGCATCACGTTGCGATGGTCGATGCCTGGGCGGGACGCTCTGCGTTTGAGGCGCTCGAGCACTACCGTGCTTGCTTTAAAGCCTCGCGCGCGGCTGCCAAGGAGGTCCGTCGCGTCGAGGAGGCCTCACGTGCGCGGGGGAGTCGCGTCGAGGAAGCGCGCTTTGCGCTCGAGCGCATCGGCGAGGTCGACCCCAAACCGGGCGAGTATGAGGAACTCGAGGAACTGCTGCCGCGCTCCGAACATGCCGAGGTACTGGTTGCCACAGCTAACGATGCCCATGCATCGCTTGCCTCCGAAGGGGGAGCGCTCGACGCCGTGAACAGCGCCGTGGCAGAACTTTCCCGAATGGCTACCGTCGATCGCAAACTGGGCGACATTGCCGATGCGCTTTCGGATGCCTGTATCTCCCTTGAGGATTGCGCGAACGAGCTTCGTACCTATCGCGATGGCGTCGCCTTCGACCCGCGCGAGCTCGCACGCATGCGTGAGCGATATTCCGACCTCAAGGGCCTGTTGCGTCAGTGGGGTCCCACCATGGACGATGTTTTTGCCATGCGCGATCGCTCGCAAGAGCTGCTGTCCCTGGTCGATGATGGCGATGAGCAGATCAAAAAGGCGCGTGAGGCACTCGGGAGCGCCGAGCGCGAGTTGTTTGCCGCTGCCAAGGCACTTAAGCGCGCACGCAATACGGCGGCCCCGCGCTTCTGCCACGAGGTTGGCCGCCAGATGGCGCGCTTGGAGATGGGTAGTGCCGAGCTCGTCTGGGAGTCGCGCGATCTTCCCCGTGCTGAGTGGACGCCCGTTGGTCCTTCGAGCTACGAGCTGCTATACCGCAGCGGTGCCGGCTTGACGCCACGTCCCCTGCGCCGCATTGCGTCGGGCGGCGAGCTCAGCCGCGTCATGCTTGCAAGCAAGGTTGTCCTCGGTAACGCGGACGGTGTCGATACGCTGGTGTTTGACGAGGTCGATGCCGGTGTCGGTGGCTCCACGGCGCGTGCACTCGCGGGCGTGCTGGCAGATCTCGCCTCTACGCATCAGGTGATTGTCGTAACCCACTTGGCGCAGGTCGCCGTCATGGCCGACAAGCATTATGTTGTCAGCAAGGAACCAGGCGATGTTCCCCAGACGCATTTGGACGAGGTAACCGGCGAAGCGCGTACCGCCGAGATCGCCCGCATGTTGAGCGGCGATCAGTCCGAGGCTAGCCTGGCGCACGCAAAGCAGATGCTCGAAGAAGCTCGAGGTTAGGTCGTATCAGCGGTGTTGGTGGGACAAAATAGACTGAAATTTTTGTCCCACTACGCGTTTTACTCCACAACCTTATCCGGCTGGATGAGCTCTTCGTAGTAGCTGATATGCTCGCGGGCGTCTTCGATTTCGGGCAGCAGGAAGTTGTAGATGACCTCGATGATCATCGTGGCGCTCATCTTGGAGAACGCGAAGTCGCCCGTTGTCAGTAGTGCTTCGTGGTTGACGGTATTAAAGGTGTAGTCTGCCAGGCGCGCGAGCGGGGATTTGCTGTCGCTGCTGATGACGACTACGGTTGCGCCGCAGTCGCGAGCCGCTTTTGCCATGCGATTCAGACGGCGCGACTTGCCGGAGTTTGAGATCAGCACGATAACGTCACCGGGGCGCAGCGTGAGCGCAAAACCAATCGAGGTCTCGCTGATGGTGCTTGCCATGCAACGAAGGCCCAGCTGCGAGAACTTGAACGTCGCGTCGAGCGCGACGGCGTTGGTGTTGCCTACGGCCGCAAACTCAATAACGCCGGCATTCTTAAGCGCGTGTACAACTGCGGCCAACGTGTCGTGATCAATGCCGTCGATGGTCGCATTAAGCTCACTCACCTTGGCAGCCAGGATGTTCTTGAGGCTCTGCTCCATATTGTCGAGCGAGACCTCGTCGGTCAGGCCCTCGTTGCGCTGGCTTTCCAAATCCCTCGCCAACGAAAACTGAAAGCTGCGGAAGCTACCAAAGCCCAGCTTGCGGCAGAAGCGCGAAACGGTCGCCTCGGACGTGGCAGCGGCACGCGAAAGTTGGGCGGCCGTCAGACGTGGCGCCTCGGACTGGTGCTCCAATATATAGTCGACAATGCGCTGCTCGGACTCGCTGTATCCCTGATGGGTACTAATGAGGGAAAGTGCGCTCTTGCTACTATCGATCATGGATGGCTCCTGGTTGGCATGAAAATCTAGCTTGATTTGCAATGCCATAGTATACGGGCATTTTCAATTACAAGATACACCTTGCCGTTTCAAGTGTTGATGGTAAACTTTCACTTACCGTTTACGGTTATGAAAGAACCTTTCACCGGAGATTTGCACCTTGGCTCTTCTCACGCGGACGGTAGGTTGGTATCTTTCAGTTGTGGAAAAACGCGCATCGAAGCGCGTGTAGGGGAGCGCCCGCGGGCGCTGTACTCAAGAAGGAGGGACACATGGCTAAGTTTGACATCATCGCCGCGACCGGTTGCCCGACCGGCATTGCGCACACCTTCATGGCGAAGGAGGCGCTGGAGAAGGCAGCTGCCGAGCGCGGTCTGACCATTAAGGTCGAGACTCATGGCCAGGTCGGTGTCGAGAACGAGCTCACCAAGAGTGAGATCGCTGGTGCCAAGGCCGTCGTCGTCGCAGCAGACAAGGATGTCCAGGCTGAGCGTTTCGCCGGTAAGCCCATGGTTTCCGTTGGTGTTTCCAAGGCCCTGTCTGTCGAGGCTGCTGGTAAGCTGATCGACCGCGCGCTCGCCGCCAAGGGCGACGACACGGTTGCCGCTGCCGCCGATGTCGAGGACGAGGTCGAGGAGAAGGAGTCCATCGGTCACGTCATCTACAAGCACCTCATGAACGGCGTCAGCCACATGCTGGTCTTCGTCGTTGCTGGTGGTGTTCTGACCGCCGTTTCGTTCCTGTGGGGCATTACGTCCTTCGATTCGACGGCGTCTGACTACAACAGCTTTGCTGCTATGCTCAAGATCATCGGCGGCATCGCCATGAACCTTATGGTTCCGGTGCTTTCCGCCTACATCGCCGAGTCCATCGGCAAGCGCCCGGCGCTCGTCCCCGGCTTTGTTGCCGGTATGATCGCCATCCAGGGCCTGCCTGTTAACGCCGAGACCGGCATGATCGACGCCGGTGGCACCGGCGTGGGCTTCGGCTTCCTGGGCGGCATCGTCGGCGGCTTCCTCGCCGGTTATGTCATCCTGCTGCTCGAGAAGGTCTTTGCCGGTCTGCCCAAGAACCTGGACGGCCTCAAGGCTATCTTCCTGTACCCGCTGTTCTCGACGGCTATCGTCGGCCTGGTCATGCTCGGCATTTCCGGCCCCATGGCTGCCATCAACACCGCCATGATGGACTTCCTCAAGGGCCTGTCCGCCTCTGGCGCCGTTGTCCTGGGTCTTGCCATCGGCTGCATGTGCGCCTTTGACATGGGCGGCCCGGTCAACAAGGCTGCTTACGTTACCGGTACCGCTATGCTCACCGAGGCACTGGCCGCCGGTGTTGGCACCGATACCTACAACTTCGGCACCAACTTCATGGCTGCCGTTTCCGCCGCCTGCATCGTTCCGCCGCTGATCACCACCTTCGCCGTCGTTGTCGGCAAGAAGTACTTCAGCCAGGAGGACCATGACGCCGGTGTCGTCAACCTCATCCTTGGTTGCACCCACATCACCGAGGGCGCCATTCCGTTCATGACCAAGAACATCTGGCCCGTCATGCCCATCATGATGCTCGGTTCTTCTATCGCTTCGATCCTGACCATTATGTTCAACGTTCACGATCCGGCGCCTCACGGTGGCTTCCTGGTCCTGCCCGTTGTCGAGAACGGTCCGCTGTGGGTTCTCGCGATCCTCATCGGCGCTGTGGTCGGTGGCATCCTGTTCGTGGCCTTTAAGAAGTACGACTTCGAGAAGAACCAGAAGGCCGCTCCTGCAGCCAAGCCGGTTGAGGCTCCCAAGGCCGCTGCCGTCGAGGCCCCCAAGGCCGAGGCTGCCGACTTCGTTAAGGTCGAGAATGTCTTTGTTGCCGAGGACTTCGCTTCTCGTGACGAGGCTCTGAGCTTCGTTTCCAACCAGGCTGTCAAGGCCGGTATCGCCAGCGACGCCGACGCCGTGTTGAACGCCTTCCTGGCCCGCGAGGCCGAGGGCACCACGGGCATGATGGAGGGCTTCGCCATCCCGCATGCCAAGTCCGACGCCATTACCGAGGCTGCTGTTATCGTCGTCAAGGACGAGTCCGGCGTGACCGGTTGGGACACCATGGACGGCGCTCCCGTCAACGTGGCTATCGCCCTGCTCATCCCCGGTGCACAGGCCGGCACTACGCACCTCAAGATCCTGTCCAAGGTCGCCGAGGCGCTCATGGACGAGGGCTTCCGTGCCACCGTCAAGGGTTCCACCGACGCCGCCGAGATCGCCAAGACGATCAACGCCCGCCTGGTCTAATTCCACGGCACGCGAATACCATCGCCCCCTGTATATAAGGCGGAGTCCCTCTCCAGGGCCTCCGCCTTTTTCGAATCAGAGAACGCATCGGTTATCCCATCAGCCAGAATACCTTTCAGCCGGCATTACTCTGGACCGACCGTGTTTCCGCAGCTTGCTCGCCCACAGGGGCCCGTGCGCGGCCTGTGAGATTTATCGCGAGTTCCGCACGAGCCGAAGAGCACTTAATGTGCTCTTCGTGCGAGCAGGACTGTAGAGCAGGAAATCTCACAGGCCGCGCACGGGCCCCTGTGGGCGAGCAAGCGGACGACAAACACATCTGTCCAATAATTCGTCTGAAACATAATGAAAAACCGTTTGATGTGAGTTAATATAAACAACGTCGTGAATCTGACTCCTGCCACATGCATGACAGGGGTTAAACACAAAAAGGAGTCAACTATGGTTTCTGAGAAGGCTACCCTCGTTAATCCTCAGGGTCTGCACATGCGTCCGGCTGGTCTGTTCGCCTCCACCATGGGCAAGTATGCCTGTGACGTGACGGTCGTTACCCCCGAGAAGGAGGTCAACGGCAAGTCCCCGATGGCCCTCATGGCTGCTGGTATCCCCTGCGGCACCGAGGTCGAGGTCAAGTGCGACGGCGCTGACGAGGCCGAGGCTCTGGCTGCTGCCATCGAGCTCATCAAGAGCGGTCTTGGCGAGTAGAACTCAAACGGGTCGCATGTTGAACAACTAAGTTCATATTTGGGGGCGCAGTGACCTGTTGTAAGGTAGCTGCGCTCTTTTGTCATGGATATGGCAAAACGCTTTATCACATGACACGGAGAGAGGAATGGGAATGTATCAGGGAGTCAACGCTTCCGAGGGCATCGGTATCGGCACCGTCATGGTTGCCGTCGATCCCGACTTGACGTTTGAGCCGCACGAGGTTGCTGATTCGGCAGCAGAGAAGGAGCGCTATCAGTCCGCTCTTTCGGTCTTCTGCGAGAAGACCCAGGCTCAGGCCGACCACATGAAGGAGACGGTGGGCGAGGCCGAGGCCGAGATCATGAGCGGACACATTGTCCTGGCTCAGGACCCGGGCATGACCGACGCCATCAACGCCGCCATTGACGGCGGTACCTGCGCCGAGCAGGCGCTCATGGACACCTCGACCATGTTCGAGAACATGTTCCTGTCTATGGACGACGAGATGTTCCGTCTGCGCGCGGCCGACATCGCCGACATCCGCACCGGTATTCTGGCCGAGCTGCTGGGCAAGGAGGTCGTCGACCTCTCCGTCCTGCCCGAGAACACTGTCGTTGTCGTGCACGACCTCACGCCGTCCATGACCGCAACGATCGATAAGGCCCACGTTGCCGGTATCGTCACCGAGACCGGTGGCCGCACGTCGCACTCCGCGATCATTGCGCGCGCCCTCGAGATCCCGGCTGTCCTTTCGGTTTCCAACAGCTGCACCGCGCTGCGCAACGGTATGACCGTTGTCGTCGACGGTGGCAAGGGTATCGTCGAGGCCGATCCCGACGAGGAGACGCTCGCTGCCTACACCGCTAAGGCCGAGGCCTTCGCTGCCGAGAAGGCAGCCCTCGAGGCCTTCCGTGGCAAGCCGTCCGTGACTGCCGATGGCATCAAGAAGATCATCGCCTGCAACATCGGTAACCCCGATGACGTGCCCAACGCGCTCGATCACGACGCCGAGGCCATCGGTCTGTTCCGCTCCGAGTTCCTGTTCATGGACTCTGCTGAGCTTCCTTCCGAGGAGGAGCAGTTCAACGCCTACCGTAAGGTCGCCAGCGCGCTCAAGGGTGCTCCGGTCATCATCCGCACGCTCGATGTGGGTGGCGACAAGGAGATTCCGTATCTGCACATGGTCAAGGAAGACAACCCCTTCATGGGCTTCCGCGCCGTGCGTTACTGCCTGGCCAATCCCGACCAGTACAAGGTCCAGCTCCGCGCTCTGCTGCGCGCTAGCGCCTTCGGTGACGTCAAGATCATGATCCCGCTCGTCACCTGCGTCGAGGAGGTCTTGGCTGTCAAGGAGCTCGTCGAGCAGTGCAAGGCCGAGCTGACCGAAGAGGGTCGAAAGTTCAACGAGAACATCGAGGTCGGCATTATGGTCGAGACGCCCGCCGCTTCGCTGCTCGCAGACCGTCTTGCCGAGGTCGCCGACTTCTTCTCCATTGGCACCAACGACCTGATCGGCTACACCATGTGCGCCGACCGTGGCAACGACACCATCTCCAACCTGTACCAGGTGTACTATCCCGCCGTGCTCCGCTCGCTCAAGAACATCATCGAGAGCGGCGTGAAGGCCGGCATCATGGTCGGTATGTGCGGCGAGGCCGCTGCCGATCCGCTGCTCGAGCCGCTGCTGATCAGCTGGGGCCTGGAGGAGTTCTCGATGAGCGCTCCGTCGATCCTGCGCGCCCGCAAGACCATCAGCCAGTGGACCAAGGCCGAGTGCGACGAGCTCGCCGAGAAGGCGCTCGCCTGCAACACCGCCGCCGAGGTCAAGGCACTGCTCGAGTCCGCAGCTCGCTAATTTGGTATCAGAGGTAACCGCGTGGTTGGAATGGGCCGGCCACGCGGCCCTCACATATACAGGGGGTACTGTAAATGTTCTACACGCTAACCGCTAACCCGGCTGTCGACATGACGGTTTCGAGCTCTCCGCTCGAGCCCGACGAGAACGTCCGCACCGGTTCGGCCAGCTACACGGCTAACGGCAAGGGCCTCGACGTGTCCTTCGCCTTTAAGAAGATGGGCGTCGACACCGTCGCGCTCGGCTTCTTCGCCGGCTTCACGGGCAAGTTCATCGTCGAGGAGGTCATGAACCTGGGTTGCCTCTGCCGCCCGGTCTGGACCGACGGTATCACGCGCATTAACACCTACGTCAACGATGGCCAGCACGAGTACGGCATCCTGAACCCTGGTGCTCCGATCACGCCGCAGCACCAGGAGGAGCTCTATAACATCCTGGACACCGCGGGCGATCTCGAGTGCCTGATCGTTTCCGGCTCCGTGCCTCCCAAAGCTACGCCCGACTTCCTGGCTCAGGTCATGGAGCACGCTCAGGCTCGTGGCGCCGACGTCGTCCTGGACCTGTCCTCCGACAAGCTCAAGGAGCTCGCTCACAAGAAGCCGCTGCTCATCAAGCCGAACCATCACGAGATGAAGGCCATCTTCGGCGTGCCGGTCGACACCGACGACGAGGTTCGCGTTGCTATGAAGATGGCTCACGACGCTGGCGTTCAGAACGTGCTGCTCACCCGTGGTAGCCGCGGCGACGCTTACTTCTCCAACGGCGAGGACATCTGGTACGCCAAGCGTGAGTTCAACATCAAGCTGGTTTCTTCCGTCTGCGCTGGCGACTGCACCCTCGCTGCGTTCCTGCACAAGTGGTACAGGGATCGCGACAACGTCGAGGAGGCCATGAAGCTCGCTATGGCCACCGGCGCCAACGTTGCCGAGTCCGTCGGCATCGGCGACTTCGGTCACGTCGACGAGTACAGCAAGCGCGTTGCTGTCCGCAAGCTCGATCGTCAGTAATCGAAACGCGACATATTCGTGCGCATGCGGCGCCCCGGTTTCGGCTGGGGCGCCTTTTTTGTTCCGTCATTGGAGAGAGATGTTCTGCCGTACTTCATCGCTTCCACACCGTTCACCGAGTTGTCCTAGCCTTTTTCCGATGGGTGGAATATACTTTCACCAACACGTTACTTCGTGAAAGGAACATTCATGATTTACACGCTCACTGCAAATCCCGCCATTGACTACAACATCTCCTGCGACGGCCTTGCTGCCAACACCGTCACGCGTACCCGTAACGCCGTCTACACGCCCAACGGCAAGGGTCTCAACGTCTCGTTCACCCTCGATCGCTACGGTGTCGACACCACGATCCTGGGCTTTTTCGCCGGCTTCTCGGGCGAGTTTATCGTTAAGGGCGCCGAGGCCCTGGGCGTGCCCGTCAAGCCCGTTTGGACCGACGGCATCACGCGCGTCAACGTGTTCCTCAATGCCGGACCCGACACCGAGTACAACATGGTCAACGCCGGTGCCGCCATCAACGAGGCCAACGAGCAGGAGATGTTTGAGCTCATCGATTCGCTTGATGACATGACCTGCCTGGTCATCAGCGGCTCGCTGCCTCCCAACACTTCCGAGGGCTTCTTGGCCGAGGTCCTGCGCCGCGTCAAGGCCAAGGGGGCCGAGTTCGTCCTCGATATCTCGAGCCATCAGCTGGCAGACCTCATTGCCATGGAGCCGCTGCTGATTAAGCCCAACGACGACGAGCTGCTCGATATCTTTGGCATTAAGGTGAGCGGTGGCGACGACGAGTCCGTCAAGGGCGCGATGGCCGAGCTGCACGCCAAGGGCGCCAAGAATGTGCTGCTGACTCTTGGCGGCGCTGGTGCGTACTTCTCTAACGACGAGCACATCTGGTTTGCCAACCGCACCTTCGACGTCAAGCTGCTGTCGACGGTGTGCGCCGGCGATTCCTCGCTCGCTGCCTTCCTGTCCGTGTGGCACGACGCCCCCGAGCGCGTCGAGGACGCCCTGCGCCTTTCGATGGCCACTGGCGCCAACGTGGTCGAGTGCCCCGGTCTGGGTGATTTTGCCAAGGTGGACGAATATAAGAAGCACATCGAGGTTCGCCAGGTCTGCTAGTTCCGGCACCTTGTCTGAATAGTTTGATTATTTCGCATCCGTCTTAGACTAGGACGGATGCGTTTTTGTTTATCGGACTTGCGTGTGCAGTGGAGGCTGTTTCTTGCTAGACTTCTTGCAGACGCAATCGATAGCCAATTTGATAGTCGCAGGAGGCCATAGGCATGTGCAATGTTTCGCTCAACGGTACTCAACCGTCCGATGCGTCCCTGCGCGTCCTGCGCGCGCTTGAGGCGGCTGGTCTTGAGGCTTGGTACGTGGGCGGTTGGGTGCGCGACGCCCTTATGGGGTACCCCAGCCACGATGTTGATATGTGCTGTAGCGGCCTGTGGCAGGAGTCCAAAGCGGCGCTCGAGGCCGCCGGCATCGCGGTTGTGGAGTCGGGCATTAAATTTGGCGGAATCACGGCTATTTCCGATGGCGAGCGTATCGAGGTCACCACGTACCGTCTGGATGGCTTTTACACCGATGGTCGTCATCCCCAGAGTGTGGAGCGTGCCGCCTCGCTCGAGGACGATCTGGCGCGCCGCGACTTTACCGTCAATGCCATGGCCTGGCATCCCGAGCGCGGTCTTGTCGACCGCTACGACGGCCAGGGTGACTTGGAGTGCAAGCTGATTCGCGCTGTCGGCGATCCCAAGCGTCGCTTTAACGAGGACGCCCTGCGCATGCTGCGTGCGGTGCGCTTTGCCTGCCGCCTGGACTTTATGATTGAGCCCGAGACCAAGCGTGCGCTTGCCGAGTGCGCGCTGCTGCTCGATGCCGTGGCGCGCGAGCGTGTGGGCATTGAGCTTGAGGGCATCCTTTCGACCGGCCACGGGGGAGATGCCATGCTGCGCTACCCCGAGCTCATCTGCGCCGCTGTGCCCGAGTTGGCAGCGGGTCGCGGGTTTGATCAACGAAGTGTCTATCATGCGTTTAACGTCTACGAGCATATCGCCCGCGTACTGACGGTGGCAGGGGAGCTGGCGCTGTGCGACGGCATCGCGCCCTCCTCGAGTCTGATGTGGGCGGCGTTTTTGCACGATGTGTCCAAGCCCGAGTGCTTCACGGTCGATCACGCCGGCAGCGGACACTTCTATGGTCACCCTGAGCTCGGCGCCAAGAAAGCGCGCATCATTATGGATCGCCTGGCGCTTTCGCACGACCTGGTGCGCGATGTGTGCCTGCTTATCAAATACCATGACAAGCCGCTGCACCCTGAGCGTACTTGTCTCCTCAATATGATGCGCGCGCTTTCGGGTGAGGGCGTCGACACGGCCCGCCTGATTGACGAGCTCATGGACCTTAAGCGTGCCGACACACTTGGCAAGGCCCCGTCGTGCTTCTATTACGTTGAGACGATTGAGGAGATGCGCGCGATGGCGCACGAGCTGCTGAGGGCGGGGGAGCCCTATACGCTCAAGATGCTCGCCATCAACGGCGGCGACCTGATCCGTGCTGGAGTCAAGCCCGGGCCGGAACTGGGGCAGCTTCTCAACTCCGCCCTCGACGCCGTGATCGAAGACAACATTCCCAACGATCGCGAAGCTCTTTTGGTCCATCTTAACTTGAATTAGCTACCTAGTTTACCTGCGTGTTCCATAACCTGCCGACAATTTTTTGGCAATTTGGAATTTCTTCTTGCGCTGACGTTTTTTGTCCCGTAATATATTTCCTTGCAGCACGGCAGTGCAGATGTCATGTGGCCCGTTCGTCTAGCGGTTTAGGACGTCGCCCTCTCAAGGCGGAGATCACCAGTTCGAATCTGGTACGGGCTACCACTTCTTTTCTGCTGAGGCTTATGGCCCGTTCGTCTAGCGGTTTAGGACGCCGCCCTCTCAAGGCGGAGATCACCAGTTCGAATCTGGTACGGGCTACCACGCATCTGATACCCGGACTTCCTATGGAAGGCCGGGTTTTTTATTTTCAAACAACCGTCTGCAATTCCCGTTTGAACCAGAGCTTTGCGTTCTGCCTATGGCCCTTACGGGTACAATATCCAAGATATTTTGACTGTTAGAAGGAGTCTCATGACGGAGTCCTCTCAGCATACGTCTAAGCCCCAGGTCGAGGTTGAGGCCTCGGGCGGAGATGACAATAAGAGCGCACGCCGCGGCGCCATCTTTATCGGCGTCGTGCTGGTAGGTTATATCGTCTATCTGGTGGTAACCGGGCAGATGGGGCAGTTCTGGGCCGCTATGTCGAGCGTCCAGGCGTCATGGCTCTTTGTCGCGTGTCTTTGCATGTTCATGTATCTGTTCTTTGGCATTGTGGCCTATGCGATCGCCGTCTGGCTCGATCCCAATTCGCCCGTCGGCATCCGCGACCTGATCTCGGTCGAGGCGAGTGGCATCTTCTTTGGCAACCTGACGCCCATGATGATGGGCTCCACCCCGGCTCAGATCTATCGCCTGACCAAGGCCGGCCAAAACGTGGGCGAGGCCGGCGCCACGCAATTCACGCGTTTTATCGTGTACCAGTTTGGCCTGGTCGCCTGGGGCGCTATCCTGCTGCTCGCCCGTATGCCGTTTTTTGCCGAACGCTACGGCGACATGACGCTGCTGTGCGTCTTTAGCTTTGGTGGACACTGCTGCATCTTGCTTGGCATCTTCGCCGTCGCGCTCATGCCTAAGACCGTCACGCGCGTCGCCCATTGCATCATCAATTGGCTCGAGCGCATTGGTGTCTCGGCCACTAAGATCGAGAGTTGGCGCACGTTTGTCGATGGCGAGATCTACTCCTTCTCCGAGAAGTTCAAGCTTTCGGCCGGACATTTTTCTTCCATGCTGCTCACCGTGTTTATCACCATGCTGCAGCTCGCGTTTTTCTATCTGGTTCCGTATTTCCTGATGCTTGCCTTTGGCCACCACGAGGTCGACTTTTTCTCGGTCATGGCCGCGAGCGCCTTTGTCCAGCTGTTAAGCTCTGCGGTTCCCTTGCCCGGTGGAACTGGTGGCGCTGAGGGCGGCTTTGCATTGTTCTTGGGTCATTTCTTCGGTTCGGCTTCGACCGCCGGCTATCTGCTGTGGCGTCTCATTACGTTTATTGCGCCTACCATTTTGGCTGCGCCCCTGCTGGGACTTAAGAGCGCCCATAACGAGAGCATCCATGCGCGCTGGGATCGCGTGATGCGCAAGCTCGGCCGCACGCCTCAGACGCCCTCTGCGCCCACTAAGCCGCACCCCACGAATGCTGTTACCGTTGATCCCAAGAAGCACGCTCAGAAGGCTCCTGGGACCGCTAAGCCGACTCATAAAACCTATGTGCGCCAGACGGGCGACGGTATTCGCGTATCTCCGTCGGCACTCAATAAGAAGAAGCACCCTAAGTCGCAGTAGGGCAGTCGTGCGTTCTTCATGATGCGGGGTATATTTGTGCTGTTTGAGAGATAATCCTCTTACGTAGATTATCTCTCATCTGTTGATGATTGCTCGTATATCGAAGGGACACGCCCATGGCAACCAGCAAACCGCGCCTTGATCGCCGCATCGTTCGCAGCCGCAATGCCATCCTTTCCGCTTTCGAGCGCCTGCTCATGGAAAAGCCGCTGGCAGACATTACGGTGAGTGCCATCGCGCGCGAGGCCAATGTCGACCGCAAGACCTTTTACGTTCACTTTGGCACGGTTGATGGCCTGCTCGATGCCATTGCCGTCGATGTGGTGGAGATGATTGTCGACTCGGTCGAGAAAACGCTTGCTTCCATGGACGGCGACACCAACGAGCGCGCCCTGGGCGCGGCGGCGACCTTCTTTAAAACCGTTAATGAGGCACTGTGCAACAACTTAGTGCTCAATCGTCAGCTGATCGAGAATATTCCGCTCGATGATTTCATGGCTCGTCTTCGTGCGCCGCTCGAACATGAGATTGCCGAGCGCGATCTGCTGCCCCAAGGTCTCAAGGACGAGATGTTCGACTACTATCTGGCGTTTTTGCTGTCGGGTATTATCGGTATCTATCGCACGTGGGCGCTGTCTGACGGCTCGGTTCCTATCGAGCGCGTCTCTGAGGTCGCCAACGATCTGACTCTCAATGGTCTGTCGAGTCTGGAATCTCGCTTGGATTAGGCCTAGTTGGGCTCGTCGGCGTGGAAATTCCTGTTCCTGAGGTTCTCCGGCGCCTTGGAGACCTTGCCGGCGTAGGAGCTGTAGCCTGAGGATCCTTAAAAGAAAGTCCAGTTTATCCTTCCCACTCCAATTTTGGAATCCTCCGATGCGCCTTCGCACGCTCGCATGACCTCGATACCATGCGAGCGTGCGAACTCGACGAGCTCTGCGTTGCGGGCGTTTATGGTGCCGAAGGCGGCGGGGCACACGATAAGGCGTGCGCAGTGGACGAGGAGCTCTTTGGCGCGGGCTATGGTTTTATCCCCGATTGGCTCGAAGGCGCGCTCGGCCACGCATTCCGTCGCTAGGTCGCGCGCGAGCTCGCAGTCGATGTCCCCTTCGTGCAGAACGCCCGCGTAGAACGCCTTGCCCTGCCGGATGAGCTGGCGAAACACAGCCGACCCCGTACCTGCGCCAGCGATGACGAACGTGTGCGCATCGCCGTGTGGGCGCCCAATTTCCACGCTGCCGAAGCGCTCGTTGAAGGTGCCATGTTGAAGGCCATAGAGCTCGCCAATCGTCTCGCGCGTGAATATGTCCTCGGGTGCGCCGGCGCGGAAGACCCGGCCGTCCTTCACGCAAATCACCTTGTCGGCGCTTTTCTGCGCGAGCTCGAGTTCGTGGATGGACATGATGACAGCCACATTCCGCGATTTCGAAAGGTGGCGAAGTATTCGCAGCAGGTCGATCTGGTAGCGGATATCGAGATACGACGTGGGCTCGTCGAGCACGAGCACACGCGGATCCTGCGCGATGGCTCGTGCGAGCATGACGCGCTGGCGTTGCCCGTCGCTTATCTGCATGAAGTCGCGCTCGGCGAGCTTTTCCACATGTGCGGTTTTCATGGCCTCGTCGACCCGACTATGGTCGTCGGGCGAGAGTGTGCCCATTCGCCCGGTGTAGGGATGCCTTCCCGCCTCTACGATATCGCGGCAGGTGAGGAGCTCGGTCCGGGGTCGATCTGTCAGCATAACGGCAAGGTTCCTTGCGAACTCCGCCGTCTTCCATCGGGAAATCTCCCGCTCGTCGAGCTCGACCGCGCCGGCAAGCGGTGCCAGATGGCGTGTAATGGTTTTCAAGATGGTCGACTTGCCCGAGCCGTTCGGCCCGATGAGCGCCACGACGTCGCCCGCGCGAACCTCCAGCTCGACGCCTTCGACTACGACCTTCTTGTCGTAGCCCGCCGACAGGTCGCTTATGCGGAAAAGCGGCGCTCCGTCAGCCTGCGTTTTTACCGGGGTTTCGAGGTTCGACTCCCCTCCGAGCGTTTTGGGCCGCGGCACGAATTCCCCCATCTACCTCACCCGCTTCTTCAACATGAGCGCGATAACCACCGGTGCGCCGAAGATGGCGGTGACGGCGCTGATGGAAAGCTCGACGGGAGAGAACAGCGTGCGCGCGATCAAATCGCAGCCCGCGCAGAAGATGGCGCCTCCCAAGAAGCACGCAGGAATCACGCGGATGGGCTTCGACGACTTCAGCGCCGACTTCACGAGATGCGGAACCGCGATGCCTACGAACGACACCGGGCCAGCGAACGCGGTCACGCAGGCGGAGAGCATGCTCGCTAGAAGGACGAGCACCACGCGGAAGCGTGCGACGTTCACGCCGACGCTTTTCGCATAGGCTTCTCCTAGCTGGAAGGCGGAAAGGGGCTTCGATATCGCGAATACACATGCGCTCACGGCGATCACCACGACCGTGATGACCGCGACGTCGTCCCAGCTCGAACCCGAGAAGCTACCCAAAGACCAGTTGTGCAGGTTCACGATGGACTGGTCGTCGGCGAAGGCGATAAGGAAGTTCGTTGCCGCCGAGCAGATGTATCCCACCATGACGCCCGCCACGATGAGCATGGCCATGGAACTTATGCGCCGTGCGATGAGGAGCACGAAGCCGATGGTGATAAGCGAGCCCAGAAACGCTGCGGCCACCATGGCCGGCGAGGACATGGCCTGGTTCGCGCCCAGAAGTACGATCATCGTAAGTGCGACGACGAACTTTGCGCCCGAGGAGACGCCCAAGATGAACGGGTCGGCGATGGGATTGTTGAAAAACGTCTGCAGCAGGAACCCGGAGAGCGAAAGTGCCCCGCCGAGAAGCACGGCTGAAAGCACGCGCGGCAGGCGAATCTCCCAGATGACTTGGCTTTCCATGGAATTGGCCGCGCCGCCCGAAAGGATGCCGGGGATGTGGTCTGCGGGCACGAGCACGCTCCCGATGCACAGGTTGGCCCCGACGAGCACGATGAGGGCAACAGCGAGCAGCGCCGTCACGACGCGACACCGCGCGGCGCGCCCCGATTCGTCGTATGTCATGGAAAGCCGGCTTCTCATGACGCTAGCCGAGCTTCCTCAGATAATGGAAGTCGCTCGCGTCATCGCCGGTGAACGCCCCGTGCAGCTCGTCGATAATGTCGGCGGTAGAAGTCATCTGCTGGTACATGTCGGCGCTTGTGACCCAGACGTTGCCGTTCTTCACGGCTTTGAACTGCGACAATAGAGCGTTTTTGCCTACGAAGTCGTTCAAGGTGGCAACCGATTCGTCGATGGTGCCGTTGTAGACGATGATGTCGGCATCCTTCGCCGTCGCGTAGAAGCGTTCCATTTCGAGCGTTACTGACGAACCTAACGTCGACGCCGTCTGCGCGTCATCGAGCGCGTAGTTGCCGCCTGCAAGCTCGATCATCTGTGCCACGTAGTCGCCCGCCCGCCGCGTGACGGCGGCCCCGTTCGAGTTAATGTAGAAATACGCCACGGTTTTACCTGACGACGCGAGCCCCGACGTTTGCTCGACGCGGGCCTTCTGCTCGTTGAACAGGTGCGCGGCCTCGTCTTCCTTGTCGAACAGGACGCCGAAAAGCTTAATCCACTCGACGCGCCCGAGTGCTTCGGGCTCGCTCGACGACTGTTCGGTGAGCACGACGAGCCCGAGTTTCTGCAGCTTTTCCTTCACATCGGGTGTGTGGTTGATCATGGTGTTCTCGATGGCGAGCGTGCAGCCCGAGGCCGATATTCGCTCGTAGTCGGGCGCGCTGTACTTGCCGCCGTAGGCGATCGCCCCACTTTCGAGCGCGCTTTTGAAGCCCGCGACCGAGCAATCGTCGGCCTTCGTGCCCGACATGATGATATTGTCGTTCGCATCGAGCGCGTCGACCAGGCACATCGTCGCCGACGACACGAGGTACACCTTGTCGGCGGGGCGCCTTATGACCGCGATGTCGGAGCTCAACCCATCAGGTACCTTCGCATCTTGCGGCACCACGAGGAAGCGCTCCCCGTTCGAAATGCAGATAAGCCGCAGGCCGCCTTCGAACTCGTCGACAGTGAAGTGCTCGGCGTATTCAAGCTGAAGCGTCCCCGTCGGCTTCCAGCCGCAGCCCAAATCGGCGTTGTGGAAGTCGGCCGCGGCGCTTGAAGCCGTTCTCGCAGGGGAGCCGCCGCTTGCTTCGTCGCCCGATTTCTCCTTCATGGTGGATGAGTCGAAGTGGAGCGTGTAGTCGATGGTGTGCGGCGTCGACATGGCGACGGTCTCGGCCGACACGGCTATGTCCTCGTCGAGCGTGACGGGTATCTCGAACGTGGAGTTGCCGCCGTCGTTTACGGGTGCGTAGTCCACGCCGTCGACGGTCATCTTGTCGTAGTTCGAACTCGACCAGGTGATGGTCGCGGTGTAGGAGTCGCCATCCTTCACAATTGTGGTTGGTGAGGCGATGCTTGCGCGCCCTGACCCGCCGGAAAGCGAGACGCTCACAGTGTATTCCTGAGAGCCCGCCGTGCCACCGGTCGCGTTCGGACTCGCACTGCACCCCGCGAAGGGAAGCGCGAGCAGGGCGACGAGAACGTAGGCGATCGCGCGCGCTGCGATGCTGCGGCGCTTCCTGTTTTCCCCCTTGGGAAGAATCGACCGCATGGCGTTACTTCAGTGCGTCGGCGCGCAGATCGACGCCAGCGGATTCGAATACGAGCGTGCGGTCGTACCACCGCTCCCTTCTAATGCTCCACGCGGCGCAGGCGGTGTCCTCGTCGAGCGCATCAACGGGCACGTCGTAGGTGTACTTGCCTTCCGCGTTTTCCACATAGGGGATGAAGTCGGCCTCGCTTGCGGCGGCAGCCTCGTCGCCCGTGCCCATGAAGAGCTTGCCGTAGCCCGTGCCGGAAAGTGTCATCACGCAGTGCATGGAGCCGTTTTCCACGATGAGCTGGGCGTCCACAATCCTGAACATGTTCGAGCTGGAATCTACGGTGATCGGATAGGTGCCGTCGGCCACTTTGTCGGCGGTGATGGGGGCAGTGCTTGCGCCCTCGGGCGCATCGGCCGCCTGTTCGGTCTTTTCCCGGGAATCGGCATCGCTTGTCTTTGCGCTGTCGATTGAATTTCCGCCGCAGCCGGCGAGCGAGAACGCGAAAAGCGCCGCCGACAGGGCGAAGGCGAGGGTTTTCTTCAACATGGAGGGGTTCCTTTCAATCGCTTCGACCGCCCGCGCCGTGCGGTGGGCGGGCGGGATGCGAATGCAACGGGCATGCGCCGTCAGTCGGGGAAGGCGCATGCCCGTTGCACGGGGACGCGACCGGCGCCCCCGTGCGCGGCGAGTTTACAGCTTGGCGATGGCGTCGTCCACGTGCGAGACGTAGATGTCGTCGACCGTGACGTTCTGTCCCAGACCCTGGAGCAGGCACGTCACTTCGAAGCCGGCGGCCACGAACTTCGCAGCCCAGCTGTCGGGGTCGGTCTCGTCTGCCATGTCGTTGTTCGCGTGGTCGCCCGCGACCACCATGAACGGCGCGAGCACGGCCTTCTTGTAGCCTGCGGCGCTCGCGGCGGCGATAACATCCTCGCAGGTCGGTTCAGCCTCGACGGTGCCGACGAAGAACTGCGTTAAGCCCTCGTTCTTAAACACTTCCTGCATCTTGGCATAGTCGGCGTTGGAATCGGCTTCGGTGCCGTGGCCCATGAGGCACAGCGCCGTCTTGCCGTCGTCGAAGGACGCCATGTTCTCCTTAATGGCTGCGGCCACCTTCTTGTAGTCGTCGTCGGAGGTGAGCAGCGGGTCGCCGAGCGAGATTTTGTCGAACTTGTCGGCGTACTTGTCGAGCTCGTCTTTCACGTCGGTGTATTCCAGGCCACCCATGAGATGCGTCGGCTGCACGACGATTTCCTTCACGCCGTCTTCCACGCAGCGGTCGAGCGCCTCGGTCATGTTGTCGATCGTGATGCCGTCGCGCTTCTTCAGCTTGTCGATGATGATCTGCGCGGTGAAGGCGCGGCGGATGTCGTAGTCCTGCCAGTACTTCTCGCGGATAGCGTCTTCGATGGCGCCGATGGTGATGTGGCGCGAGTCGTTGTAGCTCGTGCCGAAGCTCGTGACGAGGATGACCGGCTTCACGGCCTTCTCCTTTTCACTCGATTTCTCGGAACTCGCGGAGGTGTTGGAGCAGCCCGCGAGCGCGACTCCGGCGAGCGCGACGGCTCCGGTTGCTGCGGCGCCCATGAAGCCGCGGCGTGACATCTGGTCGGACATGGTTTTTCCTTTCCTCGGTTTGCCGGTCCCCCGGCGACAGTTGCTTGTCGGCACAAGCGAAAGAAAAGCGCACCCCTCGGGGTTCACAAGGAGCTAACGCCACGGCGATGCCGTGAGGAAAAGGCGAAGCAGTCTGGCTTGGGGCGCGAGGCGGTTCGCCCGCGCGTCCTATACAGTAATGTCCCTTGCCCAGGATTCCCACCTGGTTCCCTCCGCAAGCCAGCGCGGGCTGTGCGGGCGCCGCGCCGGTCATTTCCTTTTATCCGATTGTCATATGCTCGTTGCCGAAACTGTTACTATCATAGTGGGCGCTTGCGGGCGTGTAAAGCCAGGGCGGGCGGCATTGCGCCTCCTGCCTGCGTATTTGCTTCGCCCTTCGCGCAGCGGGCGCCGTGTTTTGCCCGCTGCGCGAAGGGCGACGCAAACAGTTGCGACGAGAAACGGGAAGGGAAGGCTCGGATGATTCATATCGTTGGCGCAGGTTCGGGCGCCGCCGACCTTATCACGCTGCGCGGGGTGCGTCTTCTGCGCGCGGCCGACGTGGTCGTTTGGGCGGGGAGCCTTGTGAACCCCGAGCTGCTCGCTGAGTGTAAGGAATCCTGCGTCGTCTACGACAGCGCGCACATGACCTTGGAGGAAGTGCTCGACGTGATGTGCGCGGCGGATGCACGGGGCGAGGAAGTGGTGCGCCTGCACACGGGCGACCCGTGCCTGTACGGCGCCATCCAGGAGCAGATGGACGCGCTCGACGCGCGCGGCGTGGACTACGAGGTGGTGCCCGGCGTGTCGAGCTTTTGCGGTGCCGCGGCGGCGCTTCGCCAGGAATACACGCTGCCGGGAATCAGCCAGTCGGTCGTGATCACGCGGCTTTCCGGGCGTACCCCCATGCCCGCGGGCGAGGGCATGCGCACCATGGCGGAAAGCGGCTCGACTATGGTCATCTTCTTGAGCTCGGGTATGCTCGCCGAGCTTTCCGCCGAGCTTTTGGCCGCGGGCCGCAGCTCCGACGAGCCGGCGGCGCTCGTGTACAAGGCGACCTGGCCTGAGGAGCGCGTGGTGCGCTGCACAGTGGGCACGCTCGCCGATGCGGGCGCGCGAGAGGGCATCGACCGCACGGCGCTCGTGGTGGTGGGCCGCGTGCTCGGAGCTCGCGGCGGGCTTGCGCACGACGGCGCGCAAGCGGAGTCGTACGAGCGCAGCAAGCTTTACGACCCTTCGTTTGCCACGGGGTATCGGAAGGCGAGCAGCTAACGTGGCCTTCGAGCACTACATATATACCGGGACGACCCGCCTGCGCTGCGGGTACACCACGGGGAGCTGCGCCGCGCTCGCGTCGAAGGCGGCCTGCGAGATGCTCTTGTCACGAAAGCCCGCCGGCCGCGTGTCGATCGTCACCCCCGGCGGGCTGCCCGTCGAGGCGAACGTGGTCGACGCATACATCGGCGAGGGGTGCGCCCAGTGCGCCGTGCGAAAGGACGCAGGCGACGATGCCGATGTGACCGACGGCGTGCTCGTGTATGCGCGCGTGGAACATGCGGGGTCGGGCACGGGCACTTCGGGCAGCAAGGGCGTGCCCGCGCGCGAATCGGAAGTTTCCGTCGATGGCGGCGTGGGCGTGGGGCGCGTGACGTTGCCCGGGCTCGAGCAGCCGGTGGGGGCGGCCGCCATCAACGCGACGCCGCGCGCGATGATAACTTCGGCCGTGCGCGAGGTGTGCGTCGCGCACGGCTTTTCTGGAAATATTGCTGTGACGATTTCGGTACCCGAGGGTGTTGCCCTTGCCAAAAAGACCTTCAACCCGCACCTGGGGATAGAGGACGGCATCTCCATCCTGGGCACGACGGGCATCGTCGAGCCGCGCAGCCTCGCTGCCTTGCGCGACAGCATCGAGCTCGAGATCCGGCAGCATGCGGCTATGGGGCGACGCGGAGTCGTGCTCACGCCCGGCAACTACGGCGCGCAGTTCATCTCGGGGCATTTCCACCTAAACGGAGCGCCGGTGGTCTTCATCTCCAACTTCGTGGGCGATGCGATTGATTGCTGCGTTCGCGAGGGATTTACCAATGTCCTTCTTGTGGGACACATCGGCAAGTTGGTGAAGGTCGCGGGCGGCATCATGGACACCCATTCGCGTACCGCCGACTGCCGCGCGGAGATTCTGGCCGCCCACGCGGCCATGGCCGGCGCGGGCGCGAAGACCGTGCGCGAGATCATGTCGTCCGTCACGACCACGGCGGCGCTCGAGGTAATCGAGGCCGCCGGCGTTGGGGACGCTGCGCGCGCCTCGCTCGCTGCGGCAATTGAGGACAGGTTGCGCCGCCGCGCGGCGGGCGCATGCGACATCGCCGCGGTCGTGTTCGACGCCGAGCGCCGCGAGCTTTTCCGCACGTCGGGCGCCGATGCAGTTATCGGGAAATTGGGGGCGACGTATGAGTAAAGGCGTTCTGTACGGGGTGCGCCGTGCAATCGGCTGGCCGGGGACGAAGGTGGTCATGAAGGCGCGCCGCTCGCTTGCGGACACGAAGCGCTTCCTTTGCGAGGAGGGTGCCTTCGACGGTGCCGAGCTTGTAGAGGACTGTGGGCTTCCGGGCGAGCGCGTGTACCGCTCGCTCGACGATGTGCCCGATCGGGGCAGCTACTTCTCGACGATGGTGGTGCGCTAGATGAGGGTTTCCTGCATAGCGTTCACTGAGAGGGGGTATGCGTTGGCGGTGCGCACCGCACACGCGCTTTCCGATTGCGCGCAGACAGGTGAAGACGACCCTGGCTGGGACGTTTCCGTTTCGCGCGGGTTCGGCGAGGGGAAGGCCGACCTGCGCGCATGGACGGCGCTCGCGTGGGAAGCGTCGGACGCGCTTCTGTTCGTGGGCGCGGCGGGCATCGCCGTGCGGGCGATCGCGCCGCATCTCGCCTCGAAGGCAAACGATCCCGCGGTTGTGGCGATCGACGAGGCGGGGCGCTTTGCCGTCCCGCTTTTGTCGGGGCATTTGGGCGGTGCGAACGAGCTTGCGCAAACTGTGGCACGCGCGGCAGGGGCCATCCCCGTCATCACCACGGCGACCGACGTCCGCGGCGTGTGGGCGGTGGATACGTGGGCGCGCTGTGCGGGGCTCGCCGTTTCGAATCCCGAGGCCATCAAGCGAGTGTCGGCGCGGCTGCTTTCGGGCGGGCGCGTGGCGCTCTATTCCGACATGCCGATTTCGGGACAGCCGCCTGAGGGGGTTGACATTGCGTCCGACCGCGCTCGGGCCGATATCGTCGTGTCGCCGTTCGCTGGCGCGAATGCAGGTGCGTCCGTTCGTGCGGCGGAGACAACGGGCGAGGTCGTGCCCGCCGGTGAGACGGGGAAGCCGGCGGGCGTGCGGGCGCAGGCGCCTGCGCCCGAGCCGCTTCGCCTTGTCGTGCCCTGCATCGTTGCGGGCATAGGATGCCGTCGCGGTGCGTGCGCCGAAGCGATCGAGGAGGCGTTTCTTCTCGCGTGCGGGCAGGTGGGTATCTCGCCTTCGGCCGTGCGCGAGGCGGCGACGATCGACGTGAAGGCGCACGAGGAGGGTCTGCTCGCCTTCTGCTGCGCGCGCAATATCCCGCTTGCGACGTATTCCGCAGAGGAGTTGTCGCAGGTCGAAGGCAGCGTTTCGCCATCTGATTTCGTGCGCGCGACGGTGGGGGTCGACAACGTGTGCGAGCGGGCAGCGCTCGCGGAGGGGGGCAAACTTATCTTCCCGAAGCTCGCTCACGGCGGCGTGACCGTCGCGTTTTCCAAGGTAACTATTAAACTTTCGTTTAAGGAGCGGTGATGGGAAAGCTCTTCGTGGTGGGAATCGGCCCGGGCGGCCCCGACGGCATGACGATTGCGGCTCGGCGTGCGCTCGAGGCGTCCGACGTCGTTGTGGGTTACACGAAATACGTGGAGCTCGCGCTCGCCGCCGTGCCCGACGCGGCGCATCTCGCGACGCCGATGATGCACGAGGTCGAACGGTGCCGCCTTGCGCTTTCGCGCGCGCAGAGTGGAGAAGCCGTGGCGCTCGTGTGCAGCGGCGACGCGGGCGTGTACGGCATGGCGAGCCCCGTGCTGGAGCTTGCGGAGGACTACCCCGATGTAGACGTGGAAGTTATCGCCGGGGCCACCGCGGCTCAGAGCGGGTCGGCGGTGCTCGGCGCCCCGCTTGCCCACGACTTCGCGGTCGTGTCGCTCTCCGACCTGCTCACGCCATGGGAGGTCATCGAGCGCAGGCTCGCCGCTGTGGCGAGCGCCGACTTCTGCATCTGTTTGTACAACCCGCGCAGCAGAAAGCGCGCCGACAGGCTCTCACGCGCGGCGAAGATTATGCTCGAATGGAAGGCCCCAGACACGCTCTGCGGCTGGGTACGCAACATCGGGCGCGAGGGGCAGCAGTCGGGCATGTGCAGGCTCTCCGAGCTGGGGGAGCTCGATGCCGACATGTTCACCACCGTGTTCGTCGGCAACGCGGGCACGAAGCGCGTAGGCGGCCGTATGGTCACGCCGCGCGGGTATCGGGAGATTCCATGCGAAAGGTAACGATCATCGGGGCGGGGCCCGGAAACCCCGACTTGCTCTCGCGCGCGGCGCTCGACGCGATCGACATCGCCGACGTGGTCATCGGCGCTCATCGCGCGCTTGCCGGCATCGACGTGCCGCCCGACGTGGTGAGATGCGAGCTCGTGAAGACGGCGGACATCGTCGCCGCGCTCACCGATGTGGCGTCGTGGCAGCGCGCCGTGGTCGTGATGACGGGCGATGTGGGGCTGTTCAGCGGCGCGCGCCGCCTGGTGGAGGCGCTCTCCGGCGACGCGCAGGTGGACGTTCGCGTCATTCCCGGCATAAGCTCAGCGTCGTATCTCGCCGCGCGCCTCGCGCGTCCATGGCAGGATTGGCGCTTCGCGAGCGCTCACGGTGTGGCGTGCGACATCGTGGCCGAGGCCGAGCGCGCAGGTGAGCTCTTCCTCGCCACGTCGGGCGGGGAAGACCCCTCGCGGCTTTCGGGCGAGCTTGTGCAGGCGGGCTTCGGGGACGCGCGCGTGACGGTGGCCGAGCGCCTGTCGTACCCCGACGAGCGCATCACTCGCGCGACCGCAAGTGAAATCGCAGGTCAGACGTTCGACGACTTGAACGTGATGCTTATCGAGTTCGCAGGCGGCGACGGGTCGCCTGCGGGCTCTGGCGCAGCCTCCGAGACGCCGGTCGGCGCGTCTGCGCCCGCGGCGGCTTCTTCCGCGGCGGACTCTGCGGGCGCATCCCGCGCCGCGAGCCCCCGCTGGCCGTACGCTTCCTCGGGCATTCCCGACGAGCTCTTCATCCGCGGCGACGTTCCCATGACCAAGCAGGAGGTGCGCGCCGTCGCGCTCGCGAAGCTGCGCCTTACCGCGACGGACACCGTGTGGGACGTCGGCGCCGGCACGGGGAGCGTGTCGATCGAGGCGGCGCTCGTCGCGCGAGCGGGGTCGGTATGGGCGGTCGAGCGCAACGCGGCCGGCGTGCGGCTCATCCGAGAGAACGCGGATGCATTCGGGTGCGGCAACGTGCATGCGGTCCCCGGTGTCGCCCCCGATGCGCTCGCGAAACTGCCCATCCCCGACGCCGTGTTCGTCGGCGGGAGCGCGGGCGAGCTCCCCTCCATCGTGGAGGCGGCGCTCGAGAAGAACTCGCAGGTTCGCCTGTGCGTGCCATGCGTCACCGTTGAGACGTTCACCGAGGCGTGCGCGCTCCTCTCGGGTTCGCGCTTTAAGGGGTTCGAGGCGTGCCAGGTGTCGGCCGCCCGCGCCGAGGCTGTAGGCTCGCACCATCTTATGAAGTCGCAAAACCCCGTGTTCCTCGTCACCGCGCGTGGTGCGGGCGCGGATGCCGAGGAGCTTGCCGAAGTCGGGGCGTTTGCTGAGTCGCCTGTCGGGGAGGACCTTTCTGCCGAGGGGAACCCATCCGTTGAGGTGGTCTCGCTTGCTAACTGCAACGCCGCGGGTGGGGAAGGCGGCGCCCGGTGATCACGTCCATCCCGCGCCTCATGGTCGCTGCGCCCTCGAGCGGGAGCGGCAAGACGGTCGTAACGTGCGCGCTCCTGCGCGCGCTCGCGCGCCGCGGCCTTGCATGCGCGGCCTTCAAATGCGGCCCCGACTACATTGATCCGCTCTTTCATCGCCGCGTCGTGGGTGCGCGCTCGGGTAACTTAGACGGCTTCTTCACCGACGCCTCGACGCTGCGCGCTCTGCTCGCACGCGGCGCCGCGGGCGCGGATATCGCGGTGCTCGAGGGGGTCATGGGCTTCTACGACGGCATGGCGCCCGGCGTGGCCGACGCGAGCAGCTACCAGGTTGCGCGCGACACGGAAACGCCGGTCGTTTTAGTGGTGAACGGGCGCGGGGCGTCTTTATCGCTCGCCGCCGTAATCCGCGGCATCGCCGAGTTCCTGCCTTGTGCGAACGTGCGCGGCGTCGTGCTGAACAAGACGAGCGCCGCTGCCTGCGCCTACGCGGCGCCTGCGATCGAGAAGCACACGGGCGTCGCGGTTTTGGGGAATATCCCCGCCGACGAGGCGTTCTCGCTCGAAAGCCGGCATTTGGGGCTTGTGACCGCCGACGAGGTCAAGCAGCTCTCCGCGCGCATCGACAAGATGGCCGAGCTGGTGGAAAAGAGCGTCGACGTCGACCGCTTGCTCGAAATAGCGGCGACGGCACCCGATATCCGCGAGGAACCTTACCGGTTGGAGCCGATCGCCGGAGCGCGGCCCATCGTCGCCGTCGCGCGTGACGAGGCGTTCTCGTTCTACTACGAGGAGAACCTGCGCGCGCTCGAGGATCTGGGTTGCGAGCTGGCCTTTTTCAGCCCTCTGTGTGATAGCGAGTTGCCCCGGGGGACAAGCGCCCTCTATCTGGGGGGCGGCTACCCGGAGCTCAATGCGCGGCAGCTCTCCGAGAACTCGCCGATGCGCGAGGCGGTGCGGCGCGCGGTGGAATCCGGCATGCCGACGGTCGCCGAATGCGGTGGGTTTTTGTACCTGCAGCGCGAAATCGCCGATAGCGAGGGGCGGCGTTGGCCTGTTGCTGGCGCCCTTGAGGGCGCAAGCGAGAACGGGGGAAGGCTGTCCCATTTCGGGTACGTGGAGCTCGCTTCCCAACGCGACGGGCTCTACGGGCCGCGCGGCACACGCATCCGCGCGCACGAGTTCCACTACTGGCAGTCCACCTGCCCGGGCGGCGACTTCTGGGCGCAGAAGCCCCGGCGCGACAAGGGCTGGCCGTGCATGACGACCACCCTGTCCCTGGTGGCGGGCTTCCCGCATGTGTACTATCCTGCTAACCCCGACGTTGCGCGCGCGTTCGCGTCTGCCGCAGCGTCGTTCGCAGAGAGGAGACGGCATGGCTGAAGCAACCGAAACCGCGCTTGCCTGTATCCGCGAGGAAGTCGGGCGCGCGTTCTCGTCGGCGCCGGGCGCCGTGCTCGAAGCCGCGCTCTCCCGGATCGCGCCCGCAGACGAGTGCGCCCGCGCCGCCGCGTACGCCGCGTGGGACTCCATCGCGCACCCCTTGGGGGGATTGGGCGACTTTGAAGACGCCGTCGCGTGTATCGCCGCAGCTCAGGGGAGCGCCGAGGTGGCCGAGTTCCCCCGTGCGCTCGCGGTATTCTTCTCCGACAACGGGGTCGTTGCCGAAGGCGTGTCGCAAAGCGGGCAAGACGTGACGCGAGCCGTCGCACGCAACATGTGCGAGGGGGCCACGAGCGCCTGCCGCATGGCGGCGTTCGCGGGTGCCGAGGTCGTGCCCGTCGACGTGGGTATGGCCCGGGGCATAGAAGACGCGCGCATGGTGCGCGCGAACGTGCGGCGGGGGAGCGGCAACATCGCGCACGGCTCCGCTATGTCTCGCGATGGGGCCGTGCGCGCGATCGAGGTCGGAATCGCCGTCGCGTGCGGACTTGCCCGTGCCGGCGTGCGCCTTCTCGCCGCGGGCGAGATGGGCATCGGCAACACGACCACCTCGGCGGCGGTGGCCGCAGTGCTCATCCGGGCGGACGCGCGGAGCCTCGTCGGGCGCGGCGCGGGGCTCTCGGACGCCTCGCTCGCGCGTAAGCGCGACGTGGTCGAGCGCGCTATCGATGCGAACTCGCCCGATCCTGCCGACCCGATCGACGTGCTCTCGAAGGTGGGCGGCTTCGACATCGCGGCGATGTGCGGCTTCTACCTGGGGGCCGCGGCCTCGAAGGCTCCGGCGCTCCTCGACGGGGTCATATCCTGCACGGCGGCCCTGTGCGCGGCGCGCCTGTGCCCCAACGCCTTGGGCTACCTCGTGGGCACCCACGCATCAAGCGAACCCGCAAGCCAGGAGCTCCTTCGCGAGCTCGGAATAAAGGCACCCCTCGACGCAGGCATGCACTTGGGCGAGGGCGCGGGCGCCATGGCGTATCTGCCCCTTCTGGATTCGGCGCTGCGCGTGTACCGGGATGGGAAGACGTTCACGGCGACTGGCATGGCTGCTTACGAGCATTTCGAGGCCGGGAAATGACGGTGACGCTCGTCATCGGCGCCGCCGCGAGCGGCAAGAGCGCCTACGCCGAGTCCCTGTGCCTCGGGCACGACGGCCCCCGCGTGTACCTGGCAACGATGGAGCCCTTCGGGGAAGAGGGCGCCCGCCGCATCGCGCGCCATCGGGCGATGCGCGAGGGCAAGGGGTTTTCCACCCTCGAGCGCACGCGTGACGTGGGCGCCGCAGTGCCCGGGCTTCCGCGCGGCTGCACGCTTCTTTTGGAGGACGTGGGCAACCTGGTTGCGAACGAACTCTTCGCGGAAGGCGGCTTATCCCCACGTGACCCCGACGTTGCGGCGCGCGAGGTGCTCGGAGGCATCGAACGGCTCGCTCAGGCCGCTGCGTATACGGTGGTGGTCACCGTCGACGTGTTCGCCGATGGGATGCGCTACGATGAGGGGACCGAGGCATGGAGGCGCGCGCTCGCGCGCGTGAACGCGGGCGTGGCGGCGCTGTCCGACCGCGCAGTCGAAGTGGTATGCGGGATTCCCGTGTGGATGAAAGGCGAAGGACCTACAAGGTGAAGATAGCAGAGGCAATCGGCGCGGCGTTCGGAACGTTCTCGCGCATCCCCGTCCCGAAATCGGCCTGGACCGATTTCGGATCAACCCATGCGCTTGCCGCGTTTCCCCTGGTGGGCGTTGCGGAAGGCTTCCTCATGATGGCGTGGGGGCACGTGGCGAACCTGCTCGGCGTGCCCGCGACCATCGTCGCGGCCGTGCTCGTGGCGTTGCCTGTGGCGGTGACGGGAGGCATCCACCTAGACGGGCTCTGCGACACCTCCGATGCGCTTGCAAGTTGGGCCCCGCGCGAGCGAAAGCTCGAGATCATGCACGACCCGCGGGCGGGCGCCTTCGGGGTCATTGGTGTTGTCGTATACCTTATTCTGCAGTTTTCCCTGTTCACCGCGCTGCCGCTTACGGCGGGGGCGTTTCTCGCGCTTCTGTGCTCGCTCGTGTTCTCCCGCTCGCTTTCGGGGTTCGCCGTTGAATGCTGGCCTGCCGCGCGGGCGGACGGCATGGCCGCGGGGCTCTCGCCTGCGAAGAAGCGCGCGGCGATCGTCGTGCCGCTTTGCGCTTTCGCTGCTGCTTCAGCTGCAGGGATGGTCGCGTGCGCTCAGGTCGTTGGCGCCCTTATGGCGGTGGCGGGGCTTTTGGCGCTCGCGTGGTACCGTCATGTTGCTCTGTCCCGCTTCGGCGGGGTGACGGGGGATTTGGCCGGATGGTTTCTGCAATGGGCCGAGCTCGCGATGCTTGCCGTGCTGGTGGCGGGGGGCATGCTCCTATGATTCTCGTGGTAGGTGGCGCGCATTCGGGGAAGAGGGCCTTCGTGCGCGAAAAGCTCGGGTTCGCGGCTGACGATTTCGTCGACGCGGCGCAGTTTGCGGAGGGCGGCGTGCCCGCGGCTTTTGCCGGCCGCGTCGCGTACCGTGCTGAGGAACTCGTACGCGCGCTCGACGCTGGCCGGGCGCTCGAGCGGTTGATTGGCTTCGACGTAGTGATTCTGCCCTTGGTCGGCTCGGGGGTCGTCCCTATGCGTGCGGAAGACGCCCAATGGCGCGAGCGCGCGGGGCGCCTGGGATGCGCGCTCGCTGCGCGCGCCTACGTCGTCGTGCGCATGACGTGCGGGATTCCCCAGGTCATCAAAGGAAACCTTGACGATGCGCCCCGAGGGACGCAGGGCGCGGGCGCGCCTTTGGAAGTCGTCTTCGTGCGCCATGGTGCCACGGCGGGCACGGAAGACCATCGCTACAGCGGGGCGGGCACCGACGAGCCCCTGTCGAGCGCGGGCGAGCGCGCTTTGCGCGACCTCGCGTGCGATCGTGACGTGTTCCGTGTTATCACGAGCGGCATGGCCCGCACCGACCAGACGGCGCGCATCCTCTTCCCGAACGCTGAGCTTATGGCGTGCCCCGGTCTGCGCGAGATGGATTTCGGCGACTTCGAGGGGCGAAGCGCCGCCGAGCTTAAAGAGGATGCGCGCTACCGCGCCTGGGTAGACTCCTGGTGCGAGACGCGCTGCCCGCATGGCGAGGGCAAGAGCGATTTCACCCGCCGCGTCGTCGCGGCGTTTCGGGAGGCGTGCAAATCGGAGCGCGCCCAGGGGAGTGGGCGCGCCGTCTTCGTCGTTCACGCGGGTACCGTGAAAGCGCTGCTCTCCGAGCTAGCTGTCCCGAAAATGGGATACTTCGACGTGCATACCGAGACGGGCGGCGCATGGGCCGCCACCTGGGATGGGCGCTGCCTTCGCGACGTTCGCCCCGCTTCGGGGGGCGATGCCCGGTGATGACGATTCTTGCCGTCGCCGCCGGGTTCGCGGCCGACCTTGTCCTCGGCGACCCGCGCTGGCTTCCCCATCCCGTCGTCGCCATGGGGCGCGCGATCACGTGGGCCGAAGGCCGCCTGCGGGGCGCATTCCCGCAAACGTCCGCGGGCACGCGCGCCGCAGGGCTTGTGCTCGCCGTGGCGCTTCCGCTTGCGTGTGGGCTTTTGACCTGGGTAATCCTGCATCTTTGCGGCATGGTTCACCCCGGCTTGCGCTTCGTGGCCGAGGCATGGGCGAGCTATCAGATTCTCGCGGCATGCGAGCTGCGCCGCCAGAGCCTGGCCGTGGCCCGCGCGTTCTCGAAGGGCGGCCTTGTCGCGGCGCGCGAAGCCGTCGGGCTCATCGTGGGACGCGACACGTCTGTTCTCGACGAGCATGGCGTTGCGCGCGCCGCCGTGGAAACGGTGGCGGAGAACGCGAGCGACGGCGTCATCGCGCCGCTTTTCTACCTTATGATCGGGGGTACGCCCTTGGGCATGGCGTACAAGGCGGTGAACACGCTCGACAGCATGGTGGGCTACAAAAACGAGCGCTACATCGACTTCGGCTGCGCCTCGGCGCGCCTCGACGATGCGGTGAACTGGATTCCCTCGCGCTTATCGGCCCTGCTGATGATCGCCGTGTGCCCGATCGTCGGGCTCGACGCGTGCGGGGCGGCGCGCATCTGGCGCCGCGACAGGCGTCGCCATGCGAGCCCGAACGCGGCGCAGACCGAGTCAGCGTGCGCGGGCGCGCTCGGGCTGCGCCTGGCAGGACCCGCGGTGTATTTCGGCAAGCTCGTTGAGAAACCGACGATAGGCGACGCGTACCGCGAAATCGAGTGGGGCGACATCGCCCGGGCGACAAGGCTCATGCTCGCCGCGTCCGTATGCGCGCTCGTCGTCTTCGGCGCCGCGCGCGCGGCGGTCGTGCTCGCCGTGGGGGTGATGGCATGAGGGAGGACCGCGCCGTGCCCCGGGCTGCCGGGGGAATCCTTCGCGCCCGTACGCATGGGGGCAGCGCGCAATCGCTCGGCATCGCTTGCGAAGGGGGCGCCTCCGACCTCATTGACTTCTCGGTGAACGTGAATCCGGCAGGCCCCTCGCCGCGTGCCGTCGCCGCAGCTTGCAAGGCGCTTTCTCGAATCGACGCCTACCCCGATAGGGAAAGCCTCGCCCTCGTTCGCGCCCTAGCGCGCACCCAGGGCATTCCCGAAGATACTATCGTTTGCGGCGCGGGCGCGTCCGACATCATCTGGCGGCTCGCCGCGGCGGTGCGCCCGAAACGCATCGTCGTGTGCGCGCCGACGTTCTCTGAATATGCGGAGGCGGCATCGTACTACGGCGCATGCGTGCAGGAGTTCCCGCTCTCCGAAGCGGATGACTTCGACGTGCCCGCCTCCTTCGCCCGCGCGATCGAGGGGCCGGGAGACGTGGCGTACCTCTGCAATCCGAACAACCCGACGGGGCGCCTCGTCGACCCCCGCGTGATCGATGCCGCGGCTTGCCGCTGCGAGCAGGTGGGCGCACTGCTCGTCGTGGACGAGTGCTTCCTCGGATTTGCGCCCGATGCCCGCGAAAGGAGCGTGGCCGCACGCGCCGCGTGTTCGCACCATGTGGCCGTGCTCTCCGCGTTCACCAAGCTCTACGGAATGGCAGGGTTGCGGTTGGGGTATCTGATCAGCGGAAACGCCCAACTCATCGAGGGGATTCGCCGGGCGGGGCAGGCGTGGCCCGTCTCCTCGGTCGCCGAGGCCGCGGGCATCGCCGCCCTGGAAGACGTCGAATACGTCTCGCGCACGCGCGATGTATTGGCGGGCGAGCGAGCGTGGCTTTCCCACGAGCTCTCCTCGCTCGGGCTTTCCGTCGTGCCGTCGGATGCGAACTTCCTTTTAGTCCGCACGCCGGCGAAAGACATCCCCGAGCGCCTGTATAAACAGGGGGTTTTGGTCCGCACGTGCGACTCGTTTTCGGTACTGTCCCGTTTCTGGTGCCGCGTCGCGGTGCGCACGCGCAAGGAGAATGCCCGGCTTGCGATGGCGTTCAGCCGCGCGCTTCGGGCGGAAGGCGCATCGGGCGAAGGCGAACCCGTCGAACGGGGCGGCGCTTCTTGCAGCGGCGCTATGGCGGGCGCGGATGGCCGAGGCCCGGCGAAGGAGGTCGATACCCGTGGGTAGGGCGAAGCCCATCATGATCCAGGGCACCATGTCGAACGCGGGGAAGAGCCTGCTTGCGGCGGGGCTGTGCCGTGTGCTTTCGCAGGACGGCCTGCGCGTGGCTCCCTTCAAGAGCCAGAACATGGCGCTCAACAGCGGTGTCACGGCCGATGGGCTCGAGATGGGGCGCGCCCAGATCATGCAGGCCGAGGCGTGCGGCATCGCGCCCGACGTGCGCATGAACCCCATCCTGCTCAAGCCCGAAAGCGACCACCGAAGCCAGCTCATCGTGGCCGGCAAGGCGCAGGGAGCCTTCGCTGCGAGGGACTACTTCGCGCGAAAGAAGGCGCTCATGCCGCAGATTTTGGAGGCGTTCGATTCGCTCGCGGAGGAAAACGACGTCATCGTCATCGAGGGCGCCGGCAGCCCCGTCGAAATCAACCTTGCCGAAAACGACATCGTCAACATGGGGCTCGCGCGCGCCGTGTCCTCCCCCGTGCTGCTCGCGGGCGACATCGACCCAGGCGGGGTGTTTGCTCAGCTCTACGGCACGGTCGCGCTCTTTGCACCCGAGGATCGCTCGCTTTTGCGGGGGCTTGTGGTGAACAAGTTCCGCGGCGATGTGGAAATCCTGCGCCCGGGTTTGGCCCCGCTCGAGAAGATGTGCGGGGTTCCCGTCGTGGGGGTCGTGCCGTATCTTACGCTCGACCTGGACGACGAGGACTCGCTCGCGCCGCGCCTATCTGCCCGCGAGGCGCGCGGCGTCATCGACGTCGCCGTCGTGCGCCTTCCGCATCTGTCGAACTTCACCGACTTCGACCCGCTTTCGCGCGTGCCCGGCGTGGGCGTGCGCTACGTTTCCTCTACGACCGATCTGGGCCGACCCGACCTGGTGGTGCTCCCCGGCTCGAAGGCCACGGTCGACGACGCGCGCTGGCTTGCGGCTAGCGGCATCGGAGCCTGCGTACGCGCGCTTTCGGGCGCGGGCACGCCGGTGCTCGGCATATGCGGAGGCTACCAGCTTTTGGGAGACGAGCTTTCCGACCCGCACGGCAGGGAAGGCGCTGGCACCGCGCGCGGGCTCGGGCTCATCCCTGCAAGTACGGTGTTCAAGGAGGAAAAGCACCTCGCCCAGTCGGAGCTGCGCATCACGGGCGCCCAAGGCGCGTTCTCGGTGTGGAACGGCATGACGGCGCGCGGGTACGAGATTCACGACGGCGAAACGACCGTCTCCTGCGCCCCTGCGGGCACGATTGGCGGCAACCCAGAAGGCGCGGCCTGCGGAAACGTGTTCGGAACCTATCTCCACGGCCTGTTCGACGAACCGGGGGTGGCGCTCGCCCTCGCGCGCTCTCTCGCGCGCATGCGCGGCCTGCCCGAGAGCGTCGTGGGTGCTGCGGGCGCGGCGTCCGCGGCCGATCACCGTGCGCGCGAGTTCGACCGCCTGGCCGACGCCGTGCGCGGGGCGCTCGACATGGAGTATGTCTACCGCATTATCGAGGAGGGCGTATGATCCACGTGTATCATGGCGACGGCAAAGGCAAGACCACGGCGGCGATGGGCCTCGCCCTTCGCATGCTCGCCGCAGGCCGCCGCGTCGTCGTCGTGCAGTTCCTGAAAGACGGCGAAAGCGGGGAGGTGCGCCTGCTCGCCGAGCATTTCGGCGTGCCCGTGTTCGAGGGGAAGGTGTCGGACAAGTTTACCTGGTCGATGACGTCGGAAGAACTTGCCGCGACGTGCGAGCTGCACGATGGGAACCTCGCTTCCGCGCTCGCCGAGCTCGAGGGCGCGCAGGAGGGACTGCTCGTGCTCGACGAGGCGCTCGACGCGCTTTCGAAGGGGCTTGTCGACGAGGCGCTCGTGGACCGCGCGCTCGATATGTCCGCGCGCGGCGTCGAAGTTGCGCTCACCGGGCGCGCGCCTTCCCGTAAGATTGTGGAGAAGGCCGACTACATAACCGAGATGCGGTGCGAGAAACACCCCTACGAGCAGGGGATATGTGCAAGGGAAGGAGTGGAGTACTAGATGGATTCCAAGGAGATGGCGCCCGGCGACATCGAGCGGCGCAGCTTTGAGATCATCACCGAAGAGCTCGTCGGCCGCACGTTCCCGCCGCTCGAAGAACCCGTCGTGAAGCGCGTCATCCACACCACTGCTGACTTCTCGTACGCCGATTCCCTCGTGTTCACCCATGACGCCGCGCACTGTGCGCTCGACGCACTGCGCGCAGGGGCCACGGTGCTCACCGATACGAACATGGCGCTCGCAGGCATAAGCAAGCCCGCGCTCGCGAAGATCGGCTGCAAGGCCGTGTGCTACATGGCCGACCCTGATGTCGCCGCAACGGCGCGCGCCGCGGGCACGACTCGCGCCGTTGCGAGCATGGACAAAGCTTGCGGCATCGAGGGTCCGTTCATCGTGGCCGTCGGCAACGCTCCCACAGCACTTCTGCGCCTCGCCGAGCTCATGGACGCGGGGAAGATCGCGCCCGCGCTCGTCGTTGGGGTGCCGGTCGGGTTTGTGAACGTGGTCGAGGCGAAAGAGGAGCTACTCGCGCGACGCGTGCCGGCCATCGTCGCGAGGGGTCGCAAGGGCGGTTCGACCGTGGCGGCCGCCATTATGAACGCGCTGCTCTACCAGATCACGCGCCCAGGCGGCCCGAAGTGACGGCGCCCGCATCCGCGCCGGCGCTGCGCATCTTCGCCGGCACCACCGAGGGCCGCCTTCTGTGCGAATGGGCGAGCGGGGTGGGCATCCCCGCCCGTGCCTACGCGGCAACTGAGTACGGAGGCGAGCTTTTGGGCGAGCTTTCGGGCATCGAGGTGCTTGCGGGCAGGCTCGACGAGGCCGACATGGAGCGCGAGCTTTCCGGCGCGCGCATCGTCGTCGACGCCACGCATCCCTTCGCTACGCTCGCAAGCGGCAACATCCGGGCCGCTTCGCTCGCCGTGGGTGCACGATGCCTGCGCCTTGCGCGCCCGGTCGAGGCGCTGCCCAAAGGCGTCGTCTCGGTCGAGTCGATCGCCTGCGCGGCGCGCTTTCTCTCCGAGAACCCGGGTCGCGCGCTTCTCACGACGGGGAGCAAGGAGCTTGCTCCCTACACGCGCGTCGCCGATTTTGCGGAGCGCTTCTTCGTGCGTGTGCTCCCGCTGCCCGGTGCTATAACGAAGTGCATCGACGCGGGGTTTTCGCCGTCGCACGTCATCGGCATGCAGGGGCCCTTCACCCGCGAGCTCAACGTGGCGATGCTTCGGCAGGTGGGCGCCCAGTGGCTTGTGACCAAGGACTCAGGAACCGTAGGCGGCACGGCCGAGAAGATCGCCTCCGCGCACGACGTGGGAGCGCGCTGTATCGTGGTCGCCCGTCCCGCCGAGGGAGGCGGGGCCCTTTCGCTTCGGGAAGTGAAAGACGCGCTCTTACGGGAGTTCGCGCGCTAGGTGCTCGCCGCGCATGCGTGCCCTCCCGCCTGCGAGGAGGAGCGCCCCGAGCAAGCTCGAACCGTACAAAACCGTCATCCGCCAATAGCTCGAGGACGACGCCCGGAACTGGCGCAAGCAGCCCTTCAATAAGTTGCGGTGAAATAGTGTCTGTTTTTGCTGCTAGATAGCATATTCAGTCCCTAATTCACCGCAACTTGTTGGCGGTGGCTTACTGGTAGCGTAGGCACTCCACCGGGTCGAGCTTTGCTGCGCGGCGAGCGGGGTAGAATCCAAAGATTACGCCGATGCCGACGGAGACGGCGAAGGCCAGCAGCACCGTGGCGATTGAAAAACTCGGTGTGATTTGCCCACTGGCACCGAGCTCGCCAAGAATCCCGGATCCGGAGGCAAACATCGCGAGGCCCCAGGCCAGCAGATAGCCAATCAGGACACCCAACAGTCCGCCGGTGACGCACAGCGCCGAGGACTCGGCCAAGAACTGCGCGGTGATATCGCGACGACTGGCGCCCAGGGCACGGCGGATGCCGATCTCGCGAATGCGCTCAGTCACGTTGGTGAGCATCATATTCATAATGCCGATACCGCCGACAAGCAGCGAGATGCTGGCGACAGCACCCATGATGAGCGAGAACGCGCCCATAAAGGAGTTGAGTGCATCGATAGCGCTTTTCATGGAGGTCGCCGATACACTGTCGTACTCATCATCTTTCTCGATGCCCTTCATCGCGCGCACCTTGGACTCGATGGTCTTACAAAGCACATCCATGTCCGTGCCCTCGGCGGCAAGTGCCGTCACGCTGGGGAAGGAAGGATTCTCGTCGCCAAATAGTCCGGAGATAGTTTCGCGTGGCATATACAGCGTGAGCGAGCCCATGGAGTCGCTGCCTCCATCAATCACGCCTACAATCTGCACCTCGCCGTTGGACACCTTGATGGTTTTCCCCAGTGCATCCTGTTCGTTGCCGAAAAGCTGATCGCCGCCGCCGCGGCTTATGAGCGCCACGCGTGAGCCTGATTGAGACTCGGCCTGGGAATAGGTACGCCCCGCAACGAGCTTGCTGGCGCCCACCGCGTCGAGCATGTCGCTATCGACGCCCTGCGCCATGACGGTATAGCTTTTATCGCCGGACTTGTACTCGGTATACGCGCTGTCGACAATGCCGATCTGCTCTATCTGCGGCACCAGTTTTTGAAGCTTCTCGATGTCCGACTCGGTGAGTTCTTGCGACGAATAGATCTGAACCATACGAGCTGCGTTGAGGCCCAGGCTGTTGACCAAGCTGTTTTGGATGCCGCCGATGAGCGAAGTCATGGCAATAACCGAGGCGATGCCGATGACAATGCCCAGGATGGTGAGTAGGCTGCGCCCCTTGTTGGCCTCGAGCGAGTGAAGGGCTTCCTGGAGGAGATCGCGGGCGCTCATGCCACCACTCCTTTCGGCGGGTTGGCGGAGGCGGAAATCATGGGCAGGCTATCTACGGCGCTGCGCAGGGTCTTCGGTGTATGTGGAATATACGCGCCGTCGTGAATGCGACCGTCTCGAATGGTCACGGCACGGTCGGCCTCGGCGGCGATGCCGGGGTCATGTGTGATAAGCACGATGGTTTTGCCGCGCTCCTGAAGTCTGTGGAAGGTCTCCATCACAAGCGCTCCGGTGGCGGAGTCAAGGTTTCCCGTCGGCTCGTCGGCCAGAATGATGGGCGGGTCATTGACGAGGGCGCGTGCGATGGCGACACGCTGCATCTGGCCGCCCGAGAGCTCGGATATGCGGTGGTCCCAGTGGTCAACGGGCAGCGTGACAGCCTGCAGCGCGTGCACGGCGCGCAGTTCGCGCTGGCTACGGGGCACATTGGTGTAGGCCAGCGGCAGCATGACGTTTTCGATAACCGACAGGCGCGGCAGCAGGTTGAAGCTCTGAAAGACAAAGCCAATGCTCAGGGCGCGAACTTCGGTGAGCTCGTCATCGTCAAGCTCGGCCACGTTGAGCCCTTGCAGGTAATAGTCGCCCGCCGTCGGTTTGTCCAGACAGCCCAGGATGTTCATGAGCGTTGACTTGCCCGAGCCCGAAGGGCCGGTAATGGCGACGAACTCGCCGGGATCTACCGCCAGGCTCACGTTGTGCAGGATGTGGGCGCACCCCGCCTCGCTCTCAAAGATGCGGTGCACGTTGCGGATGTCGATAACGGGACGCATTACATGTCCTCATCGGCAGGCATACTGCCCGAATCCGCGCTGTAGCCGCCGTCAGCCGTTGCGTCCGCTCCGGTGTCCATGACGAGCGTGTCGCCATCGCGCAGCTTGGTAACCGGCACGTTGGGGTTGATCTCGTTGCCCTGGTCGTCGCGCTTGACCTGTGTCTTGCCGACTACGGCTTCGTTGTCGTTTTGCGTCACGACGGCCACCTTCACGCGATGGGTTTGCTTGCCCTCGTCATCGGTTGCCACGTTGACGTAATAGTGTTCGCCGTCTTCGGTCATGAGCGCCATCGTCGGCACCATCACCACGTCGTCGAGCTGCTCGGTCACCACCGATACCTCGGCCGTCATGCCCGGCTTCAGGCGCGCGTCGGGCGCCTCGATGAGGATGTCGACGTTAAAGGTTACGCTGCCGCCGCCACCGTTGGCGGCATCGGAGTTTGCCACCGACGCGATAGCCGTGACGGTGCCCTGGCTCACGATATCGGGAAACGCGGGATACGTGACGTTGGCGCTCTGTCCAACGGCGATCTTGGCGATGTCCTTTTCGCCCACCTGCACGGTCACCTTCATCTTAGATAGGTCGGCGATCTGCATGCACTGCTTGCCGCCGCTCGTATCGCTTTCGCCCATGATCATGCCGCCTGTTACCGTGGCGCCCACCTTGGCGTTGAGCTCCACGATGCTACCCGAGCTCGGGGCCGTGACCGTGCGACTGGCGGCCTTGGCGTTCGCCTGGTCTAGGTTTGCCTGGGCCGATGCGAGGCTGCGCTGCGCGGCCGATACGGCGTTCGTGTCCGCCGATGCGGCGGAGACGCCAGCCGCTGCGGAAGCTCCATCGGCGTCCGTCGTCGGGGTGGCCTGCGCGGCGGTTGCGGCTTTCTGCGCGTTGGCGAGGTCTTCCTGAGCGGCTGCAACTGCACGCTGCGCCTCGGCAACGTTGCGATCGAGCTCGTCATTTTTAATGGTCATAAGCACGTCGCCCTCGTTGACGGATTGGCCTGCCTGCACGTTGATCGAATCGACCGTGCCGTCGACAGAAGGGGAGACCACTGAGGACGAAATGGGTTTGAGCTGGCCTTTCGCCTCGACCGTTGTGGTAAACGTACCCTCGGTCACCATGTCGGTCACAGGCCCACTAGCGCCCTGTGGCTGAGCATTGATAACCAGGGTTGCGGCAATGGCAATGAGCGCGATGGCACCCACGACGCCGGCGGCAATACCGCGTCGAATCAGCTTTTTGCGTCGACGATCGGCACGTTTTGCCTTGAGCTTGGCATATGCCTCTTCATCGGAAATCTCGGCCGTATCGTTCGCGCGTCCGCTCTGCTTGTCGGCATATACGTTTGAAATCAGAGGAATCGTTTCGGTGGCACCTTCGGGCGTGCGCTCGGTATCATCTGGGCCTGGGGTGATCGTGGGGACATTCGGCATAGCGTCTCCTTTATAGAAAGAACCTCGATAATTATATGCGCCCACCGGTTGGGGCGGGCGCATAGGACGGTTTCTTTCGGAACTGTTAGATTGGTCGCAGCGGTTCCACGTTGTAGGAATGCGTGCGTTGCACTACGAGTGGACAACCACGCACAGGCCGACTTTGATGCAGTCGTGAAGTGCCTTGGCGTCTGCCAGGCGCAGGTTGATGCAACCGTGGCTGCCGCACCACTTGTACGACTCGGCATTATCGAAGCTCTTGTCGTTTTGCCATGTAGCGTCGTGGAAGCCGATCATATTGCCCTCAAACGGCATCCAGTAGCTCACCGGGCTCTCGTATTTGGGCTTACCGGTCTCGGGGTCCTTGGCTCCGATCAGGGTGCTGCCACCGTCGTTGCTGTTGATCTGCCACACGCCCTCGGGGGTGGCGTCTTCGCCCGGTTTGCCGGAAATAAAGTTGGCCTCCCAAACGATATTACCGTTCTCGTCATAGTAGCGCGCGTGCTGCTCGGACAGATCGACGTCGATGTATGCCTTCCAGTCGGGCTCTCCCTTTGCGGTAAAGGTGTCGGCCTTCTGGGAGTACTTGATCTCGATTTCGCCGGTCTGCTTGTTGCTAATGGCGTCCTCGACCTGCTTGGCGAGCGAGCTGCTGTCGATGGACCAACCAAAGTCGCCGCCTTCGACGGCGCACTGCTTGCCATCGGCGCGCGTCCACCAGCGAGTGGAGCCCACGGTATTAAAGCCGTTGGCGAGCTCGGCTGCCCAGCTACTGATCTGCGAAGTATCGAGCGTGGGGTTGGCCGGATCGGCAAAGCTGATCCACTGCAATACGGAGCCGCCATCAACCTTGCCGGCATCCTCGCCGTTGAGCTTGAGGGTCACGTTGACGCCCAGGAAGTTGTTGGCGGCATCGCATGCGGCCTGAATCTGATCATCGGTCAGCGTTCCATTGAGTGGCTCATAGGCATCGTTGCCGAGCTTGGAAAGATCTACGGTCTCGGCCAGCGAGGCGAGCTCGAGCTCGGCATATTTAATGACATGCTCGCGGTTGAGTTTTTCGTTGGAGCGCGCCTTCTCGACGGTAAACTTGCCCGCTTGCTCGTCATAGGAGCTATTGGCCTCGAACGTGCCCGAACGTCCTTCGTTAAACTCGTCGATGGCGGCGCCCAGATCCTTCTCAAACTTCTTTTGGTCAAAGGTGTCGGAAAGCATGGACAGGTCGACGTCTTGATCAAGATCGACTTCGTTGGAGGTAGCAGTTGTTTTGGTCTTGCCGCTTAAGGATTCCACAAGGCGGACCGGCCAAATAAAGGCTTCGTTGTGGTTGATGATTTCTTTTGCAGCAGCTTCACCGTCGACGATGGGTTCATCGGACTCGGGCTGATAGGTCCAGCTAAAGTCATCGCCTGTCACGGCGAGCTTATAGTGTTTCCATGCCGAATTGACCTTGGTGGCGGCAGACAAAGCGTTGGAGAACGAGACATCGACGCCGGCGATGGTGGTGTTGGGGTAGGCTACCTGCGAAAATGCTACGACGCCTACGATATAGACAATGACGATTAGACTCAGGACGACAAAGAGCGTCGTCTTTTTGCCCGACTTATTGTTGCCGGCGGGTTTGCGCGCGGGGCCACGATCGCCTCGAGCGTGCGTGGGGGGCTGCTTGGGCGCATTGCCGTTTGCCTGGCGCTGCTGACGTTGTTGACGCTGCTGTCGCTGTTGGTTCGGGCGTTGGGAAGCGTTTGCTGCACTACGCTGCTGACCGTGGCTCGGCGCGATAGGACGCGGCGACTGAACGCCGCCGGTGTGCCTGCTCGGCTGCTGCGGATCGGGAATCAGTTGAGTTCGATCGTTTTGCGACATCGTATGCATATCCTTCGATTTTCGCCTTGCGGTTCATCGTGTTTTTACTGGGCTTGCATTATAGCGATTGCCCTGCTGTTTGTGGTACGGAAACGGTGGCATTCAAAAGAGGTGGGACATTTGTCCCACCTTTGAGTCGTTCTTTGCCGCTATCCGCACACACCGCATTTTGCACAGGCCGAAAGTGCGGCCGGAGCCTGCGCGATGCCACCCTTTGCCGTCTCGCGCAGCGTGGCCGGTAAAGCGTGGCCCACCGAGAGCATGACGTGTGCCATCTGGTCAAACGGTACCAGGCTCTTAATGCCGGCGAGGGCGAGTTGTGCCGAGCTAAAGGCCGCAGCCACGCCGATGGCGTTACGGTTTTGGCAGGGCACCTCCACGAGGCCGCCTACAGGATCGCAGACCAGGCCCAGCAGGTTGCTCAGCGCGATGGAACTGGCGTCGAGCGCCTGCTCGGGCGTGCCGCCGAGCATCTGCACCAGTGCGGCGGCTGCCATGGCGGCGGCGCTTCCCACCTCGGCTTGGCAGCCGCCCTCGGCGCCGGCAACGCAGGCGCTTGTGGTGAGGTTGAGGCCGATGGCGGCTGCGCAGTAGAGCGCGTCCATGACTTGCTCGTCGTCGAGCTGCAGGCGATCGGCAAGCGCCAGCACGCAGCCGGGCACGACACCCGCGGATCCTGCCGTCGGAGCTGCGACGATCACGCCCATGGTGGCGGAGCGCTCGAGCACGGCCATGGCGCGGGCCACGGCTTCGGTCTGGACGGGGCCCATCAGGCTTTCACTCAAATCGTTGCAGCGGGTTGCTTCGACGAGCTTGGCCTCGCCGCCGATAAGCCCGCCGAGCGAGCGCTGCGGATTGGCGATGGGGGCCGTTGTCTCCTCGCGCATGACGTCGAGCACGCGGCGCATGGCGGCGACGGCGTGGGCCTCGCCGGTCAGACGTGCCTCGCGAACGGCCATGACGGCACCGATGCTGAGTCCCAGTTCCTCGCACGCATCGAGCAGCTGCTCGCCGTCGTCGAAGATCTCCTTAGCCGAGACGCCGGGGGAGAGCGACGAGGCAGAACCGGGGAGCTCGATAAAGGTCGCGTAATCGACATTGTCGAGCTTGCGTAGCATGGGGACGACGGTGTCGTCGGGCGCGCCGTCGGTCTCAAAGACGGAGTAGGCCTGGCCGCCCACTTCGGTGCGGTAGGTGCGGCAGAAGGCGATGTTTACGTGGGCGTAGGCGAGCAGGTTGGTGAGCGCGGCGAGTACACCCGGGACGTCCTTGTGCGCCACGAAGAGCGTGGAATACATGCCCGAGATGTCGACGCCGACGCCGTTAATGCGGCTGATGCGCATCTTGCCGCCTCCCAGGCTCTCGCCGCGGACCTGTGCCGTGGCGCCCGTGTCGTCGACCATGTCGATGTCGACGGTGTTGGGGTGGATGGAGGCGTCGTCGCCCTTGATGTCAAAGTGATATTCGAGTCCCTGCTCGCGTGCGAGGTCGAAGGCCTGCTTGATGTTCTCGTCGTCGGTATCGAGGCCCAGGATGCCCGCGACGAGCGCGCGGTCGGTGCCGTGGCCGCGGTAGGTGTGGGCGAAGGAGTTCCACAGGCCAAAGGTGACCTTGGTGATGCGGCCCTCGAGCAGGCTCGCGGCCACCTGGGCGCATCGCAGGGCGCCGGCGGTGTGCGATGAGCTGGGACCGACCATGACGGGGCCCAAGATCTCGAATGCCGAGGTCGTAGCTAGTGTTTGCGGCTTGCCTGCCATTGCTGCTCCTTTGCCTTGTCTCGTCGTCCCGAGGGGCGGGGCATGCTCTGTCCCGTCGTTCCGAGGGCTTTAGTATTTGGTCGCCTGCTCGGACAGTCCTGCTCGCACGGAGAGCACATTAAGTGCTCTCCGGCTCGTGCGGAACTCGCGATCGACCAAATACTAAAGCCCTCGGAACTTAGGATACATGGTTGGAGTTGCCATGCTGCAAAATTCATCGGGTGGTGACCAATTCCATGTCCTGCGGTGGCTCATCTACACCACCGGTTAATAAAAAAGAGGTACCGGTTGTTCCGGTACCTCTTTTTGGTGCGTTTCTATTTGGCTGTGGCTTTTCTCGTTAGCTTACAGGCCGCAGGCTGCTTTGAGTTCTTCGACTCGGTCGGTGTTTTCCCAGGTGAAGTCGGCGTCTTCGCGGCCGAAGTGGCCGTAGGCTGCTGTCTTTTCGTAGATCGGGCGGCGCAGGTCCAGGTCGCGGATGATGGCGCCCGGGCGTAGGTCGAAGGTCTTCTCGACGGCTTCGACGATCTTGTCCTCGGCGACCTTGGCGGTGCCGAAGGTGTCGACCATGATTGAGAGGGGCTTGGAAACGCCGATGGCGTAGGCAAGCTCGACTTCACAGCGGTCGGCCAGACCGGCGGCGACCACGTTCTTGGCGACCCAGCGCGCGGCATACGCGGCGGAGCGGTCAACCTTGGTGCAGTCCTTGCCGCTAAAGGCCCCGCCGCCGTGACGACCGTAGCCGCCGTAGGTGTCGACGATGATCTTGCGGCCGGTGAGGCCCGTGTCGCCCATGGGGCCGCCCACAACGAAGCGACCGGTGGGGTTGACGTAGATGTCGGCGTTGTCCCACGGCATGTTCTCGGCAGCCATGACCGGGGTGATGACGTGCTCGATGAGGTCGGCCTTGATCTTGCCCATGTCCTCGATCTCGGCGGCGTGCTGCGTGGAGATGACGATGGTCGTGACCTCGACGGGCTTGCCGTCCTCGTAGCGCACGGTGACCTGGGTCTTGCCGTCGGGACGCAGGTAGGGCAGGGTTCCGTCGTGGCGCACGGCGGCCAGGCGCTCGGCCAGGCGGCTCGCCAGGTAGTGCGGCATGGGCATGAGGGTCTTGGTCTCGTTGGAGGCATAGCCAAACATCATGCCCTGGTCGCCGGCGCCGATCAGGTCGATCGGGTCGGTGGTGACGCCGGTCTGGGTCTCGAAGGACTCGTCGACGCCCTGGGCGATATCGGGCGACTGCTCGTGGATGAGGCTCATAACGCCGCAGGTATCGCAGTCAAAACCGAACTTTGCGCGGTTGTAGCCAATGCGGCGGATAACGCCACGGGCAATCTCCTGCACGTCGACGTAGGCCTGGGTGCGGATCTCGCCGGCAACGATGACGGTGCCGGTGGTCACGAGGGTCTCGCAGGCGCAGCGGACGTTCTCAACGTTGGCGGGCACGCCGTTGGGCGCAATGTAGCCCTGCTCCTGCAGCTCTATTTCTTTAGCGAGGATTGCGTCGAGGACGGCGTCACTGATCTGGTCAGCGATCTTATCGGGATGACCTTCGGTCACCGACTCCGACGTAAATACAAAGGACCCGTGTTGGGGTGGGATGGAACGAAGTTCTTCTGACATGATTGTCCTTTCAAAAACGTGTCCCGGCGACCGTTACCATTCCGCCGAGCTCTATATGCAAGGGCACATCATAGCGCGTAAATCCAACATTCACACCCTTTCCGCACCTACTCATTGGGGACAGACTTAAATGAGCAGCCAGGTGCTCATTGGGTAGTCATTTAAGTCTGTCCCCAATGAGTAGGTCGGTGCCCTTTGTGCGGAGGTTGCTTTGATGCTTTATACTGGTGCGGTTAGACATCCATCCTGCAATCGAGGAGATTTCCATGGCATCAGACGTTCGCGTCCGCTTTGCACCCTCACCGACGGGCAAGCTGCACATCGGCGGCGCCCGCACCGCTATCTATAACTGGGCTTTCGCCCGCGCAAACGGCGGCACGTTCATCCTGCGCATCGACGACACCGACCCCACCCGCTCCACCGACGAGAACACGCAGATCATCCTGCGCGCCATGCGTTGGCTGGGCCTGGATTGGGACGAGGGTCCCGAGGTGGGTGGCGACTATGGCCCCTACGCGCAGACCGAGCGCCTGGACCTGTACAAGCAGGCCGCCCAGAAGCTCTGGGACGAGGGCAAGGCCTATCCCTGCTTCTGCACCAAGGAGCAGCTCGACGCCGACCGCAAGGCCGCGCAGGAGCGCAAGGACCCCTTCCAGGGCTATCAGCGCCGCTGCCGCGATCTTGATCCCGAGGAGGCCCGCCGCCGCATCGAGGCCGGCGAGTCCTACGTCCTGCGTATTAAGGTGCCCGTGGACCGCGGCGACGTCGTCATCCACGACGCCGTCCACGGCGAGGTGACCTTCGACGCCAAGGAGCTCGACGACTTTGTCATCTTCCGCTCCGATGGCACGCCCACGTACAACTTCGCGACCGTCGTCGACGACGCCATGATGAAGATTACCCATGTCATCCGCGGCGACGACCACCTGTCCAACACCCCGCGTCAGGTCATGGTCTACGAGGCCCTCGGCGCGCCTGTGCCTACGTTCGCCCACATCTCCATGATCTTGGGTGCCGACGGCAAGAAGCTCTCCAAGCGCCACGGCGCCACCTCGGTGGAGGAGTACCGCGACGCCGGCTACCTGTCCGACGCCTTCGTCAACTACCTGGCGCTGCTCGGCTGGTCGCTCGACGGCGAGACCACGATCATCCCGCGCGATGTCCTGGCCAGCAAGTTCTCGCTCGACCGCATCTCCAAGAACCCGGCGACCTTCGACCCCAAGAAGCTCGATTGGGTCAACGCTGAGTACATCAACGGCATGTCCGATGCTCAGTTTGCCGACGAGATCATGGTCCCCGAACTGCACGAGGCGGGTCTCATCGAGGGTAATGTCGAGTACGGCGAGGATTGGATCGACGCGCTCGCTGCCATCGTTAAACCGCGCACCAAGATGCCGGCCGACGCCGTGACCGTCGCCGCTCCCATCTTTGCTACGGCCGAGACGCTCGAGTATGACGAGAAGTCCGTTAACAAGGGCCTAGCCAAGGAAGGCATGGGTGCCATCCTGGACGCCGCCAAGGCCGCGCTCGAGGGTGTCACCGAGTGGACCGCCGCGAACATCGACGCCGCGCTTGAGCCGCTGCCCGAGCAGATGGACCTTAAGAAGCGCGTGGTGTTCCAGGCCGTGCGCGTCGCCGTCTGCGGCAACATGGTGAGCCCTCCGCTGGGCGAGACCATGGCGCTCGTCGGCCGCGACGACTGCCTGGCGCGCATCGACCGCGCCCGCACGATGGCGCTGTAGCAGCCGTGTAAACGCATGTATCCGAGCCCCGTTCACCCGAGCGGGGCTCTTGTTTCTGTAGACGTATGGGATAGGAGGTGCTGGAGCCGTGGCCGAGCAACTGTCGCTGTTTGGTTCGCCGGAACCGGAGGAGGTTCCGGTGAAGCCAGTGTCTGCCGCTGCCTCGGCTCAGCCTAAGCCTGCACCTGAGCCCATCGCCGCCTATGCGAGCGTGGTTCTCGACATCCCGACGCGTGCGCTGTCCGAGCCGTTTGCCTATGGCATTCCTCAACCCCTTGCTAGCGACGCGCAGATCGGATCCACGGTCCTGGTCCATTTTGGCAACCGTGCTGCCGCAGGCTACATCGTCGACATTGCGCTCGAGCTGGGCGATCTGCAGGGCAACAGCGCGCTCGACCCCGCGCGCATTAAAGCCGTCGAAGCCATCCTCAGCAAACCGCTCTTTACCGCCGAGGGTGCCCGTATCGCGCGCTGGATGAGCCGCGAGTATGTCGCGACGCTTTCCGAGTGCCTGCGCCTGTTCTTGCCACCGGGTGTAAGCCCGCGCGTGGTCAAAAGCGACGACGGCGTGTGGACTGTCGAGCGCCCTGCCGTCAAACCCATCCAAAACCGCTGGGTCATGCTTACGCCCGAGGGCTTCGACTATACGCCGCCCAAGACCGCGGTCCGCCAGCGTCAGCTCATCGAGGCGCTCCAGTGCGGCCCAGTCACGACACGCGACCTCAACCTTCTCTATAACAGCATGTCGGCGACCATCAAAGCGCTTGAAAAACGCGGCGTCGTGGTGGTGGAGGAGCGCCGTGCGTGGCGTGGCTGCAGCGAGCAGACCACGCTGTCCTCGGCAAGCGGTAAGGCGCCGGTCTCCCTTACCAACGGTCAGCAACAGGCACTCGCGCAGATTGAGCGCGCCCGTCTGGACGCCCATGGCGACGTGGTCCTTGTCGACGGCGTCACCGGATCTGGTAAAACCGAGGTCTACCTCTCAGCTATCGAGCGCGTGCTCGCGGCCGGTCGCTCGGCCTGCGTGCTCGTACCCGAGATCTCGTTGACGGCCCAGACCGTCGGCCGCTTCCGCTCGCGCTTTGGCGAGACGGTCGCCGTGTTCCACTCGCGGCTTTCGGCCGGCGAGCGTCTAGACCAGTGGGATATGGTCGCCAGTGGTGCGGCGCGCGTGGTCGTCGGTGCCCGCTCGGCGCTCTTTTGCCCGCTCGGCGATCTAGGCCTCATCATCATCGACGAGGAGCACGAGACCAGCTATAAGCAGGGCTCTAGTCCGCGCTACCACGCGCGCGAGGTTGCGGCCGAGATGGCGCGTCGCTATCGCTGCCCGCTCGTGCTGGGCTCGGCCACGCCTTCTGCTGAGGCCCTCGACCGCTGCCGCCGTGGCACGTATAACGGTGCCACCTGGACGCGCGTCGAGATGCCCGAGCGCCCGGGACACGCCGTGCTGCCCACGGTCCGTATTGCCGACCTGCGCCGGGAGTTCTCGCACGGCAGCCGCTCCATGTTCTCAAAACCCTTGATGGAGGGCTTGGAGCGTGTGGTCGAGCGCCGCGAGAAGGCCGTGCTGCTGCATAACCGCCGTGGCTTTGCGCCGTTCCTGATGTGCCGCGAGTGCGGCTGCGTCCCCACCTGCAACCACTGCTCCACCGCGCTTACGTATCACGAGCGCACGCACACGCTGCAGTGCCACACATGCGGTTCGTCTTGGCGCGTGCAGCCGTATCCCGCGCCCACGAGCCGATGCCCCAAATGTGGCAGTCGCTACCTGGCAAAAATGGGTCTGGGAACGCAGCAGATCGAGGACGCACTGCATCAGATGCTTCCCGAGGATGTCGCCATTATTCGCATGGATGCCGATTCCACGCGCGGCAAGGATGCGCACAAAAAGCTGCTCGAGCAGTTCGATGCGGCGGATTGTGCCGTGTTGCTGGGCACCCAAATGATCGCAAAGGGTCTCGATTTTCCCGAGGTCACGCTCGTAGGCGTGGTCAATGCCGACTTCGCCCTCAAGCTGCCCGACTTTCGCGCAGGGGAGCGCGCCTACGATCTGCTGGAGCAGGTTGCGGGCCGCGCCGGCCGCGGCGATCGCCCCGGCGAGGTTATCATCCAGACCTACCTGCCCGAGGACCCGGTCATCCGCGCCGTCGCCGAGCACGACCGCTCGATTTTTACCGACTACGACCTGGACCAGCGCCGCGACGCGCTGTACCCGCCGTTTGTTCGCCTGGTCAACATCTTGGTATGGTCGGCGAACCGAGACGACGCGCAGGACTACATCGGCCGCATCGCGAAGCTCCTCAAGCGCCGCTGGCATGCCGCCGCGCCCGACTTTTTGCGGGCGGGGAGCGCCGTGCCTCAGGTGCTGGGCCCGGCTTCATGTGTAATCGAGAGAGCCAAGGACCGTTACCGCTTCCATCTGCTTGTAAAGTCGCCGGTAGGGTACCATGTCTCTGATGATATCGACGCCTGCCTCAAAGAGGTGGGCTCTGTGCGCGGCGTGAGCGTGAGCGTTGACGTCGACGCCTTTGATTTGATGTAACAACCCGAAAGGATGGCCATGGAAGCCAACGGAATCGTACTGTCGCCCGACCCTCGTCTGCGCCAGGAGTGCGCCGTCATCGAGGAGATCACCCCGGCGATCGAGGCGCTTGCCGAGAAGATGAAGAAGATGATGTTCGAGAACGGCGGTTGCGGCCTGGCTGCCCCGCAGATCGGCGAGCTCATTCAGCTCGTCACCATCGACTGCGACTACAGCGACAAGAACGACTACGACCCCTACGTGCTCATCAACCCTGTCATTGTTGAGCAGAGTGACCATCTTGTGCCCTTTAGCGAGGGCTGCCTTTCCATTCCTGGCATTAGCTGCGAGATTGAGCGTCCCGATCATATCGTCGTCGAGGCGTACGACTTGGACGCCAACCTGATTCGCTATGAGGCTTCGGGCGACCTGTTCTGCGTGTGCCTGCAGCACGAGATCGATCACCTGCACGGTAACACCATGTTCGAGCGACTGAAGCCGATGCAGAGGCTCAAGGCAGTCAAGGAGTACCAGGACGCCCTGGCCCGCGGCGCTCGACCGGGCGAGACTGAGTAGGTCTCCCCCCCGTCCCCGGTGCTGGGCGCCCACATATCATCCCGTGCTCAAACATTCTCGCTTTGCTGCGAAACTGCGCGCGGGACGATATGTGGGCGCCCAGCACCGGGAACTGCGTTATTCGGGGTCGTCTCTCCCGGGTGCCGTCGGGCCAGGGATGGGCGTCTTCGCTGATATTTGGTTTGTTGAGAGGGCTGCTTTTGATGCAGTCCTTTCTTTGTTTTTGGGTATATTTGAACGTGTTGAATTGATCTGGCGTCTTGGTTGGGACTTGGCCTGGCGCTGTTGTTTGTAGCCTTCTTGGCTTTGGTTTTGAGGGGTCTGTTTTATGCGTATTGTGTTTATGGGTACGCCTGATTTTGCTGTGCCTTCGCTGACTTCGCTTGTTGAGGCTGGGAATGAGATTGCGCTTGTCATTACTCGTCCCGATGCTGTTCGTGGGCGCGGTAAGAAGCTTGAGCCTTCTCCTGTTAAGGCCAAGGCGCTTGAGCTGGGGTTGCCGGTTATTGAGGCTAATCGTATGACGCCTGAGGTTGTTGAGGCGCTTCAGGCTGCCCAGGCTGACATTTTCTGTGTGGCTGCCTATGGCTGCATTTTGCCCGATGAGGTGCTGCATATGGCGCCGCTCGGCATTGTGAATGTTCATGCGTCCTTGCTGCCTCGTTGGCGTGGGGCTGCTCCTATTCAGCGTGCCATTCTTGCTGGTGATGAGGTTGCTGGCGTTTCCATTATGCGCATTGGGCATGGCGTGGATACTGGTGCTTATTGTGCTCAGGCTTCCACGTCGGTTGCCGGTAAACATGCTGAGGCGCTGACCATGGAGCTTGGTGAGCTTGGCGGTAAGTTGCTGGCCGATACGCTTCCCTTGCTTGCCGATGGCTCGGCTGTCTGGACTGAGCAGGATGAGTCGCTTGTGACCCATGCTGCCAAGATTTCTAAGCAGGAGATGCGTCTGGATCCGCAGATGGCGGCGCTCGATTGCGTTCGTCATGTGCTTGCCTCGTCTGATACCGCGCCTGCTCGTTGCGTGATTGCCGGCAAGACCGTGCGTGTGCTCGATGCTGCGCTGGCCGATGTTTCGCTTGGCGAGGGCGGCGTTGACGTTAAGAATAAGCGTGTTTTCCTTGGTCTTTCCGATGGTGCGGTTGAACTGCTCGAGGTTAAGCCCGATGGCAAGCGTGCCATGGCCGCTTCTGCTTGGGCTGCTGGGCTGCAAGGCGCCGATCTTATCTGGGGTGTTTTGTCATGAGCAAGCTGTCTCCCGCGCGCAAGCTTGCGCTCGATGTGCTAATGGAGGCCGATCGCCGCGGTATGTATGCGCGCGACGTGCTGTCCTCTCGCGCATCTGCCAAGGCCATTGACCAGCGCGATTCCGCTTTTGCCGCCCGCTTGGCGCTGGGTGTTGCCGCCACACAGGGTATTTTGGACGAACTGCTCGATCAGTTTCTTGATAAGCCTAAAAAGGTTGCGCCGCGTGTTCGCATGGCGCTTCGTATCTCGGCCTTCGAGATGCTCTATCTGCATACGCCTGGCCGCGTTGCGGTGAGTCAGGGCGTTGAGCTGGTGCGCAGCGGAGCTAAGTCTGCCGCCAGTTTGGCCAATGCCGTGCTGCATAAGGTCGCGGACAACGTTGAGGACTTTGCTACTGCGTCCGATGTGGATGAGTCTGAGCGACGCTTGGTTCGTCTGTCGCGCCTGATGGGACTGCCGCGTTGGCTGTGCGCTCGCATTATGGCATCGTTCGACACGCCGGAGGGCGCGCTTAGCTTTGCCGGTAATCTGGCCCCCGCGCCGCTGGCCCTGCATGAGAACGCCTTTGCGACTAAGCCCGATCCGTATATCTCGCAGCTCGTCGCGCCTCTCTTCCCGGGCTGCCATGCTCCGGTTGATGCCCAGGTTACCATTGCTTCGGGTGTGTTTGAGCGTGCTGCCGCGGTGGCGTCTGATCTCAACGCGCAGCTTATCGCCACAGCTGCCACGCGCCCTGGAAGCTGCCTTGAGATTGGTGCCGGTCGCGGTACCAAGACCTATGTGATGATGTGTCAGGCCAAGCGTGCGGGCTATGCGCGTCAGCATACGGCGCTTGACCTGCATGATCGTAAATGTGATCAGAATCTCGCGCGCCTGCATAAGGCGGGTATTCGGGGCGTTCGTACGGTTTCGGGTGATGCCTGCGAGCTTGATGCGGTGCTCACATCGTTTGATGCCATGCTTGGCGAGCCGGTTAAGTTCGACACGGTCTTTATCGATGCGCCGTGCTCGGGCACCGGCACCATGCGCCGTCATCCCGAGATCCCGTGGCGCCTAACCGAGAATGATGTGACGGTCGAGTTACCCAAGCTTCAGCTGACGATGCTCAAGGAAGCTGCCGCGCGCGTGGCTGCCGGCGGCGAGCTCATCTATGCGACGTGCTCCGTCTTCGACGAGGAGAACACGCAGGTGGTGGATGCTTTCCTTGCTTCTCCCGAGGGTGCCGGCTTTAGCGTGGCACCGCTTTCCGAGGCACAGATTCTGCAACTCCCCGAGTTCGATCAAGCCAAGAAACTCGTATCCGTACGCCAGAACGATCGAGGCCTTTTCCAAAGTGTGCCGGTAAACGCCGACTCCTACGACGGCCACTTCTGCGCCAGACTGGTCCGCAAGTAACTACTAAGTTGCGGTGAAATAGGGATTGAATATCGGCTTCTAACCGCCAAACAGTCTTTATTTCACCGCAACTCATAAGGAAACCTGGTTAGCTAAAGAATAAGCCCCGCGATCGGTGTCGGTCGCGGGGCTGTTTGGTTCCTAGTGGCTATGTGGGCAGTTGGCGCAGCAGCCGCTGGTGGCGTTGGTGCTAGAACCGCCACTGCGCTGGTCGGTGTTGTAGAAGCCGCTGCCCTCAAATTTAATGCCGCTGGCCGAGAACGTCTTGGCCGCCGGGGCACCGCAGCTGGGGCACACGACCTCGGGAGTCTCGGACATGGGATGCTCAACCTCAAACACGTTGCCGCAGCTCGAGCACTTGTAATCGTAGCGCGCCATAATACTTCCTTTTCAGCACAAAGCGGGCAGATTACTCTGCCCGCAAAAATTCAAACATCTGTAACTGTACCCTATATCGGGGGTTTTATCACGCTTCGCCCCAGAATCTATGGGTGTTGCGCAGGAGCTGTGCGGTTTTGTTCTCGGCGGCTGCAATGTCCGCCTCGTCAGCCTGCCAGGTCCAGTTGCCCGTGGCCACGCCCGGAACGTTCATTCGCGCGTCGTCGCCAAGCCCCAGGACATCCTGCAGCGGCATCATCACCAGGGGAGCGTCGCTTGCCAGCGCGTCGCTCATCAGCTTGGCCGCCACCTCAACACCGCTCGGTTCATCGCCGCCCGCAAAGGTACGGGTGCACCAACCGGCCAGCGTCGACGTATCGTGCGTCGAGGTGTACAGAATCTTGCCGGGCGTGGGATGCACACCGCAACGAACGTCGTAGTCGCTAAACTCCAGCACGTCCATGCCGGGGAAACCACAGGTCGAGGCCATGGCGCGAACACCGGGCGTCAAATAGCCCAGGTCCTCGGCGATAAAGTTGAGCGGACCAAGCTCGTCGTAGGCGGTCTGGAACAGGTCCTTGCCCGGGCCCGCTAGCCAGCGGCCGTCGGCGCATGCCTTGCCCGCGGGAATGCTGTAATAGCTGTGGAATCCCAGGAAGTGGTCCAGACGCACGCGGTCGTAGAGCGAGAACGCGCGGCGCAGGCGATCCATCCACCAGGTATAGCCGTTCTGCTTCATGTGGTCCCAGCGGAATGTCGGGTTGCCCCACACCTGGCCCTCGGGCGCAAAGTTGTCGGGTGGCGCGCCGGAAATCTCGATTGCTTTGCCGGTATCGGACAGCCAGAAGTTCTCGGGTTCGCTCCACGCGTCTGCCGAATCGTCGGACACGTACATAGGAATATCGCCGATGACCTCGATGCCCTTCTTGTGCGCATAGTTCATGAGCTCGCACCAAGCCAGGTCAAAGCGGTACTGCATGTACGCCTGAAGCTCGGCCTCGTTGTGGAAACGCTTGTCGTCGATCAGATGCTCGTTGTAGCGTGCGACATCGGCCGGCCAATCGTGGCGCGACTCGCCCTCAAAGTACTTCTTAACGGCCATGTAGACGCAGTACTTCTCGAGCCAATCGGCATTGCGATGTTTAAACGCGGTGTACAGCGGATCGGCATCCTCGCCGCCGCGGGCCTTCCAGGTCTCAAAGTCGGCTGCCAGCTCCTCGTGGCTCTCGGGTAGCAGGTCGATATTGCCTGCAAAGGCCGAAGGACCGGCGTAAGGGGAGCGGAAGAAGTCCGTGGGGTTGACGGGGAGAACCTGCCAGTAGCGCATGCCCATGGCTGCCAGATGGTCGATAAAGCGACGCGTGGGCGCGCCGATCGTACCGGGCTTGCCGTCGTCGGTCGGCACCGATGTGATATGGCACACAACACCCGCACCGTGATCGAGCGGCTCCTGCAGGCGCTGCTCGGCGTGGTGATAGATGATCGACGAACCCAGCGGGTACAGGTCGAGCGTGACCGTGCCGTTGTGGATCTCGCACTCGTGACCGCTGATCACGTCACTCGCACATTCGTCGAGCGCCGGAATCGTCACTCGGTGGTGCGGCGATTGCCCGGATCGGTGAGACCCTCCAAGCCGTACTCGTCACCGTAATAGATTGAGGGAACGCCCGGGAACGTCATCTGCATGAGCGTCGCCAGCCAAAAGCGGCTCTTGGCCAGGCCCATGGAGTTCTCGTCCAGGCGCCATTTGCTGCGCTCACTCTCGGGCAGCTGCGACTCGTCGGGGCCACCGCCGAGCACCGAGATAATGCGCGGGCGGTCGTGGCTCGACAGCAGATTGAGCGCGCAGGATAATGCCTCGCGCGGATAGTTCTCGCGTAGGGTCTCGATATCCTCGGCAGCTTGGTAGGCGTTTTTGTAGCCCATCAAAAAGCCGATGACCATGTCGCGGAAGGGGTAATCCATGGCCGAGTCGAGCTCGGAGCCTTGTAGATAGCGACGTAGATGACCGTAGCTGATCTTGTTGGAGGCATCTTCCCAGACCTCGCCGAGCAGCAGCGCGTCGGGCTTCTCGGCGAGCACGGCCTTTTTGATTTCGGTCAGGAAGTCATCGGAAAGCTCGTCGGCCACATCCAGGCGCCAGCCGTGAGCGCCGGCGCGCAGCCATTTTCGAATGACGCCGTCCTTGCCCAGGAGCCGCTCGCGTACCAACTCGGAGCTCTCATTGATGGCGGGCATATTGCCCACGCCCCACCAGCAGTCGTACGAGCCGTCCTCGTGGAAATAAAACGCATCGCGCCACGGCGAATCCTCGCTCTGCCACGCGCCCACGCCGGGGTAGTTGCCATAGCGGTTGAAATAGATGGAGTCGTCGCCCGTATGGTTGAAGACACCGTCCAGGATAATGGAAATGCCGAGCTTCTCGGCCGCCTGACACAGCTCGGTAAAGTCCTGCTCGGTGCCCAGGATCGGGTCGATCTTGGTGTAGTCGGCCGTGTCGTAGCGGTGGTTGCTCGCGGCTTCAAAAATGGGGTTGAGGTAGATTGCCGTAAAGCCCAGCTCGGCGATGCGAGGCAGGTCTTCTTGGATGCCCTTGAGCGATCCGCCGTAGAAGTCCCAGGTCTTGATGGAGCCATCCTCGGCGCGCTCGTATACGGGCGGCTCGTTCCAGTCCTCGACCATGCGGCGTTGGATTCCGTTGCGCGGCTTTTCGACCTGAGCCAGCGTACGCTCGCGCCAGTGCTCGTCGCGAGCATAGCGATCGGGGAAGATTTGGTAGACCATGCCGCGCTCGTACCAAGTGGGGCGGTTGTCGCGGTGCTTATAGACGGTGATCTGGAACGACGGTACCTCGGCGTAGTCGTAGGTTACGCCCTCGCCGCCGGTGCGGCCCTGCGGTGCGCCCAGGCGAACCTCGGGCTGGCCCTCGATATTGCAGATAAAGCTGTACCAGATAAGACAGGGCTCGGTGCACTCAAGCTCTACGGAAAATATGCCGTCGCCTTCGTGCGTCATGGGATACCGAGACTCGCCGATCTCATCGACCCAGGTACGCAGGGTGAGCGTTGCCTGGTTGGGGTCGGCATCCTCCAAGATCACCGAGAGCGAAACGGAAGTGCCAGTGGTCACAGCGCCAAACGGAGTGCGAAACTGCGGTAGGCGGCTGTTGTGTATCAATCTCATAGTACGGTCCAGTTCAATAGAATCATGGCCTGCTGGCCATGGGCTTTACGCACAGGATGTAAGTATATCTGTTGTACACAGGCTGTATAAACAACATCCGTTTACCATCGGCGAACGGTTGTCCTAGAAAATCGTTTTACCAACTATCTACAGAGAAGGGGCGCCCGGTTGGAGCGCCCCTTGCTTAGGGTTTGATGAGGTTTTGGATCGTCTGGATTAACGGCGCTTGCGGGTGGCCGTAGCCTTGCGGACGGAGGTCTTCTTGGTCGGAGCCTTTTCCTCAGTCTTAGCGGCGGGGGAGGCCGGGGCCTCCTTGGCGGGCTCGGGCTTGGCCTTTACCTCAGCCTTGGGCTCCTCTTTGGCGGCAGTAGGCTTGGCCTCGGCGGCCTTCGGTGCCGGCTCGGCCTTTGCCGCAGGCTTGACCTCTGCCTTGGGCTCGACCTTTACCGCGGGCTTGTCCTCGACCTTAGCCTCCGCCTTGGGAGCAGCAGCCTTGGTCGTGGTCTTCTTGGCCGTCGTCGTGGCGCGCTTGCGCGTGGTGGTCTTGGCGGCCGGCTTGGCCTCGACGGTTCCCTCCGCCTTGGACTCGGCGGGCGTCTCCTCGACCTTGACGGCGGGCTTTGCGGCACTCTTCGGGGTAGCCTTGGCCGCAGCGGCCTTTGTCGTAGTCGTCGACTTCGTTGCCGTTGTCTTCTTGGCAGCAGTCTTTGCCGGAGCCTTGGCGGCCGGTTTGGCCTCAGCGACCTTGGCCTTTACCTCGGGAGCAGCCTCGGCTTCGGCGGCTTTCTTGGCAGCGGCGGTCGTGCGCTTGCGCGTGGTCGTTGTCATGGTAGCGGTGGTTTTGGTTGCCGCCGCCTTGGTCGCAGTAGCCTTCTTAGCTGTCGTCTTGCGAGTCGTGGTCTTCTTTGCCGCAGGCTTCGCAGCAGGCTCGGGCTCAGGAGCAACCTCAGCCTTTACCTCAGGCTCGGCCTTTGCGGGCTCAGCCTCAACCGGCTTCTCCTCGGCCTTGGGCTCCTCAGCGGCCACCGGCTCAGCAACAGCCTCGGGCTCGTCGACAACAGCCGCCGGCCTCTCAATCTCCGGGTGCATAAAGAAGTACAGGTCCAGATACTTATCGGCCGAGCGTGTCCAGCTAAAGTCCTGGCTCATGGCCTGCGTGACCAGCTGATCCCACGCCTCACGGTTATCCCAGAACAGACGCGCCGCGCGGAACACGGCGTCGCCCATCTCGTCGCCGTTAAAGTTACTAAACGAGAATCCCGTGCCCTCGCCGGTAAACTCGTTATACGGAATCACAGTGTCCTTCAGGCCACCGGTCTCGCGCACGATGGGCAGCGTGCCGTAACGCATGGCTATGATCTGCGACAGGCCGCAAGGCTCAAACTTCGAAGGCATCAGGAACATGTCGGCGGCGGCGTACATGCGCTGCGACAGCGCAGGATCGAACTCGATGCGTGCGGCCATGGTGCCGGGGTACTTGTCCTGGAAGTAGCGCAGGCCGTCCTCGTAGTCGCGGTCGCCGGTGCCCAGCACGGCCACCTGAACGCCGCCGGCCAGGATGCGGTCGAGCGCGTACATAACCAGGTCCAAGCCCTTCTGGCGCGTCAGGCGCGTGACCATCACCATGAGCGGGCGGTCGTCGCGAACCTCGAGCCCCAGTTCTTCCTGCAGCTTGGCCTTGCACACGGCCTTGCCCGCACGGTCGTCAACCGTGTAGTTGGCGGCAATGCGCTTGTCGGTCGCCGGGTCAAAGCCTGCCACATCAATGCCATTCAAAATGCCCTGCAGCGCGTACGAACGCTCGCGCAGCACGCCGTCCAGGCCCTCGCCAAACTCGGGCGTCTGGATCTCGTTGGCATAGGTAGGGCTTACCGTGGTGATGGCGTCGGCATAGCGCAGCGCGCCCAGCATGTAGTTGATGCTGCAGGCGTCGCAACGCAGCTGCGAGGCGGCCGCGGGAATATGCGCCACACCCAGGATGTCCTCCATCACGGTGTCGCTAAACTGGCCCTGGAACGCCACGTTGTGGATCGAGAACACGGTCTTGACGCGGTCGTACAGCGGCAGGCCTTGGTAGAACTCGCGCAAAAACACGGGCGCCAGTGCCGTCTGCCAGTCGTTGCAGTGCAGGATGTCGCACTCAAAGCCGGCCGGCAGGTGCTGCAGGCTCTCGGTGATGGCCTTGGAGAAGAACGCAAAGCGCTCGCCGTCGTCAAAGAAGCCGTACGGATAGTCGCGCGCAAAGTAGCGCTCGTTGTCGATGAACATATAGGTGACGCCGTCGTGCTCGAGCTTCTCGAGCCCGCAATACTCGTTGCGCCAGCCCAGGCTCACGTAAAAGTCGGAGAAGTGCTCCATCTGCGCCTTGTACTCATCCTTGATGGTGGCGTACTTGGGCACCATCACGATAACTTCGGCGCCGGCGCGCACAAGCGCCGCAGGCAGCGAGCCCGCCACGTCGCCCAGGCCACCGGTCTTAACAAACGGTGCGCACTCGGCCGAGGCAAACACGATCTGCATCTTTTTGCTGGTTTCTGCCATATTGTCTCCCATGTTGCAATTCGAGAATAGCCGCCAGGCACTAACCGGGCGGCTATTCTTCAGTTTACGTGCGATTATGCGACGCCAATGTTAACGAGCGATGGTGGTATCGGAAGTTAACGGGGCCTTGCCCAGCACCAGGATGTTCTCGGGCGTGCCGCGAAGCTCGGTGTTGACGGGCACCACGTTGTTCTTGTCCAGGATGGCGTTCTCAACACGAGCGCCGCTCTTGATGACGCAGCTCTGGTTGATGATCGAGTTGGTCACCGAGGCGCCTTCCTCAACCACAACGCCGCGCGACAGAATCGAGTTGCGCACGGTGCCCTTGATGATGCAACCGGCCGAAATGATCGAGTTGCAGGCGTGGCTGCCGGTCGCGTAGCGCGAAGGCGGCACGTCGTGGGCCTTGGTCAGGATCGGGCGCTCGGGATCGAAGAGCTGGTCGGCCACGGTCTGGTCGAGCAGGTCCATGCTGCGGCGATACAGCGACTTCTCGCTAAACACGCCCACGACCTCGCCCTTGTACTCGTAGCTGCACACGTCGATGTTGCCAAAGTCGCCCTGGAGTGCCTCGAGCAGGTCCAGATAGTCGGCGGCCTGGTAGTGGTCGATAATCTCGAGCAGCGTCTCGCGGTTGACGATGCAGCAGTCCATGGACGCGTTATCGCCGTACACGACGCCGGCGCTCACGCCCGTCAGACGGCCGTTCTCGTTAATCTCGAGCTTGGTCTCGTCGTCAACGTTGCGCGTGGCCTTGCAGTACACGACGGTCATCTGGGCGCCGGAGTTCTCGTGCGCCTCGATGATGGTGTTGAGGTCCATGTTAAAGATGATGTTGGTGCCCATCATCACAACATAGGGCTTTTCCGAGCGCTGGAACAGCGTCTTGTTGGAGATGATGTCGCGCAGCAGGAAGCGCATGCCGCCCTTGGTGGTGCCGTACGCGTTGCCGGGGACCATGAACAGGCCGCCCTTCTTGCGGTCCAGACCCCAGTCCTTGCCCGAGCCCACGTGGTCGATCAGCGAGCGGTAGTTACCCGGCATGACGACGCCGACGGTTTTGATGCCGGCATTCATCATGTTGGAGAGCGGAAAGTCGATCAGGCGGTAGCGGCCCAAAAACGGGACGGACGCGATGGGGCGGTCCTTGAGCAGCACGCTGCCGTAGGTCGATGAATAGTTAGCGGTGATATAACCGATGGCCTTGCGATTGATCATCGGATCATTCCCCCTTCCCGATAACGACGTCATTTCCAACGACGGCCGTATCCTTGGTGGTATCGACAGAGCCGAGCTTCACGCCCTCTTCGACCGTGGAGTTCTCGCCCAAAATAGCGCGGCAGATGTGCGCACCGCTCTTGACGTGCGCACCCGGCAGCAGCACGGAGTCCTCGACCACGGCGCGCTCCTCGATGATGACATCGGTCGAAAGAATCGAGTGGCGAGCGGTGCCGTAGATCTTGCAGCCGTTGGAGACCAGGCAGTCGTCCAAGCGGCCGTCCGGGCCAATGTAGTGCGGCGGTCGCGTGGTGATGTTGGACATGATGGGGAAGTGCTTGTCAAACAGATCGAACTCGGGGTTGTTGCCCAGCAGGTCCATCGAGGTCTCGTGGAAGCTGGCGATGGTGCCGACATCCTTCCAAAAGCCGTGGAACTCGTAGCTGTACAGGCGCTTGCCCTCGCCGAGCAGCTTGGGGATGATGTCCTTGCCAAAGTCGTGGCTCGAGCGCTGGTCCAGTGCGTCCTCCTCGAGCGCCTCGATCAGGACGTCGGCCGAGAAGATGTAGATGCCCATGGACGCGAGGTTCGAATCGGGCTTATCGGGCTTCTCGGTGAACTTGGTGATGCGGCCGTCCTCGGGGTCGGTGGTCAGGATGCCAAAGCGGCTGGCCTCCTCCCACGGCACGGGCATAACGCTCACCGTGAGGTCGGCATTGTTCTCAATGTGCGTCTTGAGCATCTTGCGGTAGTCCATGCGATACAGGTGATCGCCCGAAAGAATCAGGACGTACTTGGGGTCGTTGGCCTTGATGTAGTCGAGGTTCTGCGTAATGGCGTCGGCCGTGCCCGCATACCAGGCGCCGCCGGTCTGCGTCTCGTACGGCGGCAGGATCGACACGCCGCCGTCGCGGCTGTCCAGATCCCACGCCTCGCCGGAGCCCACATAGGCATGCAGCAGGTAGGGGCGATACTGCGTCAGAACACCCACCGTGTCGATGCCCGAGTTGGAGCAGTTGGAGAGCGAAAAGTCGATAATGCGGAACTTGCCACCAAAGCTAACCGCCGGCTTAGCGATCTTTTGGGTGAGTGCCCCCAATCGGCTGCCCTGTCCTCCTGCGAGGAGCATCGCGATGCATTCTTTCTTACTCATCGATTTCTCCTTCTGTCATCGATGTTCCTAAACCCAATAGCGGCGGGCACGGCACCTGGTCGCGCCCGCCGAATAATGCCGTGCGGCAAAGGGAGCTCGCGCGCCTTTACGCGTGCCAGATCTCGTCGCGGTACTCGCGAATGGTGCGGTCGCTCGAGAACCAGCCGGAGGAGGCGGTGTTGAGCAGGGCCTTGCGGTTCCAGGTCTCCTGGTCGCCGTAGCTGCCGGTGAGCTTCTCCCATGCATCCACGTAGCTGCGGAAGTCTGCCATGACCAGGTCGGGGTCGTTGTTGTTCATGAGCTCGTTGTAGATGCTCTCGAAGTTGCCCGAAAGACCCGCAAAGGTGTTGTCCTTGAGCTCGTCCATCACGCGGCCCAGACGCTCGCGATCGTTGTTGAGGGTGTCCCACGCAAAGTAGCTGTTGGATGCCCAGAGCTGCTCGACCTCGGGAGCGGTCAGACCAAAGATGGCCTCGTTCTCGCGGCCGGCCAGGTCGGCGATCTCGATGTTGGCGCCGTCGAGGGTTCCCAGCGTAATGGCGCCGTTCATCATGAGCTTCATGTTGGATGTGCCCGAGGCCTCCTTGCCGGCCGTGGAGATCTGCTCCGAGATCTCTGCGGCGGGGTAGATGAGCTGGGCGTTGCTCACACGGAAGTTGGGGATAAAGCAGACCTTCATGACCTCGTTGACACGGGCATCGTTGTTGATGACGTCGGCCACGGAGTTAATGAGGCGGATGGTCTCCTTGGCAAAGGTGTAGCTCGAGGCAGCCTTGCCGCTAAAGATGAAGGTCGTCGGCGTCACGTGGAAGTTGGGATTCGCGATGCGACGATTGTAGATGTCCATCACCTTCATGATGTTCATGAGCTGGCGCTTGTAGGCATGGAAGCGCTTAACCTGAACATCGAAGACGGTGTTGGGGTCGATGACCAGACCGGTCTCGGCCTTAACGTAGGCGGCCAGGCGCTCCTTGTTGGCGCGCTTGGAGGCACCCACGGCCTTCAGGAACTCGGTGTCGTCCTTAAACTCCTTGAGCTTCTCCAACTCAAAGGCGTCTTTAAGCCAGCCGTCGCCAATGGCCTCGGTGACGAGCTTGGCGTATGTGGGGTTGGCCTCGGCAAAGAAGCGACGGTGCGAGATGCCGTTGGTCTTGTTGCTGAACTTCTCGGGCGTCAGGGCATAGAAGTCCTTGAGCACGATGTTCTTGATGATGTCGGAGTGGATCTTGGCCACGCCGTTGACGCTGTGGCTGCAGATCACAGACAGGTTGGCCATGCGAATCTCGCCGTCCCACAGGATGGCGGTCTGGCGCAGACGCTCCTGCCAGCCCTCCTGCGTGGTGTCGAAGGACTCGTGCCAACGGCGGCTGATCTCGTCGATGATCTGGTAGACGCGGGGGAGGAGTTTGGAGAACGTGCCGATGGGCCACTTCTCCAGAGCCTCGGGCAGGATGGTGTGGTTGGTGTAGCTCACGACCTGCGTCACGATGTTCCAGGCGTCATCCCACTCGAGCTTCTTCTCGTCGATGAGGATGCGCATGAGCTCGGGGCCGCACATGGCGGGGTGGGTGTCGTTGGTGTGGATGGCCACAAACTGCGGCAGCAGCTCCCAGTTCTCGCCGTGCTCCTTCTCAAAGGTGTCGAGCAGGCTGTAGATGCCGGCCGATACAAACAGGTACTCCTGCTTCAGGCGCAGCAGACGGCCGTGCTCGCCGGCGTCGTTGGGGTAGAGGATGGCGCTGATGGCCTCGGCCTCGGCGCGCTCGGCGTCGGCCAGGGCGTAGTCGCCGCGGTTGAAGGCCTCCAGGTCAAAGTGCTCCTCAACCGGCTCGGCGGCCCAGACGCGCAGCTTGTTGACGGTCTCGCCGGCATAGCCCACCACGGGGATGTCATAAGGGACGGCCAGGATGTCCTGCGTGTCCACCGTGCGGTAGAACGTGCGGCCGTTCTCCTCAAAGCCCTCAACATGGCCACCAAACTTAATGGTCACGGCCTTGTCCTGACGACGGACCTCCCAGGGATAGCCGTGGGTTAGCCACTCGTCGGTGGCCTCGACCTGGCTGCCGTTGACGATCTCCTGCTTAAACAGGCCGTAGCGGTAGCGCATGCCGTTGCCGTAGCCGGCAATGCCCTCGGCTGCCATGGAATCCAGGAAGCATGCGGCCAGACGGCCCAGGCCACCGTTGCCCAGCGCCGGATCGGGCTCCTGGTTCTCGATGACGGACAGGTCAAAGCCCATGTCGTCGAGCGCCTCGGCGACCATGTCGCGCACGCCAAAGTTGAGCAGGTAGTTGTCAAGCAGGCGGCCGATCAAAAACTCGATCGAGAAGTAGTACACGCGCTTCTTGCCCTCGGCGGTGGCGCGGGCGTCGCTCTTGGTGGCAACGGTGCGCGCCTTCTCGGCCACGAGCTTGGCCAGGGCGTTAAAGCGGTCAAGGTCGCTGGCGGCCTCGACGCTCTTGCCGCTGATGCTCATGACGGCATCGCGATAGAGCTCGGTAAACTCCTGCTTGTTGTCGAAGATCTTATTCATACGTTCCTTTCCCCCGGGGATGTTTCTCCCGGAACGGTTATGACTTGTATCCTACGCCCCCGCGGGGCGGGTAATTGCAGTGGTAACGCTTTTGTTACGCATTCTTGGCAGGAGCCTTAACAGCAGCCGCCTTGGCCTTGGTAGCGGCCTTTTTGGTGGCTGCCTTCTTGGTCGTGGTGGACTTGGCCGAAGCCTTGGCAGTGGGCTTGGTAGCCTTCGCCTTAGCCGGAGCCTTCTTAGCAGCAGCGGCCTTGGGCTTCACCGTGGACGAGCGCTTGCGCGTCGCCTTCTTGGACTCCTCGACCACGGGCGGCTTATAGCTGCTGGGACCGCGGCGCTTAAGCACCACGCCTGCCAGGCCGGGCACCTTCATCTCAATGGAGTCCATCTGCCCGTTCCAGGGATAGGGCTCGCTCGAGCAGGTGTAGGGCTCTTCGCCTGCATAGCCGCTGCCACCGAACTCAGGACGGTCAGAATCGAAGATGACCTCCCAGTCGCCCTCGCGCGGCACACCTACGCGGAAGCTCTCGTAGCTCGCCGGGTCAAAGTTGATCAGGATTACCAGGTCGTCATCGATGTTCTCGCCTTGGCGCACATAGCTCACGATGGATTGCTTGGAGTTGTCCGCGTCAATCCAGGTAAATCCGTCGTCGGTGTAGCCGCGCTCGTACAGGGCGGGCTCGGCGGTGTACAGGTGGTTGAGCGCCTTGATGAACGCCTGATGATGACGGTGGGTCTCGTACTCCTCGGTCAGGAACCACTGGATGGACTCGTAGTAGCGCCACTCAATAAACTGGCCGATCTCGTTGCCCATAAAGTTGAGCTTGGCACCGGGGTGCGTCATCTGGTAGAAGGCGAGCGTGCGCAGGCCGGCAAACTGACGCCACCAGTCGCCCGGCATACGGCCGATCAGCGAGCATTTACCGTGCACGACCTCGTCGTGGCTCAGCGGGCAAATGAAGTTCTCGGTAAAGGCGTACATGATGGAGAACGTGAGCAGCCCGTGGTTGCCGGGGCGCCACGGAAAATCGGTCTGCATGTAGTGTAGGGTATCGTTCATCCAGCCCATGTCCCACTTGTAGTGGAAGCCCAGGCCGCCGTCCTGCGGCGGGTAGGTCACGAGCGGCCACGCGGTGGACTCCTCGGCCATCATCATCACGTCGGGGTAGTGCGCCTCCACGGCGCAGTTGACCTGGCGGATAAATGCGCTGGCGTCCAGGTCCTCCTCGGTACCGTACTTGTTGAACTTCTTTTGGCCGGGATCGTCAATGCCAAAGTTGAGGTACAGCATACTGGACACGCCGTCCATGCGAATGCCGTCAACGTGGAAGTTCTCGAGCCAGTACAGCACGTTGGAGACCAGGAAGGAGCGGACCTCGCCACGGGCGAAATCGAACTTGTGCGTGCCCCAGTTGGGATGAATCTCGTGCTCAAACAGCATGTGGCCGTTAAAGGTGGCGAGGCCGTGGGAGTCAGCGCAAAAACCGCCGGGCACCCAGTCCATGATCACGCCAATGCCTGCCTCGTGGCACGCATCGATAAAGTGCATGAGCTGCTGCGGGTTGCCGTAGCGCGACGTGGCGGCATAGTAGCCGGTCGTCTGGTAGCCCCAGGAGCCATCGAAGGGATGCTCCATAAGCGGCATGACCTCGATATGCGTGTAGCCCATGTCGCGCACGTAGTCCACAAGCTCCACCGACAGATCGTCGTAGGTATAGAACTCGCCGCGCTGTGCGGGGAAGGGATCCATGGGACCGGGGTAGTTGCCGTACTCGTCCGGCTCGCCCTGCGGCGCATCGCCGTGGCGCTTCCACGAGCCAATATGCACCTCGTAGATGTTGAGCGGCTGCGACATGTGGTTATGGCTGGCGCGGCGCTTGAGCCACGCGGCGTCGTTCCACTTGTAGCCATCGAGGGTCCACAGTACGCTGGCGGTACCCGGAGGGCACTCGGCCTTAAAGGCATACGGATCGGCCTTATAGAGCTTTTCTCCCTCGTTGGTCTCGATGAGATATTTATAGAGCTGGCCCTGCTCGGCACCAGGAATAAAGCCTTCCCAAATAGCGCTCGTATGCACGGGCACCAGCGGGTTGGCTTGCTCATCCCAGTCGTTAAATTCGCCAATGACATGCACGCTCTTTACATCGGGCGCCCAAACGCAAAAGCGCCAGCCGCGCGTACGGTTCTGCGTGTCGGGGTGCGCGCCCATCTTTTCCCAGCTGCGCTCCCACGTGCCGATGCCAAATAGATAGACATCGTCCTTGGTGAGCTCCGGTGCGTGCGGGGCGGCTTTACGGGTTGCGGGCTTTTTAGCCGTTGGCTTTAGCTTTGTATCGCTCACGTTTGATCCCATCATGACACGGCAGCGTGTTGCCTTGGTGACTAAATGCGAAAGGTCCAGGGCTGCACGAATCGAAGGGACGGCGATAGTTCTATGATTCGTTCCACCTCGCGTGCTCGGTGGAACTTTCGGCAGAAACTACGATAACACCTGTACGTTACTTTTATGAAGGAAAGTGGTTTTGCGGCGGCTTTTAATCGGTGAGCGCCATGTTTATACCACTGACAGAATTGCGATGGTAAAACTCTTGACAGTTTTACCAATTAGGTTTTCAAAATTGTTATCTGACGTTTGGTAAAACGTTTTTAGCAGGATGTTTACCATTTGATATTGAAAGGTTCGTTTATGCCCCATTCCGCCACTCCCAAGGTTGCTTTTATTTTCGATTGCGACGGCACGCTGGTTAATAGCACCCCCGTTTGGGGCTATGCCCAGCCCGAGTTATTGCACCGCCACGGGATTGACGTGACCGTGGATGACTTTGCCCAATTTGAGCATCTTTCGCTCGAGGACGAATGCCAGGCCTACCACGACACGTGGGGCATTGGCGATAATGGCGAGGAGCTGTATCGCGAGCTGGGCGAGATTCTGATCGATGGCTACTCCAAGGTGCCGCCGCGCGAGGGGCTCCTGGCGTTTTTGGAGCAGGCGAAGGCGGCAGGCATTGCCATGTGCGTGGCTACGTCAACGCCGGCCGAGCTGGTGCAGTCTGCGCTCGCTGGCGCCGGGCTCGACGCCTACATGGAGTTTGTGACCACCACGGGCGAGGCAGGTCGTTCCAAGCAGTTCCCCGACGTTTACGAGCTGGCGCTGCGCCGCCTGGAGGAGCGCCATGGGCACAAGTTTGAGCGCGCTTGGGTGTTTGAGGACGCCGTCTTTGGCCTAAAGAGCTCTGGGGTCGCTGGCTTTAAGCGCGTGGGCATCTATGACCCGCACGGCCGCATGAAGCGCGACGAGGTGCGTTCCAACTGCGATATCTTTATCGACAGCTACGAAGAGCTGGACCTTGCTCGCGTGCTTTCTTTTGAGGGCTAGGCGAGGGCTGTGGCTTGTAAGGTATTAGTAGTTTGCGGATCGCCTGTGGTGGCGAGCGCGGATTTGCTGCGTAGGCTAGCGGGGGAGTGCGACCACGTTGTCGCCGTGGACCGCGGCCTGGATGCTCTGCTGGGTGCCGGCTTGAGCTGCGATGTCTATGTCGGTGACGCCGACACGGTGAGCGATGAGGGCCGCGCCCTAGTCGATGCTGCCAAAGGCTTCGAAGTAGAGCGCCACAACCCCTACAAGGACTACACCGATCTGGCTCAAGCGCTAGACGCCATCCGCCGCCGCTGGCCAGCCGCCGAACTAGTAACAACCTGCGCCACCGGAGGCCGCCCCGACATGGCCCTGTCCGTGCTCGGCTTGCTTACAGGCTACGCCGACGCCCCCGTCTGGATCTGCGAAGACGAGACCGCGGCCCGCATCCTCCATGCAGGCGAGTCCTGGACCATCCAGGGCGCCGAAGGCAAAACCTTCTCCATCATTGCAATCGCCCCAAACACAGAAATAAGCGAACACGGCTTGGAGTGGGAACTAGACCACGCCTCGTTAGGCTTACTAGCCGACACCGGCATCAGCAACATAGTAAGAACGACTGCCAAGATCCAAGTCCACACCGGCACCGCCATCGCTTACCTCTACAAGTAAGGGCCATCGCATCAGGGTTTTATCCACTGTCCCAGAAAACCCGTAAGGCGGAAAATCAATCCAAAATTCCCCCTTGCATCCCCGAAGATCTTCCCCTATAGTACTACCTCGTCACGGGGGCGTAGCTCAGCTGGGAGAGCGCTTGACTGGCAGTCAAGAGGTCAGGGGTTCGATCCCCCTCGTCTCCACCATCGTGAATGCAAAGGCCTTCGGAATTCCGAAGGCCTTTTTTCATGCCAAAACACCACGCGCTGCAAACCCCACCTACGCCAACAAAAAGTTGCACAATTTATTTCCCATCTCTGTACATAGTTTGTTGGACAAACGCAATTACCAGTACGCCTCGCTGTTCACTTCGGGCTTCAGGAGCATCCATAACCTCCGCTAGCACCCCAATATCCTGCGCCAATGTGAACAACATCCCAAAACAACCCCCTTGAACACGCTAAATGAACGATATGTTGTCCACCACAAGCCAAATCAGTTTCGCTATCAGCTTGTGCTAGGATACCTAACGCTACATGAGTTCAACTGTGCTCGCGGCTCCAGCAAGTTGCAAAGCGCAGGGTCGATCAGCATCCGGTCGTAACGGCGGTGCCAGAAACACCACGAGCTCCAATATCGATTGCCATGCGCGATTTTGCACTTCCTTTTGTGGGCATTTAAAAGTTCGCATTGGGTAATGCATCAAATTGCTACGGCAAAGCTTGGCAGTCCTACAGCTGTTTGCGTGCGGTCCAGTTTTGTACCCGCTTGACTGGTTCGCACGCAGCCAGCTGGAGACGCGGTTATTTTGCGATACACGTCCGCGTCTCTAGCCACTGCACTTATACATACCGTTCACGGTGGGGCAGAGCCACGTGCTTGTCTAACTGGGCTCAGGGTTTGAATATGGAGCGCCTTCGTGCACAAGCGCCCTGGCGAAGCCATACCCAAACCCCGTGAGCCACACGTAAGACAGCAAGGGGGTGATGCTCGTGTGGTATGTGATTCAGGTCATAAACGGTCGCGAAGATGTAATGCGCGAGCGCATCGAGCACGTGGTGCCAGTGGGTGCCACGCAAGAGCTCTTTTATCCCCAATTTCAAACCGAGATCAAAGTACACGGCGAATGGGTCAAGACGACCAAGCCGCTGTTCCCTGGTTATCTCATCTGCGATACGGCAGACCCCCGCACCGTGCAACAGTGTTTGCTGCGTATGGACGACTTTGCCCGGGTGCTTACCCAGGACGGTCAGTTTGTGCCGCTGGCAAAAGAAGAGGTCCAGCTTATTGGCGGCTTTACGCATAGGGGAGACCGCGTAGTGCCCATGAGCGAGGCCCTTAAAGACGGCGACCAGGTCGTAGTGACGGCAGGCCCGCTGTTGGGTCACGAGGGCCTCATAAAAACCATTAATAGACGCAAGAGCACTGCTTATCTGGAGCTCGATCTGTGCGGCCGACGCGTAACCACCCGCGTTGGCCTTGCCGTGCTTTCAAGCGAGCAGCGCGTCATGCGCAACCTTAAAAAGGCAATCGCCTAGTTGCAGGCGATCGCTACACAGAACAGGGAGGATCCCCGACCCGGGGACGAGGTCTTGGAAGAAAACGTGTCGGATAAAACTCAATTTGCAACGGATGCGCCTGCGGGGGCAGCGCTCATTGCTCAGGCCATGGACCGACGCGAGGGCGCCGGCCGCTACAAGGCTATGCAGTCCATCATGGACTGGGATCGTTCGCGCTTGGTCTACCGCGCCGTTAAGCGCGCCTTTGACGTCGTGTTCAGCGGCTGCGTGCTGGCCGTCATCGCCGTTCCCAGCCTTGTGCTTGCCGCGGCCATCCGCCTTGAGAGCGAGGGCAACCCCTTCTACAGCCAGATCCGCGTGGGCCAGACCCACCGTGATGGCAGCCTGTCCACCTTCCGCATGTGGAAGTTCCGCTCCATGTACAAGGACGCCGACGAGCGCCTGGCAGATCTCAAGGAGCAGAACGAGATCGCCGGTGCCATGTTCAAGATGAAGGAGGACCCGCGCGTTACCAGGATCGGCAAGTTCATCCGCAAGCACTCCATTGACGAGTTCCCACAGTTCCTGAACGTGTTTCTGGGCCAGATGTCCGTCGTCGGCCCGCGCCCGCCACTTCCGAATGAGGTGGCCGAGTACACCGAGTACGACCTGCAGCGTCTTGCCGTGAAGCCTGGCATCACCGGCTGGTGGCAAGTCACTGAGCGTAACTCGACTGGATTCGACGGGATGGTCCGACGCGATCTGGAATATATAGCCAAACGAGGCATTTTCTTCGATTTCAAAATAATCCTACTCACAGTGATTGAGGTTGTTAGCGGAAATGGCGCTTGCTAAAGAGACTATAGGGAATTACGAAGGCACCGGTTCAACGGTTGATCTTCCCGGACGAGTCGAAGTCCTGGGCGCCCCCGTCGATCCCTGGACGATGGAGCAGACCGTCGAGGCGACCGATGCCCTCATCAAGGAGGGGCGCTTCGCCCATCTGATCGGCGTGAACGCCGACAAGTTGCTTCAGATGCGCGACGATCCCGAGATGGATGCGTGCGTGCGCCGCTGCGAGATCGTAAACGCCGATGGCGCGTCCATGGTCATGGCCGCCAAGAAGCTGGGCGTGGACTTGCCCGAGCGCGTGGCCGGCATCGACCTCATGTGGGAGCTGTGTGGGCTGGCCGAGCGTGAGGGGCACAGCGTCTACCTGCTAGGCGCCAAAGCCGAAGTGGTCGCAAAGACCGCCGAGGTACTGTCCGAGAGGTATCCCAAGATGGTCCTTGCGGGTTACCGTGACGGCTACTTCGGCGAAGACGAGTTCGATGCCGTGGTCGCCGAGGTTGAGCAGGCCGAGCCCGACATCGTGTTCGTGGGCATCACCTCGCCCAAGAAGGAACGCCTGATCGAGCGTTTCCGCGAGCTGGGCGCCAAGGGCGCTTTCGTGGGCGTGGGGGGTTCGTTCGACGTGGTCTCCGGCAACATCCCGCGCGCCCCGATGTGGATGCAGCGCGCGAACCTGGAGTGGCTCTTCCGCATGATGCAGGAGCCCAAGCGCCTGGTGAAGCGCTACGTGGTCGGCAACACCCGTTTCTACATGCTTCTCCGCAAGGAGTCAAAGAGGAGCAAGGCCAATGACTAAGAAGAAAGTAATGCTCGTCTTCGGCACCCGCCCGGAGGCAATCAAGATGTGCCCGCTCGTCAATGAGCTGAAGACACGCACGGATGAGTTTGAGACCGTCGTGACCGTGACCGGCCAGCATCGAGAGATGCTCGATCAGGTGCTGCGTGTCTTCGGCGTGACTCCTGACCACGACCTTGCGATCATGAAGCCGGGCCAGACGCTGTTCGACGTGACGTGCGACGTGCTGCTCAAGCTCAGGGCCGTCCTCGAGGACGAGAGGCCCGATGTCGTCCTGGTCCACGGAGACACCACGACCAGCTTCGCCTCGGCGCTCGCGTGCTTTTACCTTCAGATTCCCGTGGGCCACGTCGAGGCCGGCCTGCGCACGCACGATATCTACAGCCCCTGGCCGGAGGAGTTCAACCGCCAGGCGGTCGACATCGTGAGCGAGTACTACTTTGCCCCGACGGAGGCGAGCAAGGAGAATTTGCTCGGGGAGGGCAAGCCCGAGTCCAGGATCTGGGTCACCGGCAACACCGGCATCGACGCCCTGCGCACCACCGTGCGCGAGGGCTACTCCCACCCCGAGCTCGAGTGGGCGGAAAGCTCGCGCCTCATCCTCATCACGGCGCACCGCCGCGAGAACCTGGGAGAGCCAATGCACCGCATGTTCCGCGCCATCCGCCGCGTGATGGAGGAGCACCCCGACACCAAGGCGATCTACCCCATCCACATGAACCCGATCGTCCGCAAGGCCGCCCATGAGGAGCTCGACGGCTTCGACAGGCTCCACATCATCGACCCGCTCGAGGTTCTCGACTTCCACAACTTCATGGCCGCCAGCCACCTCATCCTCACCGACTCGGGCGGCATCCAGGAGGAGGCGCCTAGCCTGGGCAAGCCGGTCCTCGTCATGCGAGACACCACCGAGCGCCCCGAGGGAGTCGCCGCCGGCACGCTGAAACTCGTCGGCACCGAGGAAGACGTCATCTACCGCGAGTTCAGTCGTCTGCTCTCCGATGAGGGGGAGTACGCGGCCATGAGCCATGCCTCGAACCCCTACGGTGATGGTCATGCGAGCGAGCGGATCGGCGACGTGCTGGAAGGTAGGTCGCGATGATTCGGGTCCTGCACATCATTCAACAGTTAGGACCCGGCAGGGGCGGGGTGAGGACCTTCGTCTCTACGATGCTTGATTGCCCAGCTCCCGATATCGAGCAGAGCGTACTTTCGGTTGGACGCGTCGAAGGGGACAGGTTCGGAGAGCGATTCTACGGTCCTTTAATTGATAGCTACAGCCCGCTGCTGGTTGGCACTCTGGGGGCGAAGCGCCTTGGCGCTTTTCTGTCGAAGCACCGTTTCGACATCGTTCAGATTCACACGAACAACGCACTCGGCTTCGTTTTCGCCTCTGAGGCCAAAAAAGCCGGAGTTCCCTCGCGCATCGTGCACTGCCATAACAGCGCGCTTGGCAGCACCTCGCGTTTGAAGAATATGGTCAACGTGGCCATGATAGAGAGGTTTCTCCCGTCGGCGAGTGAGCGCTGGGCATGCAGCGAGGTCGCAGGTGAATATCTCTTTCAGGGCGCTGGCTATGCCTTGGTGCACAACGGGGTCGATTCCGATAAATTCCGATTCTCGTCCTCTGACCGGGCTGCCGTTAGACATCGGCTTGGGATCCCGGGCAATGCCACCGTCATAGGGTTTGTCGGGGCAGGCATTCCTGCGAAAACACCCTGCGCGCCCTCGATATCTTCAATCAGCTGCGCTCCAGTAAGGCCGATTCCCGCCTTCTGCTCTTCGGCCAAGCCGAGGAACTTCCCCTTGCGAAGGAGAAGGCGGCTAAATTGGGGCTGAGCGAATCGGCGGTTTTCATCGGTACCGTTGACGATATCTGGAGGTACTACAGCGCCATGGATGCGCTGCTTGCCCCCTCTTTCCACGAGGGGCTACCGATTGCCTTCATTGAGGCCCAGGCAAATGGACTGCCCATCCTCAGCTCTGACGCGGTTACCCAAGAGGCCGATCTGACGGGCCTTCTCAAGCGCGCAGCACTTTCGCTTTCCGACAAGGAGTGGGCTGATTTGCTGGAAACCTGCGCCGGCAAAAGGGAACTAACTGCCGAGGCGGACTATGTTCCGTTTCTTGATAAAGCGGGTTACACCACGAGGTCGCTCTACGAGCAGCTCTCTGATCGCTATAGGAATATGACTAAAGGAGCGTAATATGACGACCGAGTATTTATCCATGCAAGAGGTGAAAGCTGCCGAGCTGCGGCTCCTTCGCATTTTCGACTGCTATTGTCGAGAGAACAATCTGCGATATTCAATGGGTTCCGGCACTCTTCTCGGTGCGGTTAGGCACAAGGGGTTCATTCCCTGGGATGATGATATCGATGTCGTCATGCCCGTTGAGGACTACAGGAAGTTTCTGGCTGGCTTCGCCTCCCGTACTGGAGCGGAGCAATCCCATGTTGGGCTTGCCAGTCAGCTGAACCTTAAAGGTTCAGCTGCAATTCCTTTTGAAAAACTGGTGGATACCAGCATTGAGGTAAAGTCTGCATTCATTGCAGAGGGAATCCGCGAATATGTGTGGATCGATATCTTTCCGATTGTTTCTTTCGAAAGTGAAGCCGAAGCCAGCAAGGCCTGGGATGCAGCAGCTCGATATAAGTACCTGTTCCAAGCATCAAGATGGAGTTCGGGACAGCCAGGAGTTGCTGGCTGCTTCAAAACCGTCTTCGGCGCGTTTGCCAGGCACACCCCTCTGCAACAGTGGGCTCTCGGCAAGCTAAGAACGATGACGGATAACGGTTGCTTTTCAACTATCGGCACTGCTGCCAATCTGGCTTGGGCGGTCAGCCAGTCGCTGGAGGTTTTCCCCGCGAGCCTGTTTAACAACTTGGTTGAATACGAATTCGAAAACGAACAGTTCTTTGGCTTTGAGGATGCGGACCGCTATCTCTCGATAATGTACGGGGACTATATGTCACTTCCGCCTGCCGACAAGCGTATTGCGCATGAGTTGAAGGCCTGGCGCGTCAGCGTTTCCAGCGACTTCGACCCTACAAGTAGCGGAAGCACCGATGAACAAGATTGCTAAGGCGCTTAAATGGGGCGCTTCCGCCCTACGGGTTGCCAAGATGTGCGTTGTGGCCGGAAATTGGCTCAAGATCGCCTCAGACAAACCATTGTACCTGGGCAAGGGCGCACGGGTGATATTGGACGAGGGCGCATCCCTCAGCATCGGTGCGGGCGTTTATTTGAGCCCCGAGTGCTTCGTACAGGTCAATAAAGGCGTAACTTTAGTGCTGGAAGACGGCGTCTACATGAACGAGGGCTGCCGCGTGACGGCAGTCCAATCCGCCCTCATCGGTGCAAACACGCTCTTTGGTCCTAATGTCCAGATTTACGACCGCGACCACGAATTCGACTGCAGAGGGGTTAGCTCAAAGTTAACCTACGCGCCGGTTTCGATTGGTCAGCATTGTTGCCTTTGCGCTAATGCGGTCGTTAAGCACGGTTCCTCGATTGCGTGCCGCCCTCTCGTCTCGGAGAACCCTGTTGTCACGTGCGACCTTACCGAGTCGGGCGCGCTGTACGCCGGTGCGCCCGCTCGATTGGTATAGAGATACGACTAGGAAGCATTCTTAAACGTGGATCAAAAGCTGAACATAACCCTTATCGTGCCCGTGTACAACGTTAGGCGCTACCTCGAGCAGTGCGTCCGCTCAATTCTTGAACAGTCGTATTCAATTTTCGAAGTGTTGCTCGTCGACGACGGGTCGACCGACGGGTCGGGCGAACTGTGTGATCGACTCTCCTCTGAGAACGATTGCGTGCGGACAGTGCATAAGGAGAACGCGGGGTTGGGTTTCGCGCGCAACACGGGGCTTGACAACCTGTGCCCTGAGTCAACGCACGTAATGTTCGTGGACTCGGATGACTGGCTCGAATCCGACATGGTTGAGACGTTTGCCCGAGCCATTGAGGACACCGGGGCGGATTGTGTTCTGGGCGGTTTCACCAAGAGAGATGATAAAGGAAGTCCCCAGTTTGAGTTCAAACTCGAGGACGCCGTGTGGGAGGGCGACGAGCTAGCAAAGAGGTTTATACCCCGCGTATGCGGCAGCTCCCCCGAGATGTCCGATTCGATTCCAATGTCGGTATGGTCGTCTATTTTCGCAACAAGGAACATAAACGAACATATCCTGCGCTTTCCCTCGGAGCGCGAGGTAATCAGCGAAGACTTCGTCTTTAAATACAAGTACCTCAGGACTAGCAACAAGGTAGTGACGACGAGCAACGTGGGGTATTCGTACCGCACGAACCTTTCGTCACTTACCACTTCATATAGACCAGATCGCTTCGACGCCAGTCTTTTTTTCTACGACTACGCTCTTCGACTCGTGGCGGACTCGCCCTCGAAATCGGAATGCGTTTTGAGATTAAAAAAGACCTTATTTATCAATATGAAGATGTGCATCTCGCAGGAAGTGCCTCGCGTAAGCGGTAAAAGCCGCCGCGACGCCTGCCGCGCCATTCACAATATGGCGGGCGACGAACGCCTGATGAAAGTGATTAATGACTACCCATGCGAGAGACTCCGCTTTAAGCAGAAGGCCTTCGTGCAGTTGCTGAGGCACCAGGCCGCAAACGTTCTCTACATGGCTGCGGTTAAGGGGGTCATCTAGATTGGAGACGCGAACATGGCTTTGAGAGACGTGGTGAGGAAGGTTTACAACAAGCTCCTCGTGAACAACGAGGGGTACTTGAAGTACCTGCGTTCACGCGGTGTCACTATTGGTGAGGACGTCACGTTCCATTGCCCCGGCGACACGCACGTCGACATCACCGACCCGCACCTTCTGACAATCGGCGACCACGTTAACCACACGGGGCCCATTACTATCCTGACTCATGACTACGGCTGGTCCGTAGTCAAGGGCAAAACGGGTGAGATCCTGGGCAATGAGAAGCCAGTCACCATTGGCAACAACGTTTTCGTCGGGTGGGGCGCCACTATCCTTTGCGGCACGACCATCGAGGACAATGTGATTATCGGTGCACACTCCGTCGTAAGTGGAAGGCTTGAACACGACTCTGTTTATGCAGGCGTTCCAGCAAAGAAGGTTTGCTCATTAGAGTGCTACCGTGAGAAGCGCGCGTCAGCTCAGCTGGAAGAGGCGAAAGACTACGTAGTCCGTTTTCGTCGCCGTTTCGGGCGCGATCCTCGTGCAGACGAAATGAGGGAGTATTTCTTTTTGTGGGCCACTCCTGATCGACTTAACGACAGCTATGTTTTTCAAATGAGCCTCATGGGGACTTACGATAAAAGCGAAGCGATTTTGGCAACCCCGAGACAATTTAATAGCTTTGAGCAGTTTCTTGCCTACTGCGACAATGCCGAAGTTGAGTAACTATGAATAAAAACAATAATGGCCCCGTTGTAACAGTTGTTGTTCCCGTCTATAACGTCGAAGCGGAGCTAAATAGGTGCGTTGAGAGCCTTGTGGGACAAACGTTCAGCGATCTTCAAATAATTCTTGTTGATGATGGATCAACAGACTTGAGTGGTGAGCTTTGTGATGCCTGGGCAGACAGAGATTCCCGCATCTGCGTTATACATAAGCAGAATGGCGGATTGTCCTCTGCCAGAAATGCCGGAATCGATATCGCTGAGGGTGAATACCTTGGTTTTGTTGATAGCGACGATTTTATCGAGCCCGATATGTACGAAACACTTTTGGCCGGAATGGTCGATGGTGAAGTGTCTATGGTCACTTGTGGTAGGTATGTACATATGGGAGACACTGTTAGAAATGAATTTTCTACACCCGTAGTGATGAGGCTTACTTCCGCAGACGCTATGAAGGAGGCTTTACTCGGCAACATCATTGATGTGTCTGCGTGCGATAAGCTTTATCGTCGTGAGCTGTTTGATGAAATCCGCTATCCCTATGGACGCATAAGCGAGGATGCAGCCATTATTTTCCAACTGCTCGACCGCTGTAGCGATGTCGTTCATGTAGGGAAGTGTCTCTACCACTACGTGTTTCGCACCGGAAGCATTAGCAAGTCAACCTACAGCCATAAACAATTTGATGTTATGTATAACTGTCGGGAGATGACAGCTTGGGTAGAGAAAAACAAGCCTGATTTTTCTATGGACATCAACTCGTATTGCTGCGCACAAATGGCAGGAATGATTGAGTACATGATTTGCTCCCCGGGAGCGAGAAAAGAATGGGGCGAGGATTACAGCGCCTATTGGGGCCTATTCCGTCATTGTTTCCAAAGCTACGTTACGCTTGGTGGGCACAAAAAAGTTGAAATTGCGCGCGTCTTTGCCACGCGTATGCATCTTTACCGCCTATTCTGGCTAGCCCGTCAGGTTAGAAACGGGGTTAAGCGCTATGTGTAATGATGCTGCAACCGTTTCCATTAAGCGAAAAACTCTTGCTGATGTCACCATCAAGGACATAGACATCGTGTTAGCGACCTTACTCTTTTTCGCTCCTACGGATGGCAGTGGCGGCGGAGCGTACTCGTTGGTTCGCTATGGCTTAATTGCGTATCTTGTCTTAAAGAACATTCTTTGTTGTAAGAGCATTCCAATTGTCATGATACTTCTTAGCGCATTCTCTGCGCTTATGGCGTACTCGACCTGGATTAATACCCATAGTCCGACTTGGTCCTTTTCCGGATTCATGTTTGGAATGGGAATCGTTGCCGTCATTCTCGTCTATGTTGATGCGTGCTGTCGCCTTTCCACCGAGATTGTTCTGAAACGCGTGCTCGTCATCTTTATTGTTGCGATCTTACTCAACGATTTAATGATGGTTGTCTTGCCCTACAATCGCTCTGATTCCAGTACGGTGTACCTAATCGGAAATAAGTTCATAGTATCCTACGCGCATTGTCTTCTTTCTGGTCTTATGCTCGTTTGCTACAGAGATAAGATTACTATAAATCGCATGATCGTGATCATAGGCGCCTTTATGTCGTATTTTTCTGGCTCAAGCACAGGTGCCATGATGATGGTCGCTATGTTTGCTTTGACGTTTGTTCCCGCTAAAACTCGATTTGTTATCGCGAACCCCTTGTTTCTTGCAGCCTCTGTTGCTGTTTTGAATATTCTCATTTGGGGACAAGCAAATCTATTCCAAATGCCTGAGTTTCAGAATTTTGTAGTCAATGTTTTGCATAAGAATCCAAATATGACTGGACGTGAGCAGCTATACGCCGTCACTTTTGATCTGGTTGCAATGAAGCCTGTTTTCGGGTGGGGATACCTTACCGATATTTACCGAATCACTTTTGGCTACGGTAACGCGCAAAACGGATTGTTTCACCTTATAACCCAGTGTGGAATCTTGGGCACTACGGTCTATTTCGCAGGTTTGTTTACATCTCTTCTCGGAAAACCGGTTCAGAACAAAAGCCTTTTCGGCATTTACGCCTTTTTGCTTTGCATGGTTCTCGGTTCATCTGTGGAGATTAACCTTTCCTTCCAATTCGCTTTTGGCATTGCTTTGGTTTGCGGAGCTTTGCACGGTTTTGATGCTACGGAGAAATAATATGCTCGTTGGAATTATGACAATGCACCGAGTTCCCAATTACGGGTCTTTCTTGCAAGCCTATTCACTAAAAAGAATGATTGAATCCCTGGGTCATCAGGTGGTTTTCGTCGACTATCACATTGAGCCCGATATCTTGCATAAAGGGGACATAAAGGAAACCCTTCGATGCGAGATGAGACAAGTTGGACAGTGGTTTAAATCCTCATCATTGGGTCATTCAATAAAAAAGGCGCTCAAGGGGGATGCTGTCTCATCGCGTTCCGTAATGTTTAGTTGCGATGATATGCTAGGAATCACAGATAGACGACACTACAACACGAAATGCGACGTTCTGGTCATAGGCAGCGATGAAGTGTTTAATTGCCTCCAGCTTGGTTCCAATATTGGTTACTCCCTTGAATTGTTTGGGAGGCGCGCCAATGCAGGTAAAGTGATAAGCTATGCCGCTTCGTTCGGCAATACGACGTATGAAAAACTTGACCACTATGGGGTGGCTAGGGAAATAGGGGATTACCTTAATTGTTTCGAGGGGGTTTCAGTTCGTGACACGAATTCCGTTGACACTGTAAGTAGGCTTACGGGAAAAGCCCCAATCATGCATCTTGATCCTGTACTCGTCGGTGGAGTGGAGAACGAAGACTGGTCTCCCTGCAACGAGAGTGGATTCATGATTCTTTACGGCTACAGCTTCCGATTTACCGAGGATGAATGCAGAGAGGCTCTCGAATTTGCTCATTCCCACGGGCTTGAACTCATCGCATTAGGTGAGGACCAGCCCGTGCGCGATCGCCATATTCGATGCCGCCCTGACCAGGTTTTACCATATTTTCGAGCAGCTGATTATGTGTTAACCGATACCTTTCATGGAAGCATATTTTCTATCGTTACCCATACGCCTTTTGTGACGATTCCCCGTGGAGACCGAAACGGCCAAGGAGGCAATGTCCAGAAACTAACGTCGCTTCTGGACGGACTCAACCTTTCTGATCGGCGACTTAGCTCAATTGATAAATTGGGCAAGGTTCTCGAAATCAAACCAGATTTCGAATCTTCAGACAAGATTCGAAGCTCTGAGTCGCTACGCTCGCTCAACTACCTGAGATCATATCTCTCAAATGGAGGCGTTGCCGAGTGATGAATAAGCAGATCAAACCGCTTCCAATATTACAGGGCAAGACCGCTTTTGCGATAAACCTTATCTCGCAAGTGTCTGTCATTGTTGCCCAGATGGTCATCAGCTTATTTTTGACCCCAATTGTCCTAGATAAAATGGGGGCAGAAGCCTATGGCTTTGTTGGTCTTGTTAACAACTTTGTAAGCTATGTGGCTGTAATTACTACTGCCTTAAATTCGCTAGCAGGTCGTTATATCACGATTGCGCACCATAGCGGGGACCAAGAGAGTGCGGAGTCCTATTATTCCTCCGTGTTTTTCGCAAACTGCGTAATGGCCGTCGCCGTGTTGGCTGGATCCGTTCTGCTTGCAGCAAATATCGAATCGGTCGTGTCGGTTTCGCCTGGGCTAGTTGAAGATCTCCAGCTTATGATTTTGTTGGCGTTTTTCAATTGTGCGCTTAGTCTTGTCGTTGTTGTTTTTGGAATTGCCGCATTTATCAAGAACCAGCTATACCTCAACTCCATTGCCCAGCTTGTGTCCTCCGTCATAAGGGCAATGTTGCTGTGTATTCTTTTTTTGACTGTAGCTCCACATATGTGGTATTACAGCGCCGCTGCAGTTGTCGCATCGGTTGCATTCCTTGCATTGCAGATTTGGACTACGAGACGTATTGCTCCAGAATACCGGGTGAAAGCGACCTGCTTTTCAATTCAAAGAGTGCTTGAAATTCTCAAAAGCGGCTTATGGGTCAGCATCGAGTCAATAAACAAGCTTTTGCTTACCGGTCTTGATTTGTGGATTTCGAATCTCTTTGTCGGTGCCTACCAGATGGGGATTTTATCAATTGCTAAGACGATCCCCAATGCCTTGTTATCCGTTTCAAATAGTCTTTCCAGCCTTTTCTATCCCAAATGTGCCGAGCTTTATGCCAAAAAGAAAACTGACGAGCTTGTTAAACAGTTTGGCTTTGCAATGAGATTCACAGCTGCGGTCATGATTGTGCCGCTCGCGGGCTTTGTTGCATATGGTCTTCATTTTTATGAACTATGGCTTCCTGGACGAGACGTGTCAGAGCTCCTTCTGATTCAAAGACTATCTGTTCTGACTGTTGTCTCGTTACTCGCGAGCGCGCTCGTTGAGCCTCTTTACTATGCCAATACCCTTACTAATAAGATAAAGGGGTCGGTTCTTATTACTTTAGGCTTCAGCTTACTCGTCGTCGCAATTGAATTGTCCCTTCTGCTATTTACAGAGCTTGAAGGCCTCTTTGTAATCGCTTCCGTCAGTTCCGTTGTCATGACGTTTAGACATTGTTTTGTACAGCCCGTTTATGCTGCTCATGTGTTGGGTCTGCGTGGATCGAGTTTCTATAAACCGCTTGGTAAAGAAGCTGTAGGGCTTTTCGTTGTTCTCGCAACATTTGCAATTCTTTCGAAAGCGTTGCCGTTTTCTTCCTGGGCGTGCTTTCTGATTTCTTGTCTTATTTCTGCAGCAATCGGTTATACGGAGCTATCCCTCCTTCTACTCGATAGGGAAGAGCGACGTAAGGCTTTTGGAATGTTATTGGTTAGGAGGCGTTAGGTTGCAAGACGAACTTCCATCGAACTCTTTCGACGCGCTGTTCGCAAAAGCGCGTTGTGCTGTGGCACTTCAGGACTCTGATTCGAAAAGCCTTGAGCTTTCCGCTTCTGGTGGCGCTTTTGCTTTGTTTGCTCGCTCTGTTCTTCGTGTTGGTGGTGCCGTTTTTGGAGCTTCCCTTTTCGACAACGGCACTGTCCGTCATATTTGCATAAAGCGGATCGATGACTTGTATAAACTGCAAGGATCTAAATACGTTAAGAGCAACGTTGCAGATACATATGAAGAGTGTGCCCACCTTCTTTGCAAGAATACCGTAGTGCTATATTCCGGTACGCCATGCCAGATAGCGGGACTTCGAAAATATCTTGAAAAAACAGTTCCAAAGCAAGTCATTGCAAATAACTTGCTTTGCGTCGATCTCATCTGTCACGGAACACCTAAGCAGGAGATTTTTGCTGCATATCTTGAATGGCTTGCCACGAAGAGCAAAACCGATGACGGCATCCATGGCTATTCTTTTAGAAGCAAAAAGATGGGGTGGGGACTAAATTATTATTACTACTTCTATCGTCGAGGTAGAAAACACGAGGTGCTGGGGCCCGCCCGTGATGACCCATATTTCGCAGCCTTTACGAAAGGGGTCATCTATCGGAGGTGTTGTTACAAATGTCCCTTTGCAAGACTTGAACGCGTTGGAGACATCACGATAGGAGATTATTGGGGCATCGACTCCGTTCATCCCGGTTTTTCTGACGGAAGAGGCGTTTCCGCGGTCCTGATAAACACTAGTAATGGCGAGCGCTTCTTTAATGAGTGCTGTGCCGATGAATGTAAGTGGATTAAATCAACCGTTGAAAGCATTGCTGCCAATAACTCAAATCTCGTCAAGCCAGCCTCTCGTTCTGCTGATGATGAGAGGCTGGCCGATGAGGTCGAAAGAGCGATTTCTACTGGTGACCACAAGCTGGCATTCGAAAGGCTGCTGGCTCCAAAGATTAGCTTGATGGCAAGAATTAGGCGAATGCTTCCCTGGAAGCTTGTTCGTTTGGTTTGCGGGCATGGACGGTAACTGCTTTTCATTTAGACGCTTGTAGTGCAAAGCCCACTCATACAACTAACCCTAAGTGGAAATATCGACAGGCAGCTCATTCGTTACTGTCCTTAACAATTTTTAATCGAAGGCGAAAGGTATTTATTCATGTATTACATCAACGAGAGGCTAGTTAACCTCCACCGCATTTTTGACCAGAACAAGCGCGAGGGTTACCTCAGACTTGACCTGAACGAGAACCCCGAGGGGCTATCTCAAGAGTTCATCGACGGAGTTCTTTCGGGTGTGACACCCGAAATGGTAGCCCAGTACCCGGAGACACTTGAGTTTACCGAATTCCTCGCTGAAAGACTTGGTACGGACATCGAGCACCTTTCGCTTGTTAACGGGTCTTCCGAGGGCATTCGTAACATCATTGAGGCCTTCACTGCGCCCAGCGGCGAGATCGTTTGTGTATCACCATCTTACGCGATGTTCGAGGTCTACTCGAAGATGTATGGGCGCAATTTTGTGCCGGTCCCTTATAGGGATGACCTAACCATCACGGTGGATGATGTGATCTCCAAAATCAGCGATGACACGCAGCTGTTAATTCTTGTTAATCCGAATAACCCCATGGGCAATGCCTGGAGCGAGACCGAGATGACGCGCTTTTTCGAGGAAGCGGAACGCCGTCAGATTACCGTCCTCGTTGATGAGGCATACCATTATTTCTGCCCCGAGACTTCCATCGGATACGCCCTCACTCATGATCACGTATTTGTAACCCGCACCTTTTCCAAGCTATTCTCGCTTGCTGGGGCTCGTTTAGGCTATGTAGCAGGATGGCCTGAGGGAGTTGCTCTCGTACAGAAGCTGAATACTCCCCACAATGTAAATATGTTTGCCATGCTCTTTGCAAAGAAAATCATGGAAACCGAAGGCATGCTCGATTCCATGATCGAGAATCAGCTTGCCGGCAAACAGTGGCTCGTTGAGCAACTTGACCGTAATGGCTATGAATATCGAAGCAGCGAAGGCAATTTCATGTTCATTAAGCCGTTTAGCGACGCTTCTGAAATCGTTCGCCGCATGAAGGCCGAGAAGGGCATCCTCATTAAAGAGTATGACGGTATTGGCACTTTCGGCAGCTGCCTGAGGGTTACCACTGGTCCTAAGCTTTCGATGGAGCGATTCATGGAAGCGCTGATTGAGCTGGATAAGGCCTAAACATGACTAAGGTCATAACCTACGGCACCTACGACCATCTCCATCGCGGGCATGTCCGCCTGTTGGAGCGCGCCAAGGCCTTAGGCGACTATCTAATCGTTGGCGTTACGTCGGATGACTTTGACAAACAACGCGGCAAGATTAACGTTCAACAATCGCTTGAAGAACGCATCGCAGCAGTGCGTTCAACCGGGCTTGCGAACAAGATTGTTGTCGAAGAGTACGAAGGCCAGAAAATCGACGACATCAAGCGCTATGGGGTCGATATCTTTACTGTGGGATCGGATTGGGAGGGCCAATTCGATTATCTGAATGAGTACTGCAAGGTTGTGTACCTCGAGCGAACCAGTGGTGTATCTTCTACGGAAATCCGAAGTTCGGTTAAACTTCGCTGCGGTTTAGTTGGATATACCGACTATATGAATCGCGTTTTTGCTGAATGCGGTTTGGTAAATGGTCTCGAGGTTGTCGGCATTTGTGTTGAAGATCGCAGCTTGCTAGATGTGGGTCCACTTGGAGCCAAGCTTGTAACGGATGATTACGGTAAGTTACTGAATGCGGTCGACATTGTGTATATTCACTCGCATCCTGATCGGCATTATGAACAGGTGAAACGAGCCTTAAATGCCGGCAAGCATGTGATGTGCGAAGCGCCTATCGCAAAGAGCGCTAAGGAATGCAGCGAGCTTTTCGCATTAGCCGACGAGCGAGGCCTTGTGTTGATGGACTCGCTGCGCACGGCATATTCAACCGCCTACGCACGCATGCTGTTGTTGGTTACCGGTGGACGTATTGGCGAGGTCGTTTCAGTCGATGCTACTATAACCAATCTTAAGACCAATCGTGCTCCTTTTGATACGCGTCGCGACACTGCCTGGAGCAGCATGACGGCATGGGGCCCGACGGCATTATTGCCAATCTTCCAGATACTAGGTACTAAACCTAACTCGGTACGCATTTCGTCCTTGTGCGAAAAAAACGACAAGACTTTTGATGAGTTCTCGAGGCTTGACGTTGAGTTTCCAAACGCCGTGGCAACAGCAAAGGTTGGCTCAGGCGCTAAGTCTGAGGGCAGTCTAGTTGTATCGGGCACAAAGGGCTACATATATGTTCCTGCGCCCTGGTGGAAGACTGATTATTTCGAAATCCGCTACGAGGACCCAGCCGATAACAGACGCTATTTCTATCAGCTAGACGGTGAAGGTATTCGCTTTGAATGGGTTTCTTTCCTAAGAATGATCGCCGATGTCGAAAAGGGCACCACAGGTGAAGAGGCACTTCGCCGCGAAGGCGGCATTGATCGCGATATCACCAAAGCCACCTGTGAAGTTATAGGTGAATTCGAACGCGGCGAGAGCGTAAAGTACTTAGAGTTTATAAGGTAATCATGGTTTCAGCTTTTCAGCTGGCAAAATATCGTTGAGTGCTATGTATTCCCTTGGGACATTCAATGATGTCTGGCGAGAGCGTTCTGAATCTTTGGCGAAAACTCAATTCTAGCTATTAAAATAATCACCAGGAATGAGTGCGCTGGTTAAATGTAATGCGCTCCTTCCTCTATATAAAGCAATTTGCAGCCACTCCATAAGCTAAGACGCTTCTGATTAATTCTCGGTCGCGAGTGCCTACTGTCTTACGATTAATCAAACCACATTATTCCTCACGCGAGCTCCATCTAGGGCGCCATGAAGTGCGTGAAGGCCAAGGGCGTGCCCGTGGTGGTCTACGGGCCCACGCTGGGCGCGCCGGAGTTCTTCGGCTCCGAGGTGACCACGGCCTTGAGTCCTTCAAGGCCGGCTGCAATGCGATCGTCGCCAACCGCAGGAGCGACGAGCTCGCAGATGTTTCAGAAATGGTTTATACAAGGGACTTATTTAAACGCGATTAGCTGAAAGGAGATAATTGAAAAGAATATTCATTTCAAAAATGATGGCCGCCTGAAGCTGCTGATCGTCGTGGGCACCCGCCCCGAGGTCATCCGCCTGTCCGAGGTCATCAAGAAGTGCCGCCGCCACTTCGACTGCCTGCTGGCGCACACCGGGTAGAACTACGACTACACGCTCAACGGCATCTTCTTCCGCGACTTGTCGCTGGACGCCGTGGGCGCCGACCTGGGCGAGACCGTGGGCAACATCATCGCCGCGAGCTATAAGCTCATGGTTGAGGTGAAGCCCGACGCGCTTCTCATCCTGGGCGACACCAACAGCTGCCTTTCCGCCATCGCGGCCAAGCGCCTGCACATCCCCATCTTCCACATGGAGGCGGGCAACCGCTGCAAGGACGAGTGCCTGCCCGAGGAGACCAACCGACGC
>JAGZWV010000157.1 GCA_018378775.1 Collinsella sp. | reverse complement strand
GCGTCCCTGCCCGGTAAGCTCGCTGACTGCTCGGTGCGCGATGCCGAGCTGACCGAGCTCTTCATCGTAGAGGGCGACTCGGCAGGCGGTTCGGCCAAGGACGGCCGTCGCCGAGACATCCAGGCGATTCTGCCCCTGCGCGGCAAGATTTTGAACGTCGAACGCGTTGGTGACCATCGCGCGTTCTCGAGTGACACCATCCAGTCGCTGATTACCGCGATCGGTTGCGGCGTCACGACGAGTGCCGGCGACGGCGGCGACTTTGATATCACCAAGGCGCGCTACCACAAGATCATCATCATGACCGATGCAGACGTCGACGGTGCGCATATCCGCATCCTGCTGCTGACGTTCTTCTACAAGTACATGCGTCCGCTGATCGATGCCGGCTACGTCTATGTTGCCTGCCCGCCCATCTTCGGCATTAAGGTGCGCAACAAGATCCACTACGTGTATCCCAACGGCCGCCAGCCCGAAGACGAGATCCTGCGCGACACCATCCAGAGTCTGGGCCTGAACCCCGACGATAACGACGAGGACGGCAAGGCCAAGGACGGCAAGATCACCAAGAAGCGCAAGGGCTATACCGTCCAGCGCTACAAGGGCCTGGGCGAGATGGACCCCAAGCAGCTTGCCTCGACGACGATGGACCCCAAGACCCGCATCCTGCAGCGCGTGTCGATCGAGGACGCCGTGGTGGCGGACCGCGCCGTGCGCGAGCTCATGGGTTCCGAGGTCGGCTATCGCCGCGAGTACATTGAAAAACATGCGCATGACGCGCGTTTCCTTGACGCTTAAGAGGAGGTAACGTGGCAGACGATATCAACAATAACGGGGGTATGGACGAGGCCGGCGATGCCGGCATGCCCGACGATCTGAAGCGCCTGCTTGCCCGTGCTGAGCAGGGCGAGGACGGCGATCCTGACGCCTATAACCCCGATGCCGATGATGACGAGGAAGAAGACGACGACGGCGAGCTCGAGGAGAGCTTTGGCGAAGTCGATCGTGGCGCCTCGGCCGGCGAGGATATAAACGGCGGCCAGCTCCAGATTTCGGAGTTTGGCCGCGAGATGAAGCAGTCATTTATCGAGTATTCGATGTCGGTCATCACGGCGCGCGCCCTGCCGGACGTGCGCGATGGCTTAAAGCCGGTGCACCGCCGCATCCTGTACGCGATGAACGAGAGCGGCATCTACCCCAACCGCCCGCACAAGAAGTCGGCCTGGACGGTCGGCGAAGTTATCGGTAAGTACCACCCGCATGGCGACTTCGCGGTCTATGAGGCCATGGTCCGCCTGGCGCAGTGGTTCTCCATGCGCACGCCGCTCATCGACGGTCACGGCAACTTCGGCAACATCGACGGCGACGGCGCGGCAGCCATGCGTTACACCGAGAGCCGCCTGGCCAAGCCCGCCATGGAACTGCTGCGTGACCTGCAGAAGGATACCGTCGACTGGCAGCCCAACTACGACGAATCGCTCGCCGAGCCCGTGGCACTGCCTGCGCGCTTCCCCAACCTGCTGGTCAACGGCAGCCAGGGCATCGCCGTCGGCATGGCCACCAA
>JAGZWV010000156.1 GCA_018378775.1 Collinsella sp. | reverse complement strand
GGTGTCTGGGCGCGTGGAGCATCCTGGCGGTTGCATCTATGCTTGCCGTGTTTTGGGGGACTCAGAGCAAGGACTTCATATTGGTTGTGAAGGGCCTTGCGTCGCGTCTTCCGCTCGGGTCCAGATGAGAAGGTACCGTCAAGATTCTTTCGCAAATTGATTTAGCCGTCTCCGGCCCCGTCCTCTTCTAGCCCTCCGCCTTTCCCCTCAGCTCGTCCATCTCCTCCAGCTTCGACATGTCCAAGTACCTCCTCTTGCCCCACTCGTGCTCCACTATGTACTTCAGCCTCGCCGTCACCAACATCAGAGCCGAATTGCCGTCTGGGAAGGTCCCGACGACCCTCGTCCTCCTCCTGATCTCGCGGTTGATGCGCTCGATCCCGTTGTTCGTCCTGATCCGGCGCCAGTGCTCCGGTGGGAATTCCGTGTAGGCAAGCGTCTCGGCGAACCCGTCGCGCACCGTCCTCGCGGCCGCCCCGAGCCTCATCGATTCCAGCTCCTCCGCCACCTCCTCGGCTTTTCTGGCGCATGCCTCGCGCGATTCCTGCGCGTGGATCGCCTTCAGCATGCGCGCCGCGGCCTTCCGCCTGGTCACGGGAACCCTTCCCAGCACGTTGCGGTAGAAATGCACCGTGCAGCGCTGGTAGCGGGCCCCGGGGAACACCTCCTCGAGCGCACCGAGCATCCCCGCGCACTTGTCGCCGGTGACGAGCCGTACGCCGGAGAGCCCGCGTCCCTTGAGCCAGGAGAAGAATTCGCGCCAGGACTCCGCGGACTCGGTGTACCCCTCGGAGCAGCCGATGACCTCCCGGTCGCCGGCGGAGTTGACGCCGATGGCGACCAGCACGGCCACGTTCTCGTAGGACCCTCCCCAGCTGCGCTTGAGGTAGATACCGTCGACGAAGACGTAGGGGTAGCCGCCCTCGAGCGGCCTCTGCCGCCATGTCTCGATGGACGCGAAGGCCCTCTCGTTGAGGTTGGAGACGGTGCCGGAGGACACCGGCGCTCCCCACAGGAGCTCGGAGACGTCCTCGATCCTCCTGGTGGAGACGCCCGCCAGGTACATCTCGACGATGGCCTCCTCGACCGAGGTCTCGCGCCTGCGGTAGCGCTCGATGACGGCCGTCTGGAAGGTCGCCCCGCGGAGCTTCGGCACGCTGAGCTCGACTTCCCCGGCGCCCGTGACGAGCCTCCTCGTGTAGTGGCCGCTGCGGTAGGCCTCCCGGCCCGCCGTCCTCTCGTAGCGCTCGGCCCCGACGAGCTCGGACGCCTCCTCGTCGAGCAGTGCGTTGAGCGTCTCCTCGACGGTCTTCCTCACCAGATTCTTTATGTCGTTGCGCAGCGACTCCTCGTCGACTGATACGATGTTCGCAGACACGGCCCGTGCCCCCTTCGTCGGTGATTTGTTGTTTAGTCGCTAGAAATCATATGACGGGGCGCGGGCCGTGTTCCGCTATGCGGTTGTCAATTTGCGAAAGAAATTATGCGTCACCATAAACCAATGGTTAACGCCATTCTAACAAATATGCAATTCACCTGCGCAAATGCAAAGCATACGATAACC
>JAGZWV010000040.1 GCA_018378775.1 Collinsella sp. | reverse complement strand
TGGGGTCACCGCGCGGTCCGCATCTGATGGTGTCGACGTCAATGGTATACGGGTGCACCATCGACGTCTTCAATACAGAAGATATCAGTGCGGGATGTTCTGAAAAGTAACAACAGGTCGGGCCCTGCGGTAACTCGGCAGGGGGAGTGTGATTCCTTGATCGCTCACTTAATCTAATGGGAAAGATAGTGAGGCCGGAGCTTTAGCTCCGGCCTCCTTATATAAGGGCTCGGCAAAGCCGAGCCAACAAATTTGTATCAGCCCCCAGAACATGTTTGAGAACTGTGCTTGAAGTACGTATTTGCAGGCCCCGAATCGGTGTTGCCTCCCGGCGCATTCCGCAGGGGGAGCGACATTTTGCAGCACGAAGTGCGTAGCAAAATATCGCTCATGCCCGAGGACGCGCCGGGAGGCAACACCGATTCGGGGCCGGACATTAGCGTCTACCAGCGCATTTACAAATTCGTAAACTTTTTTCAAAAAAGTGCTTGCACAGTTCTCGAATCATAGGTTATTATCTTCCTCGTTGAACGCGCGGGTCCAACAAAACGAGCCGCGAATCAACAACATAGCATGTCGGAGTGGCGGAATTGGCAGACGCGCTAGCTTGAGGTGCTAGTGACCGCTTTTTGGTCATGCGGGTTCAAGTCCCGCCTCCGACACCATCGCATTTGAGAAGCCTCTTCGGAGGCTTTTTTGTTACCGATAGACGGTGAGGTCCACGATGGAAACGCTTGAGCGCAACGAGTGGGCAGACGTTGCCCAACTGGTCGAGATCACGAGCGATGCTGTCATCATCTGTGAGCTCGACGGAACCATTCTGCATGTGAATAATCGTTTGCTCGACCTGATGTGCGAGGAGCGCGCTGACGTCATCAACGGTGATGTCAAAGACGTTCTGTTCTCGTCTGCCTTTGAGCGCGCGACCGAACATCGTCTGCCGTTTGAGACCGATGGCTCCGAGAGCGAGCTGATGCTCAAGCTGAGCGACGGGTCTTTTATTCCCGTCTTGGTTCGCGCGGGTTCCGTTACGCCTCCGCGTATCTTTGGACGTCGTGCACCGCGTGTCCTTGTGGCGCTTCACAGCATCGAAGAGCAGTATTCCCACGATCGTCAGCTCAAACGTGCGCTATCGGAGCTTAGGGTGGCGAATAAACGCCTTTCGGGCACCCTTTCGGTCATTATGAGTACCGTGGGTTCCGATGAGCTCCCCAGCTTGCTCGATACCGTTTTGAATCAGCTCGTTGGAACGCTCGATGCCTCCGGTGCGGCTATCTATTTTTCCGAGAGCGGCGGCTTTAAGCTCTGCGGTGTTTCTAAGGAGCTTGAGGACAGCTATCTGCCCGAGTTTATGCCGTACGGCGCGGGCATTCCGACCTACGTGCTTCGCGAGTCGCGTGCCTGTCGCCTGTCGATTCAGCAGGACCTTGAGGGCGATCGGGTTGCTTCGGGCATGTTCATGGATTTGGACAATCGTTCCAAGCACTTGCTGCGCGTGCAGGATATGCCCCCGTATCGCAGCGAGATCTGTCTTCCCGTGTTTTACGGCACGCAGGTCCTTGGCGTGTTGGAAGTTGGCTGGAAACGTCCCCAGGCGCCACTTGCCTATGACGTTAACGTACTCGAGGTCATCTGCGATTACCTGTCTATTCAGCTTGTCGGCATGGCGTCGAGCTTACGTTCGCGCCGCACGGCGGAGCTTGGTCGTTCCCTCAACGTACTGCGCGATGAGCTTTTTACCTATCTTGATGATCCGGTCGCTGCTTCGCACGCCGTCTCGTCCGAAATCTGCGCCGTGCTCAATTGCCATTTTTGCCCCGTGGAGTACGATGCAGGCCTCGAAGCCTATGTCATCGATTTTGAGGGCGGCAGTCGCGTGGCGCTGCCGGGAGACCCTGAGTCGCTCTTCTTTTCCACCACCGCACCGGCTGCGCGTTTGGGGGTTGCTTCCGATGGTTTTGGGCAGTCGGTGCTGGGCGGTGCGAGTGCTGATGATCTTAAGCATGTGCGCTTGACCCGCGTCGACGAATCCATGCCTATGGGCGGATGGTTGAGGGCTCATGGCCTGCCGTGCCAGGGCCTCTATGTCGATTCCGGCTTCGAGGCGGGACGCGTTCGCTCGGAGGGCGGCGGTCAGCGGAACAACGATGCAATCGTTCCCGCCGACGTTGCCAAGGGGCCGACGAGGCGCGCTTTGCTGCTCCGTGATGGCAGCCAAGAACCAATTGACGACCTTGAATACGACTACCTGGTGCATCTGGCGCATGACTTTGAGCTGATTTATGAAGGCGAATCTCAAAAGCGCGAGGAGCGTCATATCGCTCAGACGCTTCAGATTGGCATGAGAAATTCGCTTGGTGACGTTCCGGGCATTGCAACCGATTCGGTATACCTATCGGCAACGAATTCTGCGTTGGTCGGCGGTGACTTCTATACGCTTGTCCGACTTCCCGACGATTGTGCCGTTATGATTTTGGGCGATGTATCCGGCAAGGGAATCGAGGCGGCTTCGATGTCAGCACTCGTCAAGACAGCGCTGACGGCCTATGCCTGGGAGGGTGCGGGGCCTGCCCGTATGGCTCGCTCGCTCAATAGCATGCTCATGGGCTTTTCGAGGGTCGAGACGTTTGTGACGGCGTTTATCGCCAAGATCGATCTTAAGGCGGGTCGCGCTACCTATTGCTCGGCGGGACATCCTCCCACTATGGTCATTAGGCCGTCGTCGACGCCGCTTGGCGGCGGCGAGACCTGCGGGGGAGAAGTGGAGCTCCTTGGGTGCCAATCGGGCGTGATCGGTGCCTTTGAGAGCATGGTGTACGAGACGGGCACGTTTACGTTCGCTCCTGGTGACATGCTATTTATGTATACCGACGGAACGATTGAAGCACGCGATCGCTCGGGTGCTTTCTTTGGCGAGCAACGCCTTCGCGACCTTTTGCTCTCTGTCTCGGGTGAGGGCGTATCGGGGATCTGCGGTAAGGTCTTGGGCGAGCTTGACCGCTTTACCGAGTCGGCGCTGAACGATGACATCGCGCTGGTCTCCCTTGAGTTTTTACGGGGTCGATCGTAGGTCACGACGCCTGACGGGCAAAATCCCTACGGTTGAAGAAACGTGTGCATCGAGCGAGCTCTTTTGGGGAACCATGGTCGTATGAATGAGTGGAATGACATAGCGGTTTTGACACCACCGGGTGATGTCGACATCGCCTCGGTGCCCGTGCTGCGCCGACGGTTGGATAATTTGATCGACCGGGGCGTGCGCCGCGTTGTCATCAATTGCCAGGCCGTGAGCTTTATCGACTCGACGGGTTTGGCATTTTTGCTTACGCGCGCCAGAGAGCTCATGAGGCGAGAGGGCCTGCTTTCGCTCGTTAACGCCTCCGATGAGGTCGTTCGCTTTTTGGAAATTGCCCGACTTGTCGACATCCTCCATGTCGCGGGCCCGGCGCGGGAGTCGATTCCCGCCATTCCGGTGGGAGAGTTGCCGCGATGGAGCAAGAGTGTCGAAGTGCAACGAGGCATCGAGAATCTCTCGTATTATCGGCACCGTGTGGCCGAGCTCCTCGAATCGCTTCCCCTGAGGCGTGATGAACGCTATGACGTAGCATTGGCGTTGGGGGAGGCGTTGGGTAACGCATATGACCATGCGGGCGGTGTTGGCTGCATCCTGACGGTTCAGGCCTATGGGGACCGTGTTGTGCTCGAGGTGCTTGATCGGGGCGCAGGCTATTCTATCGATGGGGCGAGCGAGCCGGTGACATCTGAGGAACGCGGACGCGGTATCAAGCTTATGCGCATGCTCGTCGATAATGTGGAAGTTGCCCGTCGTACGGATGGCGCCGGCACGCGCGTTCGGATGGTGAAGCTGTTTGGCTCAGCATTGGAATCGTGCGCATAGCGCCTTGACTTGGCGTTATTTACCTGTGCGAACTTGCATTGAGCAACTTTTTTGAAAAAAGTACTTGCGTCTTTTGGGCAAGTCGCGTAAATTAATAACCCGCAAGCGGACATGGCTCAGTTGGTAGAGCACAACCTTGCCAAGGTTGGGGTCGCGGGTTCGAGCCCCGTTGTCCGCTCCATTGCATTCCCGGACCGTCTCAAGCGGTCCTTTTTCGGCGAAGTGGCCAAGTGGTAAGGCAGAGGCCTGCAAAGCCTTTACCCCCGGTTCGAATCCGGGCTTCGCCTCCAGGCAACATCCGGGCGCTCCGGCGCCCGTTTTGTTTTACATATGCGGACATGGCTCAGTTGGTAGAGCACAACCTTGCCAAGGTTGGGGTCGCGGGTTCGAGCCCCGTTGTCCGCTCCAACTATCTTACGCGGTTCTAACGAACCGCGTTTTTTGTTGACGCTGCGCGAGCCCCGGGCACCCCATCTTGCCCCTCAATCGTCGGTCACGTACATAAAGTACGCTTCCCTCCTCTTTCGCGGCAACCTGGGACACCCGGAGCCCGCTCGCTGTTGTGGCCGGGGGAGTGGGTCTTCCGTTCTTTTCACTAATCGATCGATTCGTCCCAGGAGGCTCGAACCCGAGAGGGAGCGAGCGTTTTGGGGCGTGGCTGTGGCGTTGTTTGCCGCGAATGTCGGCTTTGGGCGTATTGTCGTGGGCATCTCGCAAAACCTCGTTGCAAGGGAGACGCGCCCCATGGCTACAGAAAAGTCCTCTTCGCGCTCATGGATGTCCGATGCCGCGATCTATCAGATCTACCCGCGCTCGTTTAAGGATTCGACTGGTTCGGGTCTGGGCGATATCGCGGGCATTACCCAGCAGATGGACTATCTCGAGCGGCTGGGTATCGAGGCCATCTGGCTGAGCCCGTTTTACCCATCGCCTCTTGTCGATGGTGGCTATGATGTGGCGGACTACTGCGATGTCGACCCACGTCTCGGCTCGCTTGACGACTTCGACGACATGTTCGCTGCGGCTCACGCGCGCGGCATCAAGGTCATCATCGACATCGTGCCCAACCATTCATCCAACCAGCACCCCTGGTTCAAAGCCGCTCTTGCCGCCGGCCCCGGATCGCCCGAGCGCGCCCGTTATATCTTTCGCGATGGTCGCGGCGAGCACGGCGAGCTGCCTCCCACCAATTGGAATGCCAACTTTGGCGGCCCTGCCTGGACGCGTGTTGCTGACGGTCAGTGGTATCTGCACATGTTTACGCCCGAGCAGCCGGACTTTGACTGGACATGCCCCGAGGTTCACGTGTTCTTTTGCGACGTCCTGGCGTTTTGGAGCGATCGAGGCGTCGATGGCTTTCGCATTGATGTGGCGCACGGTCTCGCCAAGGATCTCGACCGCGATGACCTCGACCGGTGGCATCTCGCCGAGGGCGATGACATGGTTGACGACGGCACCCATCCGCTGTGGGACCGTAACGAGGTCCACGAGATCTATCGCGAGTGGCGCCGCGTGTTCGACCGCTATAATCCGCCGCGCAGCGCCGTTGCCGAGGCGTGGGTGCTGCCCGAGCGCCAGTATCTCTACGCGCGTCCCAGCGAGCTTGGCCAGACATTCAACTTTGAGTTCGCCAAGGCCACTTGGACCTATGATGACATGCACGCTGCAATCGAGGAGGGCATGAAGGCGGCCATCGAATCCGATTCCGCCTCGACCTGGGTACTCTCCAACCACGACGTGCCGCGCGTGGCGACACGCTATGCCCTGCCGCAAATCAAGGCAACGCGCTACCATCAGATTGCGCTCGACTGGCTCTTACGCGACGGGTCGTCTTATGACGAGGACCGTGAACTCGGCGAGCGCCGCGCGCGGGCGGCCCTTTTGCTTGAGCTGGCGCTTCCGGGCTCGGCATACGTGTATCAGGGTGAGGAGCTCGGCCTTTTTGAGGTGGCTGACATCCCGTGGGCTGCACTCGAAGACCCCACTGCGACCAATACACACGGACCGAAGCGCGAGAAGGGGCGCGACGGCTGTCGTGTGCCCCTGCCGTGGGTGGCGGCGGACGATCCCGCGCAGGGCGGATCGTTTGGGTTTTCGCCGGCGGACGCCGATGTTGCGCCCCATCTGCCGCAGCCTGTATGGTTTTCCGATTACGCTGCCGATAGGGAAGAAGCGGATCCGACATCGATGCTTGCGCTTTATCGTGACGCCCTCTGGCTGCGACGCAAGCTGCGCGGGTGCGCCAACGATCTTGCGTGGCTCGATCTTGACGGGCGCACCGGTCTTGCGGATGGTGCCGAGGGTGCCGAGGGTGGCGTCATCGCCTATCGCCGCGACAACGGCTGGGCGTGTGTGACGAACTTCGGTGCAGCACCCGTGGAACTGCCGGCGGGCAGGGTCCTGCTCACCTCATCACCGCTTGCAGACGGCAGACTCGCGCAGGATAGCGCGGCCTGGATCATGCTCGGCGAGGTTTAGGGGCATCTTGCGGCGAGTTTGCGTTTGCCTGCGCCTTCCGTGGTGGCTGGTGCCTTTGCGAGGTTCGCGAGGGCGTCTCAAAACTTTTCAAAAAAAGTTCTTGCATAGAATGCGGGTATCACGTAAGATTAATCCTCGTAAGCGGACATGGCTCAGTTGGTAGAGCACAACCTTGCCAAGGTTGGGGTCGCGGGTTCGAGCCCCGTTGTCCGCTCCATTTGGGCGTTTAGCTCAGGGGGAGAGCGCTTCCCTGACACGGAAGAGGTCAGAAGTTCAAATCTTCTAACGCCCACCAAATGTTCACAGCCCAGAGGCTTTGCCTCTGGGCTGTTTTATTTTTTGCCACCAAGCACGCCGCCAAATAAGCCACCAAGTATTGATCCAAGGTCTGTACGCAATGGTCTTCGCATCCCGTAGGGCTGCCGGCAGATTGCATGCGTCCTGGCCAATCGTGACCGCAACATGTTGGTCAAGCACAATCTTTTGGATTCTTTTGGCGCGAGCGGCTTGGTTTTGGTGCTATTTGGCGGCGGCTCGGTTGAGGGGGTTTCAAAACTCCCGCGCAGGTAGTCGAGTTGATAACGTTTTAGCAGTCTGCCAAGAGGCCTTCATTTTTAATGCGTCTGCAAAATGACTAATTGCCTTGACCTGCTAAAACACTATATGTTGTGTTTGACCTAAAAAAAGAATACAGGATATAGATGCGTCTTTGTCGTATGATAGATGGCGGACAGAGAACGAGGACCTTATTCACCCCATTTGGACACGCCTTTGAGCCGCTTGATCGGCCGCGAGGAATGTCCGCATGAGGACCTATGGTTTATCGAGAACACAGATTGCGCGACGGCGCCGCAAGACAGGGGCAAGCCCTGCCGGGCATCGTTTGGCTCTGAAGCGCAATGAGGCTACGACGCGAAAGAGGCAAGAGGATGAAGATCATCAAGCGCAGCGGCACCGAGGTTGTCTTTGACATCGATAAGATCGTCAATGCGATTCGCGCCGCCAACTTGGAGGTCGAGGAGAGCTCTCGTCTAACCGACCGCCAGGTGGTTTACGCGGCACAAAACGTCGCCGAGGCATGCGAGAACGCGGGTCACACCGTGTCGGTCGAGGAGATCCAGGATCTGGTCGAGGACGAGATCATGCGTCTCGACTGCTACGAGGTTGCCCGCCATTACATCATCTATCGCTATGTTCAGAGCCTGAAGCGCCAGAAGAACACGACCGACGACAAGATTCTGTCGCTGATCGAGTGCAACAACGAAGAGGTCAAGCAGGAGAACTCCAACAAGAACCCGACCGTCAACTCCGTTCAGCGCGACTATATGGCCGGCGAGATCTCCAAGGACCTGACCCAGCGCGTGCTGCTGCCCCAGGAGATTGTGGATGCTCACAATGAGGGCCTGATTCACTTCCATGATTCGGACTACTTTGCCCAGCACATGCATAACTGCGACCTGGTGAACCTGGAGGATATGCTCCAGAACGGTACTGTTATCTCGGGCACGCTGATCGAGAAGCCGCACAGCTTCTCGACTGCCTGCAACATCGCGACGCAGATTATCGCCCAGGTTGCTTCCTCCCAGTACGGCGGCCAGTCTATCTCGCTGACCCATCTTGCCCCCTTTGTTGAGGTGAGCCGTCAAAAGATTCGTGGCGAGGTCGCCCGCGAGCTCGAGGAGCTCGGCGTTTCCGCATCTCCCGAAAAGGTCCGCGAGGTTGTTGAGGACCGCTTGCGTGACGAGATCCGTCGCGGTGTCCAGACGATTCAGTATCAGGTCGTGACCCTTATGACCACGAATGGCCAGGCGCCGTTCGTGACGGTCTTTATGTATCTTAACGAGGCCCGTACGCCCCAGGAGAAGCACGACCTTGCCATGATCGTGGAGGAGACGCTTCGCCAGCGCTACGAGGGCGTTAAGAACGAGGCCGGCGTTTGGATTACCCCGGCATTCCCCAAGCTTATCTATGTACTCGAGGACGATAACGTTCACGAGGATTCCCCGTACTTCTACCTGACCCAGCTGGCTGCCAAGTGCACCGCCAAGCGCATGGTGCCCGATTACATCTCCGAGAAGAAGATGCGCGAGCTCAAGCTGTCGAAGGGCGAGACCGCCGGCAACGGCGACTGCTACACCTGCATGGGTTGCCGCAGCTTCCTGACGCCCGACCGTTCGGGCAACGGCTTTAACAATGTTGCCAACGCGCTGAACTACGACCCGAACAAGCCCAAGTACTATGGTCGCTTTAACCAGGGCGTTGTGACCATCAACCTGCCTGATGTCGCACTGAGCTCGCACCAGGATATGGACAAGTTCTGGAAGATCTTCGATGAGCGCCTTGAGCTGTGCCACCGTGCCCTGCTGTGCCGTCATGAGCGCCTGATGGGTACGCTTTCTGACGCCGCACCGATTCTGTGGCAGTACGGCGCCCTCGCTCGTCTGAAGAAGGGCGAGACGATCGACAAGCTGCTCGTGGGCGGATACTCCACCATCAGCCTGGGCTATGCCGGCCTGTATGAATGCGTCAAGTACATGACGGGCCACAGCCACACCGAGAAGGAAGGCACGCCGTTTGCCATGGCCGTCATGCAGCGCATGAACGACAAGTGCGCCGAGTGGAAGGCCGAAAGCGATATCGACTTCTCGCTGTACGGCACGCCGTTGGAGTCGACGACCTACAAGTTCGCCAAGTGCCTGCAGCGCCGTTTTGGCATTATCCCGGGCGTTACGGACAAGGGCTACATTACTAACAGCTATCACGTTCATGTGTCCGAGGAGATTGATGCTTTCGATAAGCTCAAGTTCGAGGGTATGTTCCAGCAGCTTTCGCCGGGCGGCGCCATCTCCTACGTTGAGGTTCCCAACATGCAGGACAACCTCAAGGCTGTCATTCGCGTGATGCAGTACATCTACGACAACATCATGTACGCCGAGCTCAACACCAAGAGCGACTACTGCCAGGTGTGCGGCTACGATGGCGAGATCAAGATTGTCGAGGACGATGGCAAGCTGGTGTGGGAGTGCCCCAACTGCGGCAACCGCGACCAGGAGAAGATGAACGTCGCTCGTCGTACGTGCGGCTACATCGGTACCCAGTTCTGGAACCAGGGTCGAACCGAGGAGATCCGCGACCGCGTGCTGCATCTCTAATACCGCTCCGGGGCTGAACCGAGAGGGACGCTTGGGCATTTGCTCGCTATTTCGGACAGTCCTGCGCAAGACGAAGGCCACATTAAGTGGCCTTCTTTGCGTGCGGAACTCATATCGAGCAAAAGCCCAAGCGGCCCTCTCGGTTCAGCCAAGTTAACGTAGCTGAGATGCAGCGCGCGGTCTGCTCACTCCTCGAAGTTCTTAGCGGAAATAATTTGAGCTGCAGCTGCGATTTACTTGCGATGGCGGTTGAGCCGCAACCCAGTTTTTATTGGACCTCGAACCCTATGCTCGATGTTCGCTTCGTTCATTGAGTTACCCTTTGCATGAGGCCGGGACATATCGTCCCGCCCGCAGTTTCGCAGGCCGAAGGCCGAGAATGTTTGAGGACGGGATGATATGTCCCGGCCTCCCGGGAGAGTTACCTATGAACTACGCGAACATTAAGTATTTCGACATTGCTGATGGAGAAGGCGTTCGTACTTCTCTGTTTGTGAGCGGGTGCCGTCGTGGGTGCAAGAATTGTTTTAACTCTGTCGCGTGGGACTTTGCCGCTGGCGAGCCGTTCGATAGCGCCGTCGAGGACAAAATTATCGAGAGTCTCGATCATCCCTTTATCGATGGTCTGACGATTCTGGGTGGCGAGCCTATGGAACCTGAGAATCAAGCGGGGCTTGTCGACTTTATCGAACGCGTGCGTGCGGCCTATCCATCGGGGTCGGGCAAGACCATTTGGTGCTTTACCGGCGATGTGCTCGAGGAGCTTATGCCGGGCGGTTGCCACCATACCGAGGTCACGGACCGTATCCTTACCTGCCTCGATATGTTGGTGGACGGTCCGTTCGTTCAGGATTTGTACGATATCTCGTTGCGCTTCAGAGGCTCGAGCAATCAGCGCGTGATCGATATGAACGCTACGCGCGCCCGTGCTGAGCGCGAGGGCGTTGCGCTTTGTGATGCGGTTGAACTTTGGCGTGATGATCCGGTCTATTCGACCCATACTATGTAGCTTGTGGCCGTTGCCGGAGGGCGTGGTACCATAGCGCGAACGCAAAATCGGAAAAGTGAGGCCCAGATGGTCGATCAGGAAAAAGTCGAGGCCGCCATTAAGCTGTTGCTTGAGGGCATAGGCGAGGACCCAACTCGGGAGGGCCTGCTGGAGACCCCGGCGCGCGTTGCCCGTATGTATGGCGAAATCGCCGGCGGTATGGACCAGAGTGCCGAGGAGCACCTGTCCAAAACGTTTGCCGTCGCTTCGAACGATTTGGTTATCGAGCGCGACATCACGTTCTACTCGCTGTGCGAACATCATCTGCTGCCGTTTTATGGCAAGGCTACCATTGGCTATATCCCCAACGGCCGTGTCGCAGGGCTCTCTAAGCTTGCTCGCACGGTTGAGGTTTATGCCCGCCGTCTGCAGCTGCAGGAGCAGCTGTGTGCGCAGGTTGCCGACGCCCTCATGGATTATCTCGCTCCCCAGGGAGCGATTGTGCTCATGGAAGCTGAGCATATGTGCATGACCATGCGCGGCGTGCAAAAGCCCGGCACCAAGACCGTGACGCTCGCTCGCCGCGGCGTCTTTGAGACCGACCCCGCGCTCGAAGAGCGTTTCTTTAGGATGCTGGGACGCTAACTATGAGAGTCGTCAACGACTTTACATCGAAGACCGATGAGGGGACGTCGCGTCGCGGCTTTATGGCTTCGGGCTTGGCCCCCTTTGGTGCCATGCCTCGCATTGATTACATTTGTGCCAACGGGCTGTTCCGGCGGCATCTGGGCAACATTGCGCAGTTGGAATCGGGGCGCATCTTCTGCCGCCACGGTATTGACCATCTGCTCGATGTCTCTCGCATTATGTGGATCAAGAATCTCGAGGAGCAGCTCGAATTTGACCGCGAGGTCATCTACGCCACGGCACTTCTTCACGATATCGGCAAAGATGAACAGTATGAATCGGGTATATCCCATGATGTTGCAAGCGAACGCGTCGCTGATGCGATTCTCGGCGGCATGCCCGATGACGTGGCGTTTGAGCCGGCCGATGCCGCAGCCATTAAGACGGCCATTCTGGGCCATCGAAAGCTGCGCGTGAACAGCCAACCGCTTGAGCGTCTGCTCTATGCAGCCGACAAAGCGTCGCGCGCCTGCTTTGCATGCCCCGCGCGCAATGCTTGCAACTGGAGCGATGATAAAAAGAACCTGTCGATTCGCGTGTAGTTAGTTTGCGCGGTCGGGGTTCTAAACGAAGGAGACGATCGCGATGAGCAACAAGAAACTGCCCGAGAATGCAACCAAGACTGAAGGCGCCGAGCTCGCCCGCCGTGGAAGGGGCGAAATATCCACCGCAACGGCGGTGCCCCACGTGAGCTATGACGACCTTCGCCATGCCGACCGCATCACCGTTGAAGGTCTTGAGGTTTTTGCTAACCATGGCGTGTATCCCGAAGAGAACGCGCTGGGCCAGAAGTTCATCGTGTCCTTGGTACTCTATGCCGACCTGCGTGCAGCGGGGGAGCACGATAACCTGGACGCCTCGATTGACTATGGCTCGGTGTGCCACGATGTCGATGGCTATCTGCGCGAGCATACGTTTAAGCTCATCGAGGCTGCAGCTGAGGGTGTGGCCTCGATGCTGCTGCGTCGTTACCCCTTGCTGCTTGGCGTGCGCGTTAAGCTCGATAAGCCTTGGGCGCCCGTCGGTCTTCCCCTGGCAAGCTGCGGTGTCGAGATCGAGCGCGTGCGCTAACCGGTTCTAATATGTCTCTATGGGTGGCTGCTTGAGCCGCTGGGACAGTGCTCTATTGTTGGGGCAGTACGTGTCGAGCAGGGCGTGAAACCGCTGATTGTGGCTTGGCTCGAGCAAGTGGACGAGCTCGTGGGCGACAACCATGTCAAGGCACTCGACGGGGTAGGCGGCAAGTTCTCGTGCGATGCGAATGGCGCCGGTTTTGGGCGTGCATGATCCCCAGCGCGTTTTCAAGCTGCGCACGGAAACGCGGGAAACGGCGACACCCATTGCGATTTCGTATGCGTGCACCATATCCCGCAGCGCCGATGTGACTTCGGACGTATAGAGCTGGTCAATATGGGCTTGGATCTCACTGGGCGTTAAGCCGTCGAGGGGCGCGTTCCACTTGGCCTGCGGACGTTCGTCTGGCTCGTCGGTACCCATAAAGCTTGCGAACGTGGCTTGTTTGGGCCGCGGTGCGGGTGACTTAAAGTTGTGATCGAGCGCATCTTGTACCGTGATGGGCTTGCCCCAAAGTGCAATGATGGACGAGGGGCTGAGCGGCTCTCGCGCCGTCGCCTGACGTTGCTCGCGCTGGGCAAGCCGGCTGATAATCCAGGCGCTGTTGCGCTTCACAAACGCTTCGATACGCTCGCGGCTGGCGCCGAGCGGTGCGCTGGCGTGGACCTCACCGCTCGATGTGACGCGCAGGTTGAAGTTTTTGACGCGCTTTTTGGTAACGACGACGGGGATGGGAGTCCCATCCGGTTGGGGTAGGAAAAGCGTAAATTGCTGCGTCAAAAGTGGTCCTTCAGATTGGGGACGGGCCGGCATGTCGACCGTTCGGCATGCCGGCCCGCTCAGGGGATGTGAAATTAATAACGCTCAAAGAAGGCAAGGGCATTATCGCTGCAGAGCTTCTGCATCACGGTCTTGCCAAAGTGCTTGGAGAGCATGTTCTGGAACTCGGGCATCTTGCTGGCATCGGAGAGGAAGGCGGGCACCGTGGCACCGTCCCAGTCGCCGCCGAGCGCGATGACGTCCTCGCCGCCCAGGTCGAGCCAGTGCTCGATATGTGCCGCCAGCTGGTCGAAGGTGACGTCTGCGGCTGTCTTGTCGGTTGCGTCGTTGGAAAGGAACTCGCTGCAGTAGTTGAGGCCGACGATGCCACCCATGTCGCGAATGGTGCGGAACTGGTCGTCGGTGAGGTTGCGCTTAACGCCGCAAACTGCACGAGAGTTGGAGTGGCTGGCGACGAAGGGACGTGTGGCGTGGGCGACAACCTCGTCAAAGCACTCATCGTTGAGGTGGGAGACGTCAAGCACCATGCCGGCGTGCTCCATCTGCGTAAGTGCCTCGATGCCGGCGGCGGTGAGGCCGGCGTGGGTATCGTGTCCGCTCGCGAGCGGTCCCTGCGCATTCCAGCTGAGCGATGACATGAGTACGCCCAAGCTCTTGAGCACCTCGATCAGCGCGGGGTCCTCGGCAAAGAACGTGGCGTTTTCGATGGTGTGGATGCAGGCGACCTTGCCGTCTTTGAGCGCGGGGCGAATGTCTGCCGCGCTGCGTACGTTGACCATGCGGTCGTGGTTGAGCATTGCCTGGCCGCTCATATGCGCCATGATCTGCGCCTGGAAGCGCGCGGCGTGGGCGGTGGGAATCTCATCGGGGACAAACGTGGCGAAGCACTGTGCCCATGGCGTGTTGCCGATCTTTGCGAGCGAGATGGCGCAGGCGTTGCCCTCGATGAGGTCGAAATCTTGCGGATGCGTTTCGTCGCCGGGGAAATAACCGTCGGTGCCGGCGGTAAAGCGCAGGTCGAGATCGAGCGTGGCCCAGCCGATGCGGTCGGCGGTGTCGCAGTGTAGGTCAAATACGGGATATGCCATGGTTCCTCCGGTTGCAGCGTTTCTTTGCAAACTGTCATTGAATTGTATGACTAGGGTATAGTTAGCGCCATATGTTCACGGCGGCCCGCGTTGTGCGCCGCCCTTATCACGGAGGTTACCATGTCCAACCAGGGCAAGAAGGTCAAGACTCATTATCGCGGCACGCTCGACGACGGCACGCAGTTCGATAGCTCCTACGATCGCGGCGAGCCGCTGGAGTTCACCTGCGGCGCCGGTCAGATGATCAAGGGCTTCGACGCCGCTGTTGTCGACATGCAGGTGGGCGAGAAGAAGACCGTGCACATTCCTGCTGCCGATGCCTACGGCGAGCACAATCCCGAGATGGTTATTACCTTCCCGGCCGAGCAGGTTCCCAACATCGAGCAGATCGAGAAGGGCATGAAGCTCTTCCTGTCCACGCCGAGCGGCATGCCTGTCCCCGCCGTCGTCATCGACGTAACGCCCGAGGCTGTGACGCTCGATGCCAACCACGAGCTTGCCGGCAAGGACCTCAACTTTGATATCGAGCTCGTCGAGGTCGAGGGTTAGAGCATGCCTGAGCGCTTGGTTTCGACGACATGCTTGGGAAATCTCAACGATCCGTCCTATGAACTTCTGCTTCGCCGGAAGCTGGGCGGCGTCTTTGAAGTTGACGAGCTACTGCTCGATTGGGACCAGGCTGATGTATGCGCGTTTGTGGGCGTGACGGAGCTGGGGCGCACGGTCGATGTTCGGCTGGATACTGCCGACGGCGGTCGTTTTGTCGACGGCGACGTGCTCGCCGTCGACCGTTCGGGCGTGGTGCCCGTGGCGGTTGTCGTGCGCCTGCGCAGCGCCGAGGTTTATTTGGTCGAAGTTGACCGCATGGACCCGATTGCGCTCGCGCATGCGTGCTGGGAGATCGGCAATATGCATGCGCCGCTTTTTCGAGGCGATTCGGACGAGTATACCGTGCGCATGTATACGCCGGTGCAGCCTGTTTTGGGCCGCATGCTCCGGGGCGTCGAGGGCGTTCGGCTCTCGACGGTTACCCGTGAACTCGATTCGGACCGGCGCTTTGCGTCGAGTGCGGCGGATGCCGTTGTGAGTATGGCACCAGACTTTACGATCGTAAAGAAGGCGCGCGGTTAACGTGCGTATAAGTAAGGCGGACTTTGAGAGACAACTATTCAAAGTCCGCCTTTCTGTTGATGAGATGCTGTGGGGGAGCATATGGGTCTTGAAGGAATCAAGCTGATTGCATGCGATTTGGACGGCACGTTGCTGCATCCGGGGGAGCGCGAGCCGCGTTCCGAGGCCTTTGAGCTCATCGATGAGCTGCATCGTCGCGGTATCGTGTTTATGCCGGCGAGCGGCCGTCAATATGCGAGCTTGCGCTATCTGTTTGCCCCGGTGGCCGATGAGCTCGCCTATGTATGCGAAAACGGAGCCCTGGTGATGAGCGAGGGACGTGCCGTTGTCAAGCGTTCCATGGAGCGTAGCCTTGCTATGGATATCGCGAATGCCGTGGTTGCGTATCCCCATGCCGACGTGACCCTTTCGTGTGAGGGACACCTCTACACCATGAGCGGCAACGATGCGTTCGTCGATCATTTGCGCTATGAGGTCCACTGCGATGTGGCGGTGGTCGCCCGCCCCGAGGACATCGACGAGGACGTCATTAAGATTGCCTTCCAGACGCCCGAGGTGGATCAGCCGGCGGCCCTGGAGTATTTTGAGCGCCTCTTTAGCGACCGTGTTGACGTGATGACGTCGGGAACCGAATGGACGGACTTTATCGGTTTCGGTTCGGGCAAGGGCTCCGCGCTTGCCGATTACGGTCGTGCCCTGGGTATTTCGCCCGATGAGATGATGGCGTTTGGCGACAATGAGAACGATCGCGACATGCTCAACGTCGTGGGCCATCCCTATCTGATGGAGAGCTGCAACTCCTCTATGCGTGGCATTAACGACCGCGTCCGCTACGTGCGCACGGTCGAAGAAGAGCTGCGTCGTCTACTTGCTGAGTAGACATTTGGGACATGTCTAGGAATCTACTTTTTGCTGCAAAGTGCGGAAAGGTGGATTTTAAGGCATGTTCCAAACATCTACCGGCAGTCGGGGCAGAGACCCTCGAAGATGGTGTAGTGCGACGTGACGTGCCAGCCGATTTGCTCGGACGCTTTGGCGTCGAGCTGGGCATCGAAGGGGAGCGGTACGTCGATGACGCGGCTGCATGAGGTGCAGATGATATGTGCGTGCGGCTCGATCGTGCGATCGAAACGGCTGCCGCCCGGCGTCTTGATGGAGAGGATCTCGCCGGCGTCGGCCAAGAGATTGAGGTTGCGGTAGACCGTACCGCGGCTGATTTTGTCATCCTGCGCGCGCACGACGTTGTAGATTTCGTCGGCGGTGGGATGGTTGTAGCTTTGGCGCACGGCGTCAAGAACCAGCTTTCGCTGCTTGGTATTCCTTCTTTGCACCGCCATGCGCCTCGCCTCTTTTCTATCAACGGTCGTAGGTAAATGATACCGTATTTAGCACACAATACTAATAATGAGGACTGAAACCGTCTTCATTGGCAAGTGGGGCTCGGGCCTGGGCATCTACAAGGCGAAAACGCGTTCCCATGCGCTCGTAGGAGGCATGAAGTGCCTCGAGATGAGATAGGATGTCTGCCGGAGCTCCCTGTATCTCCATCTCGACTGAGCCGTCTTCCATGTTACGCACCCAGCCGGTGAGTGCGCGTGCCTGCGCGAGGTTGGTGTTGGTAAAGCGAAAACCAACGCCTTGGACTTGCCCCGCCCAGCGCAGGAAATAACGCAGGGGAGTGTCTTGAGTGGCCTCGTCGCTTGCAAGCACGGTAAGCCTGCGGCGCAGCTCGAGCTCGACGTTTGACGGTTTTTGAGGCTCTCGACTGCCGCCGGTGACGCTGGAGAAGAACGTATCGAAGAGGCCCATCGCTATGCCTGCTTGCCTGCGTCGGCCGGGAAGGTTATGCCGGCCTGCTGACGCACGGCATCCATGATGCGTAGTGAGACGAGCGTGACATCGCGGTAGTGGCCAAGCTCGTGGCGTCCCGCCGGGGTCTCCCAAATCTCTTCCTTGACGTTATCGATGCCGCCGATGGCGGTGATAAAGTCTGTGAGTTCGTATTCCATGGTGTTGCTCGATTTGGGCAGGTCGAGCACGCGGCCGTTGTCGCCCTGTTCGCGCGGCGCCTCGGTCGCCGAGCCGCGTACGACGTCGCCGCGATAGTCGATGCGGACGTTGCGGGGCGTTGACAGATGGTCAATCTGGATAGTGCCACGCTCGCCTTCGATCTGCGAGGGCAGTAGGTCATTCGTAATTTTGGAGTGCGCGAGCTCGACGGAGATGCGGCCTCCGCCATAGCTGGCGAGGATGGAACCGCAGCCGTCGATGGGGCCGTGCGTGAGCTGTCGCGTGGTGGGGTCGAGCAGAGTAGTCATGCTCGTAAGGCCGGAGGGCATGCCGAAAATCTCGACCATGGGCTCGACGGCGTAGACGCCAATGTCCATGAGGGAACCCGATGCCATATTGCAGTCGAAGATATTGGTGGCGCGTCCCGCGAGAATCTCGTTGTAGCGCGAGGAATACTTGCCAAAGCGCAATGAGGCGCGGCGGATGGGGGCGATCTCGCCCAGGGCGTCCTCGATGGCGTGGAAGGCGGGATCGTGGAGGGGACGCATGGCCTCGAGGGCCACGACGCCTGCTGCCTCGGCGGCGCGGAAGACTTCCAGCGCCTGCGCTTCGGTGGCGCAGAAGGGTTTCTCGACGATGACGTGCTTGCCACCGGCGATGCAGGCAAGGGCCTGC